>NZ_JACGVP010000014.1:0-133914 GCF_014077275.1 Colwellia sp. BRX8-7 | reverse complement strand
CTCATAACTGACACCGGTTTCTTTATCAACACCACATAAAAAGGCTTTTCGAACGGTTTGACTGCAAATATGATAATACGGCGTATCAGATAAACTAATTTGTTGTGAACGAGGCTTGGGCATAACTATCACCACACTTAACAGGGGTGAATTAAGTGTAGTTTATTGTTGAAAAAACAAACAGGTTATTGTGGGTGGCTTAATTAATGATTTTATGAGGAGTACCGATAACACTACTTAAATCACATCTAAAAATAGACTAGTTACCATCATCATGAACGTTTAAGAAACATATTACCCTGTCTCCTAAATTTTGCTTCTAAAGGCATAGACTTATTTGGTGTTAGTTAACTGCGGAACTAAAAGATATATTCTGATATCATCAAAAAAACTGTTTTTTGCTTAATGGGTTTAGTCATATAATCATTCATTCCTGACTTAATCGCTTTTTCAGTATCTTGGATACTAGCATGAGCTGACATACCAATAATTACAGTGTCTTTATCAAACATTCTAATTTGTTCTGTGGCTTGTAGTCCGTCTAACTCAGGCATTTGTATATCCATTAACACTAAAGAATAAGTGTCGTTTTTCATTTTTTCTACTGCCTGTAAGCCATTCTCTGCTATATCAATTGAAATATTTAATGGCTCTAGTGTTTTTTTAGCTACAATTTGGTTGATTCTATTGTCTTCAACGAGCAATATTTTTTTTCCATACAAAGCTGCTTTTAATTTTACTAAATCAAAATCAGCTGATTCTTCTATTTTTTTCTCAAACTTTTTAGTAGAGTATGTCAAAGGTATGGTGAATGTGAATTCAGTGCCTTTATCTCGTTCACTTTTTAGTGTAATTTCCCCCCCCATCATTTCGACTAATTGCTTACTTATCGCTAATCCTAATCCTGTGCCACCAAACTTTCTAGTGATTGAATTATCGGCTTGAGAAAAAGCTATAAATAAGTTTTTTTGTTGTTCTGGCGTTATACCTATTCCTGTGTCTTTAACACTTAACTCGATGATAACGTTCTTTTCGTTTTGTCTTTTTAGACGTGTGTTAATATCAATACTGCCATGTTCCGTAAATTTTATAGCATTACTAACCAAATTAATGATGATTTGTTCTATTTTTAGTGGATCACCAATTAAGTGGCTAGGAATCAAATCATCTAATAGGAAATTTAATGATATATTTTTTTTATTAATATCCGACTTACAGATTTGTGTTATTTTTTTAAGGATAGCACTAAAGTTAAATGAGATTTTTTCCAACTCAAGTTGCTTGGATCCTATTTTAGAAAAGTCTAATACGTCATTAATTATTTGCAGTAAGTGTTCACCTGAGCGTTGTATTTGTTCAAGTGAATCATCTTTTTCAAATAAAACTTTGGTGTTTCTTCCTATTTCAGCAAAACCTAAAACTGCATTCATAGGGGTTCTTATTTCATGGCTCATATTAGATAGAAAAATAGATTTTGCTGCATTTGCTGCATTTGCTTTATCAATAGCATCATTTAGCGCATTATTTTGAGACTTTATCTTTGATAGATTCTTTGATATTTCTTGGCTCATAGTGTTTATCCCTTGAGCTAAAGTACCTAATTCATCCGAACGACAGTCTTTAATTAAGTCTTTATAATTACCTAATGCAATGTTATTAACTGATTTGTTCATCACTATAAGTCGTTTAAAAACCAGCTTATTCAAAAAATAAAGTGTAAGTACAATAACGCTAAAAAGAAGTAGGGCGCCAACTAAAAAGAGAGGCAGAATAACAATACTTCCTTCCATTGCTTCTTTTGAAAACAAACTCATTGCATACCATTCTATTTCCTCGATATACACAATAGCGGCTATATAATTAACTTCATTAATTCTGATATCAATCGTTTTTACCGAATGACTATTAGTATTATTTTTTAGTTTTATTAAGCTGCTTTTATCTAGATCATCCCCGATGACTTGATGCCATTCTTTGTTGGACAAAAACTTTGAAAGAGAGGGATGATAACGACTGGTATTTTCATTCAAACTAGTACGAAATACACCATGATTATCAATAAGTACATCTAAAATATCTTGGTTAGAGGTACTGAGCAATTCATTAGTAATAGTTGAGACTAGTGCGTAGCTTCCAACCGTTCCAATGACTTTATCATTTTCTCTTACTATATAATCAAAAAAAACATAGGTGTTTCCATCAATAGTATTAATATCAGCATCGACATAAAACTCATTATTTTCTTCTAGCTTTTTTGGTAGCCAAGAATTTTCTTCTAATTTCAACGGAACCGTTTTTATGGTATTACTCTCTTTATTCCAATCAATACTAGTAAGAGGTGCAATTGAAAGGATAAACCAGCCATAGCAATCTATAACTTGACAGTCTTTTTCAACAGACTGAATCGCTTTTGTTTTAAATTTTTCATTATCGTTATTTTTCATCCAGTCTTGATACGTATTATTGAGCAAGGAACGTTTAACTAGATTTAAGTTTTGTGTAAAATGACTGAGGGCTTTTTCTTTGTTGATAATGGCATGTTGAAGCACCATTTTTTTACCTAAATCTTGTTCAACTCCAGTAATGAAATCTTTTAAAAAATATGAAAAAAACACTAATACAAGAATAAAAACCAAAATAATTAAAAAGATTATTCTAAGACGAATCGATTTGTTTTTTATGGATTTATTAATCATTAATTGGGGCGATTTATTAATATTCTTACCGTAGTTATAAACTAAATATCATTATTAAGCAAAGTCTATACTGATAAGGCAATACATTATAAATCCCGAAAGAGCTGTTAAGCGAATGACACTTTGGTCAACATTCAAAATTCCACATTCCCTTATAATTTTAGATACAGGCGTCATTAAAAATACTGAAGTAGAGCTTACTTTTGATATAGCGGATTATCCAATTCAAAAGTGGTGGCCTAAAACTTGGTATGAAGCTCCTATTTCTTTAAGGGAGGCTTATAAGTATTCAGCAGTTCCTATCTATCAAGATACAGCAAGTAAAATTAATAAAAAGAGAATGAGTCAATACTTAGCTGATTTTCAATATGGTAATCAAGATATATCATCAGGTATTGATAATTTTTGGTTGAATAAAAGTATAAAAATAAGTGCTAAAGAGCAAGTCGACTTCCTTCAACGCTTATATAATCATAAGTTAGCAGTATCGAAAAGTTCATTGATGCAGTTGAAAGACATCATGTTAGCTGAAACTACCAAAGATTATAAATTATATGCCAAAACGGGATCTGGTGGAGTCGCTCAAGATAATGCCCTAGGCTGGTATGTAGGGTTTATTGAAACTAAGAAAGAAACTTATTATTTTGCTTTTAATATTGATGGCAAGTCTTTTAAAGAGGTCATCAAAACTAGGATTGATGCTGCAAAAGAGCAACTATCATTAGCGGGAATTATATAACTTAATAATAAATAATCACTTCAGAATAAAATGCCCTGTTGGTACTAAGCTAGTATTCGTTTTATGTTGAATGTCGGCAATGGTGCCAAGCAAACCTTTGGCTATGATAAATTAAACAAAAATTAAGACCGCTTTGTAGCTTCCTGACATAATCGATTAGAACAACCTCCTTAATAGGAAACACCATCCTAAAGTAGTACATATGAAGGTCTTTATAGTCTCTGGTAACTGTTGATGGGTTTAATAGATGTGTAGATTAATGGTTAAGAGGTGTCACAAAAGTCAATTAAAGTCTAATTACATTGTTATATAACAGGGCGATTATTTACAATTTGTTTTGTTACATTAATTGCTACAATCTATCAATAAATTCGCAATATGTAATTTGTTGAATCAGCCAGTATATATGAGTTTGCAGCGCATTCATCTGTACCTAGGTGTGGCTGCTTGGGTCGCACGGAACCATCATGTAATTTATCCCCTAAAGACCTTATATCATCAGACTCACTTAGTTTAGAATCTGTCCGTAGTAAATTGGTCACTTGTTGAAGGGAATTTCTTTAGATACCATCTACAAATCAATAAGAGATAGTTATTTAGATTAGATGTAAAACTTTGTTTATGAAAGCAAAAACGGGATTACATTGCTGTAATCCCGTTCTTTAATTTGGTGCTCGCTACTGGACTCGAACCAGTGACACCTTGCATGTCATGCAAGTACTCTAACCAACTGAGCTAAGCGAGCAATTGTTAGTTGCTTTAACCAACGGGCGTCATATTATCGATATGAAATGTTAGTTGCAAGTAGTTTTATGTATTTCAATTTAAATAATTAACTGTTTGCTTATTAATGCGCCATTTCGACTCTTTTTTGAATGATACTGAGTCGCCAAGCTAATAATACGGCTGCGGTTGTTAAGCCAAAAATTATACCTATCCAAAAACCATAAGGACCAATCGGGTCAATTATCCAGTTGGTTAACCCTAAAATTAGCCCTAAACTTAAGCCAATGACCCAATATGAAAAGAAAGTAATGTATAAAATAGACTGCGTATCTTTATAGCCTCGCAATGCTCCCGCAGAAATAACTTGTATTGCATCGGAAAACTGAAATAAAGAAGCTAAAAACATTAGGCTAGCGGCTAACTCAATCACTTTTCTATCTAGCGTATATATTTCTGCGATGGGGTAGCGTAAAGCAATCGTTAATAGTGCAGTACCAACTGCAATAACAAGTGACAATATCAGTGAATAATTGCATATTTCTTTCGCGTTAGCTAAATCATTATTACCAACGGCATAACCCACTTGTATAGTCACGGCCATAGCTAAACTTAATGGCACCATAAATACTAAGCCTGAAAAGTTAATGGCTATTTGATGGCTTGCAACAACCTCTGCACCAAAGGGCACCAGAATAATTGCGACTACGGCAAATAAACTCACCTCAAACAGTAATGACATTGCAATAGGAAAACCGATCGTCAGTATTTCTTTTATTTCTAGCCAGTTCGGCCAGTAAAAACGTTCAAATAATGAGGCATGTTTTAATTTTTTTGATACGTAACAATAAATAAACATCGAGACAAACATAACCCAATAAACGATAGCTGTGGCGATACCACAACCCGCACCACCTAGTGCAGGCATGCCAAACTCACCGTAGATAAAAATATAATTAGCCGGAATATTAATTAACAAACCTATGATACTGATGATCATTGTTGGTTTGGTATGCGACAAACCTTCAGAGTAGTTTCTTAAGACAAGATATAAACAAAAACCTGGACCACCCCAAACGATATAGCCTAAGTAATCAAAAAGTAATTGTTTTAAATGACTTTCTAGCGGGATCTGTTCAATGACTAAGGGAGTGATCGCATAATATAAAACGATCAACAACAGACCTAAGGTTAATGCTATCCATGCGGTTTGATAGGTCGCTTTGGCAACGTAATGGAATTTTTTTGCTCCAGCAAGTTGCGATACTATGGCAGCAAGTGCCATGACTAAACCATATATAGTTAGTATTAAGGGTAACCAAACACTGCTAGCAACCGCTACTGCAGCCATGTCGGTAGCGCTCACTCGACCAGCCATCACCGTGTCTGCAAATCCCATTAGGGTTTGCACAAGTTGAGCGATCAAAATAGGATAAGCCAATTTCATTAGGCTTTTGGTGTTTTTTCTAAAGTCAGTAATATTCATTAGGGAAGAGTGCTTATAAAACCATCATTTTAAGAAGAAAAATGATCAAGATGAGAATGATATAGGTTTAAAGCAGTTGTGCAATGTTTCTCTAGTGAATTTAGCCTTTATAAAAAACAATGGTGAAGCGAAAACAAGAGTAATAATTACTAAAAAACTTGTTCGTCATCACTGTCTATCGCTAATTGAATTTTTTGGCGGTATTCATCAATATGCATATTTAAGTGAATATCTCGACAACAAGAAGGGCACTCTTCGTAATAATCTTGATCACCAGCCGATGTATCTAAAGCTAAATGTAAGTGATGACCACAATGAGGGCAGCTAATACGTTTGTCTTTTATCGCTTGTAAGCTTGATTCCTGGGACATTTTGCCTCCTAGATTCTTTTGGTTACTGATGATTAAGTATGTTCATATTTGTAAAAATCGCTAACAAAATCAAAAATAAAGTTGTCTAAATTATTTAACTTATTGTGTGCAATCAATTTTATTTTAACATTAATGTAATGATAAAATTCGAGATAACAAAGCTCTTGATTGATCAATATAGATACCACCAAATAGATTCGCATGATTTAGGATATGATAAAAATTATAAATGAGCTTTCGTTGCTCATAGCCTTTTTCAAGGGGGAAAATATCTTGGTAACCCTGATAAAAATCATAAGGTAGTTGGCCAAAGAGTTCGGTCATCGCAATATCGACTTCTCGGTCACCATAATAGCAAGCAGGATCATAAATGACTGACAAAGAGTCCGTGAAGCCTAAGTTACCCATCCATAAGTCACCATGAACTAGGCAAGGTTTAACATCGTGATGATTTAATGCGTCGTGGCAAATATCAGTAATATGGTCAATGTTACCCAGTGTTATTGATTTTTCGCTCAGTAATTGTAATTGCCAAGCAACTCGTTGTTCTGAGAAGAAGGTTTTCCAATTACTACGCCAGTTGTTCGGCTGTAAAGTGTCGCCAATATAATTGTCGTGTTGCCAACCAAATTGTCCATGTGACGAACCTTTATGCATCAAGGCGAGCTGTGCACCTAAATTATACCAATGTTTTTCGGTAGCGTGTGAAAATGGAATGTAATCAAGCACAATAAAGCTTTTATCAAGGGTGCTTCCTAATGCTATAACTTCGGGGCAAGTAATTTGTTTAAGAGAACGTATTTGATTTAGGGCGTAAGCTTCTGATTCAAAATTGTTGAAGTGATTTTTATCTTTAATTTTAATAAAGTAATGATGTTGCTTATTGCTTAGTTGGTAAGCTAAATTGCTTTCACTTGTTGAAATAATGCGCTTTTTTTCAATAGTGAATTGCTCACCGGTTTCAGTTTTAATTGCTTGCTCAATAGATTGCCACATAATGCACCAATTATTCATTGACCCTGTTGGTGTGAGTATAGTTAATAATTGAGCAATGTGTTTATTTTGCTGAGCTGATTTTAATTTTCAATAATTAAGTGAGCTATTTTATTGGGTACGCCATCCCATTCTTGTGCATCGGCAGGTGCGGGTTTTACTTCGGTTATTCTCGGCCATACTTTAGCTAACTCAGCATTGAGTTCGATAAATTCTTTTTGATCTTCAGGAACGTCATCTTCTTGATATATAGCGCCTGCAGGGCATTCAACCGGACATAAGTCACAATCAATACAGTCTTCAGGACTGATGACTAAAAAATTAGGACCTTCATAAAATGCATCCACTGGGCATACTGCTACACAGTCGGTATATTTACATTTTATACAATTGTCGGTAACTACAAATGCCATAACGTACTCTTTTGATGAGATGAAATATTTTCGAGCTGATCATACCTAGCTTAGCAATAATTTCAATTGTTGATTTAACTGAGAGGTATGTTCAGGTAAAATGCCGAAAAATTCCCTTTTCTCTTTTTGGAACCGCTCACTATGTTGCGTTTAACAAATATCCAACTGCCGCTTGATCATGAAGAAGCTGATATAAAACTGGCTATTCTAGATACATTATCAATTTCTGAAGATCAGCTAATTGATTTTACGGTTCATAAGCGCGGATATGACGCACGTAAAAAAGCAAAAATAGTATTGATTTATACGCTTGATGTAGACACTCGCCTTAATGAAGAATTACTTGAAAAATTTGCTAAAGACAGCCAAGTAAAAGTAAGCCCTGACATGAGCTACAATTTTGTTGCCCAAGCGCCAGAAGTCTTATCACAACGACCTGTTGTTATTGGCTTTGGTCCATGTGGCTTATTTATCGGATTAGTACTTGCTCAAATGGGATTTAAGCCGATTATTTTAGAGCGCGGTAAAGAAGTACGTCAACGCACCAAAGATACCTTTGGCTTTTGGCGCAAAAAAATACTCAATACTGAATCTAATGTACAATTTGGTGAGGGTGGTGCAGGTACTTTCTCTGATGGTAAACTCTATAGCCAAGTTAAAGACAAGAAACATTATAGCCGTAAAGTGCTGCATGAATTTGTTGATGCAGGCGCGCCTGAAGAAATTCTATTTGTGAGTAAACCGCATATCGGTACCTTTAAGCTCGTTACTATGATTGAGCAAATGCGCGCTAAGATTATTGCGCTTGGTGGTGAAATTCGTTTTGAACAACGCGTTGACGAATTTCATTTTGATGAAGAGCAAGGTGCTGATGGACACAAACGTATTAATGGCTTAACACTGGCCAGTGGCGAACGTATTGATACCAATTATGTTGCTTTAGCCGTAGGTCATAGCGCTCGTGATACCTTTGAGATGCTTGTTAAAAATAAAGTCTCGGTAAAAGCTAAACCTTTTTCAGTTGGCTTTCGCATAGAGCATGAGCAATCAGTTATTGATGATGCACGTTTTGGTGACAATGCCGGTAATGAAATATTAGGCGCTGCAGATTATAAATTAGTACACCATTGTAATAATGGTCGAAGTGTTTACAGCTTCTGTATGTGTCCTGGCGGAACTGTAGTTGCAGCGGCATCAGAAGAAGGGCGCTTAGTCACTAATGGTATGAGCCAATACTCGCGTCATGAACGTAATGCGAATAGCGCAATTGTTGTTGGTATTGAGCCTAGCGACTTTGCTAATAAAGATGACCCTTCAGACGTATTATCGGGTATTGAATTTCAACGCCGTTTAGAAGAAACAGCCTTTAAACTCGGTGGAGAAAATTATGATGCGCCAGTGCAGTTAGTCGGTGACTTTCTTGCTGGACGTAAAAGCGGTGAGCATGGCGAAGTTAGCCCTTCATACAAGCCCGGCGTTAAATATTGCGACTTAAGTGAAACCTTACCTGATTACGCTATTGCCGCTATTCGTGAAGCATTACCTGCCTTTGAACGTAAGATAAAAGGTTTTTCAATGAATGATGCGACATTAACCGCTGTTGAGACAAGAACATCATCAACCATTCAAATTACCCGTGACAGAGAGTCACTGCAAAGCATTAATGTCGAAGGTCTTTATCCGGCTGGTGAAGGTGCTGGTTATGCCGGTGGTATATTATCTGCGGGTATTGATGGTATTAAAGTCGCAGAAGCGATGGCGCTGGCAATGATGGCAAAAAGATAAGTCTGTCTTTATATTGCAAATAAAGGGGAATTCCCCTATATTTGCGACCTCAAATATTTCCCAAAAGAAATAGTTTATATTATTAAAAATATATTCAAGCGTCACTTTGTGTGTGACGCCACTGAAATAAAGGAAAATTAATGCCTGTTATCACTCTCCCTGACGGTTCAAAACGTTCATTCGACAATGCAGTATCGGTAATGGATGTTGCCTTAGACATAGGACCTGGTCTTGCTAAAGCAACCATCGCGGGTCGTATCGACGGAAATCTTGTTGATGCTTGTGAATTAATTACCCAAGATGCTTCTTTACAACTTATCACTAATAAAGATAACGAAGCTCTTGAGATTATTCGTCATTCTTGTGCGCATTTACTAGGGCATGCTATTAAGCAGTTATACCCAAATGTTAAAATGGCGATTGGACCAACGATTGATAACGGCTTTTATTATGATATTGACCTTGAAGAGTCAATTACTGAAGACGATTTAGTCAAACTTGAAAAACGTATGACTGAACTAGCACGCACCGGTTATGACGTTGTTAAGAAAACAGGTTCATGGCAAGACGCTTACGATGCGTTTACTGAGCGTGGTGAAACCTACAAATTACAAATTCTTGATGAAAACATCGAGAAAACTGATACGCCTGCTTTATATCATCACCAAGAATACATTGATATGTGTCGTGGTCCTCATGTACCTAGTATGCGTCATTGTCATCATTTTAAATTGATGAAAGTTGCTGGTGCTTATTGGCGTGGTAATTCTGACAACAAAATGTTGCAACGTATTTACGGCACAGCATGGGCTGATAAAAAGCAACTTAAAGCGTATATCGTTCGTTTAGCAGAAGCTGAAAAGCGCGATCACCGTAAAATTGGTAAAACATTAGATTTATTTCATTGGCAAGAAGAAGCACCAGGCATGGTGTTTTGGCATAACGATGGTTGGACAATTTACACTGAGTTAGAGAAATTTATTCGTGAAAAATTACACGAATATGATTATGACGAAGTTAAAGCGCCGATGATGATGGACAGAAGCCTTTGGGAAAAATCAGGTCACTGGGAAAAATATGCCGACGGTATGTTCACCACTGAGTCTGAAAAGCGTGAATACGCGATAAAACCAATGAACTGTCCAGGTCATGTACAGATATTCAACCAAGGTTTAAAATCGTACCGCGATTTACCTTTACGTATTGCTGAGTTTGGTTGTTGTCATCGTAACGAGCCATCAGGTTCATTACATGGCTTAATGCGCGTTCGTGGCTTTACTCAAGATGATGCTCATATTTTCTGTATGGAATCACAAGTACAAGCCGAAGTAAAAAAATGTATCGAGATGGTATACGATGTCTATGGTTCATTTGGTTTTGAAGATGTTGTTGTTAAATTATCAACACGTCCTGAAAATCGCATTGGTAGTGATGAAATTTGGGACAAAGCTGAAGCGGGTCTTGCACAAGCATTAACCGACAGCGACATCAAATTTGAATATTTACCAGGCGAAGGAGCATTTTATGGTCCTAAGATTGAATTTACCTTAATGGATTGTTTAGGTCGTGCTTGGCAATGTGGTACAGTGCAGCTCGATTTTGCTTTACCAGAGCGTTTAGGCGCAACTTATGTTGGTGAAGACAACGAAAGATACATCCCAGTGATGATTCATCGTGCTATTTTAGGTTCACTTGAGCGTTTTATTGGAATTTTGATTGAAGAGTTTACCGGGAAGTTTCCGACCTGGTTATCTCCAATTCATGCAACTGTGATGAATATTACCGACAAACAGGGTCAATATTGTGAAAAAGTTGTTAAAAAACTAAAAGAAAGTGGATTTAGAGTAAAACTAGACTTGAGAAATGAGAAGATAGGCTTTAAAATCCGCGAGCACACTTTGAAGCGTGTTCCATATTTGTTAGTTGTTGGTGACAAAGAAATGGAAGCAGGCGAAATCGCTATTCGAACGCGAAGTGGTGAAGATTTAGGCAAAATGTCTGTTGATGACTTTATTTCTAAACTAAGTGAAGAAGTTAACTCTCGCAGTTAGCGTTGAAATTACTTATAATAACGTTTATAACATACATCAAAATATTTTATTAATCTGAGTAGTTGTTAAGTTAAAAATAACACCAGCTACTCGGAACAAAGTTCTTTGGAGGAACATGGCTATTAAAGGTGGACAACGAGGCGGGCAAAAAGAGCCAGCACATCGTTTAAATGAGTTAATTACAGGTATTGCTGATAATGAAGTTCGTTTGATTAGATTTGACGGAGAGCCTGGTGGCATCGTCACATTAGATGAAGCAATGGATCAAGCTGACGAAGCTGGTGTTGATCTTGTTGAAATAAGCCCTACGGCTAAACCTCCTGTACTCCGTGTTATGGATTACGGTAAGTTTATCTATGAAAAAGCTAAAGAACAAAAAGAACAACGCAAAAACCAGAAACAGATACAGGTTAAGGAAATCAAATTCCGTCCTGGAACAGATGAAGGCGACTATCAGGTAAAACTACGCAACCTGAAGCGCTTTTTAGAGGGTGGCGATAAAGTTAAAGTAACTTTACGTTTCCGTGGTCGTGAAATGGCTCACCAAGAACTCGGTTTACAACTACTAACTCGTGTTAAAAACGATTTAGAAGAGTTAACTGTACTTGAATTCTTCCCGCGTCGTGCGGAAGGAAGACAAATGGTGATGGTACTAGCACCTAAAAAATAATCAATAACCGGTATTTCAAGTAACTTAGTTTGGTGTAAATTAAAATAAGTTCACCATTATTGATTTTAACGGGTAACTTTAGGCCTGAAAGTAAAAACTAACGTTTATTTTTGTTTATCCTTAAATAAACGCGTTAAGTTTTTCGCCTAAGTTGCTAAATTTCAATGGCAATGTTTATGTGTAATAGCACAAACATGAATGCGGAGTAATATTCATGCCTAAAATGAAAACTAACAAAGGTGCTGCGAAGCGCTTTAAAAAAACAGCCTCTGGCTACAAGTTCAAACAAGCTGGCCTTCGTCATATCTTGACTAAGCGTCGTACTAAAGTTAAACGTCATCTTCGTGCTAAGTGCATGATTTCGGCGGCTGACATTAAGTCAGTTAAAAAACTTTTACGTCACGGTTAATAGGAGAGATATAGAATGGCTAGAGTAAAACGTGGTGTACAAGCTCGTGCACGTCACAAGAAGGTTCTAAAGCAAGCTAAAGGTTATTACGGAGCACGTAGCCGTGTTTACCGTGTTGCTTATCAAGCAGTAACTAAAGCAGGTCAGTACGCTTACCGCGATCGTCGTCAACGTAAACGTCAATTCCGTCAGCTTTGGATCACTCGTATAAATGCAGCAGCTCGCATAAACGGTTTATCTTACAGTGTTTTCATTAATGGTCTTAAAAAGGCTGCTATTGAAATCGATCGTAAGATCCTAGCTGATATTGCAGTATACGACAAAGCAACATTCACATTCTTAGTTGAAAAAGCGAAAGCTGCTTTAGCTGCATAGAACTTGAAAAAGCTTTGAGATAAGGACGCCATTAGGCGTCCTTTTCTTTTTTTAATTATACTAACTTGTTCTTTAGCTCACTTTCTGCGTTTTAAAGTACTTACTAATAGTTATTAGCACCGTTCTTTACTTTGGAAATTAAACTAAACACCTTGGTTATAATGTATTAAAATGTTTTTATTAATTATACCGAATACTATTTTATCTTTTGGGATAACGCGCAAAGATATTATTCGCTACAATTAATATTAACTTGATAATTAAGGTTTAAACCGATGAGTCTTGCAGATCAAATTTTAGCGGTAAATAATGATTTACCTATTCGTACCGATGCACCAGTTCACAGCGGTAAAGTGCGCAGTGTTTATTGGTTAACCGACGCGGATAGTAAGCGACTAATTCAAGAGAAAGGCTATGATGTTGCCGACGACACACCTTTAGCCATTATGGTTATTAGTGATCGTATTTCTGCTTTTGAATGTATTTGGCAAGGCGAAGGTGGTATGCAAGGTGTACCTGGAAAAGGTGCATCACTGAATGCTATATCAAATCATTGGTTTAAATTATTTAAAGATCAAGGTCTAGCCGATAGTCATATTCTTGATATTCCACATCCGTTTGTTTGGATCGTACAAAAAGCTAAACCTGTAATGATTGAAGCTATCTGTCGTCAGTATATTACCGGTTCTATGTGGCGTTCATACGTAAAAGGTGAACGTGATTTTTGTGGTATCGAATTAGCTGAAGGATTATTGAAAGATTCAAAGCTACCTGAACTTCTACAAACACCTTCAACAAAAGGTATTTTAGAAGGCATTCCGGGCGTTCCTGCGATTGATGATGTTAATATTACTCGCAAAAATATTGAAGATAATTTTGAAGCCTTTAATTTTAAAACGCCTGATGATATTACTTTATACGAAAAATTATTAACGGAAGGTTTTGACGTTATTTCTGATGCGTTGGCAAAGCTTGACCAAATCTTTGTAGATACTAAGTTTGAATTTGGCTATGTAAAAGACAAAGCTGGCAACGACAAGTTAATTTATATGGACGAAGTGGGTACGCCTGATTCTTCACGTATTTGGGATGGCGAGCAATATCGTGCCGGTAAAGTGGTTGAAAACTCTAAAGAAGGTTTCCGCCAATTACTTTTAGCACATTTCCCTGATGCTGATATTTTATTAAATAAAAATCGCATGGACGAGCGCTTAGCCTTAGCTCGTAACAATGAGTTACCGGCATCCGTGTTAATGGATGTGTCACAAACATACACAGCGATCGCTGAGAAAATTACCGGTCAAAAAATTGTTTTGTCTGCTAACCCTAAAGCTGAAATTATTGATATTTTACGCGAGCAGTATCAGCTAATCGATTAAGTCGTTATTGTCTCTGCTTAAAAGCTCTACACCCGTAGGGCTTTTTTTTTGTGCGCTATTTACCATCTCTAACTTTTGCTAATACTAAACCTTCAATTTTGCCCTTTACACTTTTTCTTAAACATAAAATCTGACTAATGGTCATAATCTGTGCACCAATATGGTGTTTGGGTTGTGTTTGTGTGTAACATCTTGGTGCATTTGAGCGGTGTAATATTAATTATTATTTTTTAACTTATTGTTTTTTATTTGATTGTCTCTTTGGGCACAAATGGTGCTTAAATAAATTTATATAAACAATCTTAAATAATATGCACTAAAGGTGAACAAATGAAGTTGATAACCGCAATAATCAAACCTTTTAAACTCGATGATGTTCGTGAAGCACTCAGTGAGATAGGTCTAGAAGGATTAACGTTAAGCGAAGTTAATGGTTTTGGCCGTCAAAAAGGTCATACCGAACTTTATCGTGGTGCCGAATATGTTGTCGATTTTTTACCAAAAATGAAACTTGAGCTCGCTGTTAAGGATGAAATGGTTGAGCGTGTTATCGACACTATTCTCGAAACAGCACAAACAGGAAAAATAGGTGACGGTAAGATATTTGTCACTAACATCGAACATATTGTTAGGATCAGAACAGGTGAAACAGATAATGAAGCTATTTAAACAGTTACACTCAAGCATAACGATGAATAAAGTATTAACACTGTTTGTTTTACTTTTGTCCGCGGTCGCATTGCCAAGTTTTGCCAGCAATGACGAATTGAACGGCGCAAATACGGCGTGGATCCTCACATCAACGGCTCTAGTCCTAATGATGACCTTACCCGGACTCGCTTTATTTTACGGTGGATTAGTTCGACGTAAAAATATTCTTTCTATTCTTATGCAGTGTTTTTCAATTGCTGCTCTTTCTTCGATACTTTGGTTTGTGGTCGGTTATAGCTTAGCCTTTGGTGAAGGTAATGCGTGGATAGGTGATTTTAGCAAAGTACTTATGATGGGAATAACCAAAGAAACCCTTGTTGGTGATATTCCGGAAAGCTTGTTTGCTTTATTTCAAATGACGTTTGCGGTTATTACTCCTGCACTTATTATTGGCGCTTATGCAGAAAGAATGAAGTTTTCTGCAGTCTTAATTTTTAGTGGCTTATGGTTGCTAGCGGTTTATGCTCCGGTAACTCATTGGGTTTGGGGCGGCGGTTGGTTAGGCCAAATGGGCATTTATGATTTTGCCGGTGGTATTGTGGTGCATATTACCTGTGGTGTTGCCGCCTTGGTTGCTGCTGTTGTTTTAGGTCCTCGATATGGTTTCCCTCGAACGCCTATGTTGCCACATAACTTAACCATGACTATTACGGGGGCAGGTTTGCTTTGGGTAGGTTGGTTTGGTTTCAATGGTGGTAGTGCCTTAGCCGCCAATGGTGACGCAGCAATGGCTATGTTAGTCACGCATTTATCCGCTTCAGCAGGTGCACTGACTTGGGCTGCTATTGAATGGAAAAAATTTGGTAAAGCGAGTGTCTTAGGCGCGGTAACGGGCATGGTTGCCGGTTTAGGGACAATAACACCTGCATCAGGCTTTGTTGGTCCAGGTGGCGCACTAGTTATAGGGATTTCTGCGGGTTTCATTTGTTTTTATTCAACGGTCTATATTAAACAAAAGTTAAAAATTGACGATTCTTTAGATGTTTTTCCCGTGCATGGTGTCGGGGGTATTTTAGGCACTTTATTAGCGGGTGTGTTTTCTTCTACAGAGTTAGGCGCTTTTAGTGGTTATGGTTATGCAGAGGGTATCACCACGATGTTAGGGCAGGTCAGTGTTCAATTAGTGGGAATTGGCGCTGTTATTGTCTATACGGCGGTTGTCTCTTACGTGTTGTTTAAGCTTGTTTCCTTGATGACTAAAGGCTTAAGGGTTGATAAAGAACAAGAAATAACGGGCCTTGATTTAATTGAACATGATGAATCAGGGTATAATTTGTAGTTAAATTTTGTGATTTAGACGTCAAAAAACAGCAAGGCCTTTATTGAAATAGAGGCCTTTTTCTTATCTGAGCTGTTTTTTCAGTAAAAGCACTCTTTTCACTACATAATCAATTGATTTTTGTGTAAAATCATACACCATTTATATTAATACCATCAGTCTAGCCAAAACCTTCAAATTTACTGAACGGTTTTAGAGCCGTTTTAGAGGAACTCATGAATTTAGACGATATAATATTGCAGGCAGAACAAGCTATTTCTGCAGCAAAAGATCCAGTAGAGCTTGATCAAGTTCGCGTTAATTTTTTAGGTAAGAAAGGTTTGTTCACTGAGCAAATGAAGGGCTTAAGTAAATTACCTAAAGAAGAAAAACCTAAAGCAGGGCAAGTGATCAATATTGCTAAGCAGCAAGTACAAAAATTATTAACCGAACGTGGTGAGTTATTGCGTGCAGAGGTTATTGCTAAACAGTTAGCTGCTGAGTCTATTGATGTAACATTGCCAGGGCGTAGTAATGACCTAGGTGGTTTACACCCAGTAACACGTACTATTGAGCGTATAGAAAGCTTTTTTGGTGATTTAGGTTTTTCTGTTAAAGAAGGTCCTGAGGTTGAAGACGATTTTCATAATTTTGATGCACTGAATATTCCAGAGCACCATCCTGCACGTCAAGACCATGACACTTTTTACTTCAATCCTAAGTTAGTTTTACGTACACAGACTTCTGGTGTACAAATTCGTACTATGGAAAAAGAGCAACCGCCTTTACGTATTATATCTCCAGGCAAAGTTTATCGTAATGATTACGATCAAACGCATACGCCAATGTTCCACCAAGTTGAAGGCTTAATGGTTGATAAAGATGTTAGCTTTACGCATCTTAAAGGTATTTTACACGACTTCTTACATCACTTTTTTGAAGAAGAAGTTGAAATTCGTTTCCGTCCTTCTTATTTCCCTTTTACTGAACCTTCAGCAGAAGTGGATATTATGGGCAAAAATGGCAAATGGTTAGAAGTTTTAGGTTGCGGTATGGTTCATCCTAACGTTTTAAAATCAGTAGGTATTGACCCTGAAGTATACACAGGTTTTGCTTTTGGCATGGGCGTTGAACGCTTAACCATGTTGCGCTACGGTGTAAACGATTTACGTTCATTCTTCGAAAATGATCTTCGCTTCTTAAAACAGTTCAAGTAGGAAAGCCAACAATGAAATTTAGTGAATCTTGGTTACGTGAGTGGGTTAATCCTGCTATTTCATCGAGTGAGTTAGCTCATCAAATAACTATGGCCGGCTTAGAAGTTGACGCTGTAGAACCTGTTGCGGGTGAATTTACCGGTGTATTAATTGGTGAAGTTGTTGAATGTGGGCCTCACCCTGACGCAGACAAATTACAAGTAACAAAAATAAACCTAGGTAGCGAGTTTAATGATGGCGAGTTAGTTGACATCGTTTGTGGCGCTAAAAACTGTCGTTTAGGCCTCAAGGTTGCTGTTGCAACGGTTGGCGCAGTTTTACCGGGTGACTTTAAAATTAAAAAAGCTAAATTGCGTGGCGTGCCTTCTCATGGCATGTTGTGTAGTGAGTCAGAAATTGGTTTGTCTGAAAGTGCTGACGGTATTATGGAGCTTGCACCCGATGCACCAATCGGTATGTGTGTTCGTGAATACTTAGACTTAAATGACGTTACCATCGATGTTGATTTAACGGCTAATCGCGGTGATTGTTTAGGCCTTAAAGGTTTAGCACGCGAAGTCGGGGTGTTAAATAGTGCTAATATTACTGAACCTGAAATTGTTGCTGTTGTTGCAACGATTGATGATGTGCGTGACATTACTTTATCTGCACCACAAGCTTGTCCGCGTTATTTAGGACGAGTGATTAAAAATATAGATGTAACCGCGAAAACACCGTTATGGATGGTAGAAAAATTACGCCGTTGTGGCACTCGCTCAATTGACCCTGTTGTCGATGTAACTAATTACGTGTTGCTTGAGCAAGGGCACCCGATGCACGCTTTTGATTTATCAAAAATCGATGGTGGTATTAATGTTCGTTTTGCTACGTCAGGTGAAAAACTTGTTTTACTTGACGGTAATGAAGTGACGCTTTCGAGCGAAACATTAGTGATTGCTGATGAAAGTAAAGCCTTAGCGATGGCTGGCATTTTTGGCGGAAAAGAATCGGGTGTTAAATCCGATGAAGAAGAAAAATCAACTGATATTTTCTTAGAAAGTGCTTTCTTTGCTCCCTTGGCTATTTTAGGTAAAGCCCGCCAATATGGTTTACATACTGATTCATCACATCGTTACGAACGTGGTATTGACCCTGAATTGCAGCGTAGTGCTATGGAACGTGCAACGACCTTATTATTAGCTATTGTCGGTGGCCAAGCAGGACCTATCGTTGAAGCATTAAGTGATGAACATTTACCAAAAGAAAAAACAGTAACCTTACGCCGCGAAAAACTTGATGGACGCATTGGTCATCATATTGAAGATGCTAAAGTGACTGAGATTTTAACGCGTTTAGGTTTCGAAATTGCCTTTGTAAATGATGTTTGGACCGTAGTGGTACCAGCATATCGTTTTGATATTAAAGTTGAAGTCGACTTAATTGAAGAAGTTGCGCGTATTTTTGGTTACAACAATATTCCAAATGTGTCGCCTAAAGCAACGTTGGCGATGCGCGAACAAAAAGAAAAGTTCATTCCGTTGAAACGTTTACGCAACGTTATGGTTAATCGTGGATATCAAGAAGCAATAACTTATAGTTTTGTTGACCCAAAAGTTCAAGCGCTTATTCACCCTGAACAAGCGGTGATGACTTTACCGCATCCAATTTCTTCTGAAATGTCGGTGATGCGTTTAAGTATGTGGACAGGCTTATTGCAATCGGTTATTTACAACCAGAACCGCCAGCAATCTCGCATCCGTTTATTTGAAACAGGTTTACGTTTTGTTCCAGATGAAGCCGCAGAAAACGGTGTTCGCCAAGAACAAATGTTTGCAGGTGTTGTGACCGGCCAGCGTAATGAAGAACATTGGGATATGGAAAAGTCTGCAAGTGATTTTTTTGATATTAAATCAGACGTAGAAGCCTTAATGGCTCTTACTGGCGATGCTTCGTTATATCAGTTTTCAAAAGATGAAATAGTCGCACTTCATCCTGGCCAAACCGCCGCAATCCATAAGAATGGTGTGCTGGTGGGACATGTTGGTACCTTACATCCTGAATTAGAAAGAAAATTAGGACTAAACGGTCGTACATTTATTTTTGAGCTATTATTGTCTGAAATTTCAACACAACAAATCCCTGAAGCTGGTGATATATCTCGCTTTCCTGCCAATAGACGTGACATAGCAGTGATCGTTGAAGAGCAAATTAATGCAAATAATGTCTTACAACTTATTGAAAAGGTTGGCGGAAATTATTTAGTTGATCTAAACTTGTTTGACGTATACCGAGGAAATGGTATTGAAGAAGGGTTTAAGAGCTTAGCGATAGCGATGACTTTACAGGATTGTGATAAAACCCTCGAAGAAAAAGACATTAATGAAGTCGTTGAACGTGTCGTAGACACATTAGAAACTGAGCTAAATGCATCACTGAGGAATTAGGTAATGGCGCTTACTAAAGCAGAAGTAGCAGAACATTTATTCGAGAAAGTTGGGCTGAGCAAACGCGACGCAAAAGATATGGTTGAGGTGTTTTTTGAAGAAATACGCGAAACGTTAGAAAGTGGCGAACAAGTTAAGCTTTCTGGTTTTGGTAACTTCGATCTTCGTGTTAAAAGCGAACGCCCAGGTCGTAACCCTAAAACGGGTGAAGATATTCCAATTTCTGCTCGTAAAGTTGTTACTTTCCGTCCTGGACAAAAATTAAAGAGTCGCGTTGAAAACGGTAACGGCTAATTAATAACGTATAAAGTTAGAGCATGCTTTTCTATGTATTCAATAATAGATGAGATGATGTTTATAGAAGGTTGCTACGGCAACCTTTTTTTATGCTTGCGAGAGAGCTGGGATAGATAAAATAGAGCCAAGCAAGGGTGGCAAGGGTAGTCTTTATTGATATCGTTTAGTTACGGTATCAATGTGTCTCTATGCGTGATCTAGAGTAGCGCTTAACTATCTTGCTTTAGTGTGAACTTTTTTGATGATTTAGTGACATCTTTTTACCTAGTAACTTAAGCAAAGAAACAATTATTTCCTTCGCTATTAAACCAACAATAGCGATGACCGCTCCAGTACTTAGTGCATTTATCTCAAGTGGGATAGTCAGTGAAAAATCAGTTAAGGTATCTTTAATAATGACTTTATCGCCATAAACAATAAAGTTATAAATCCGTTCAATATAAACGTCGCTAGTTATCACACTAAGTTGTGACTGCAAATACTCAACCCGTATGACCAATTGGTTAATAATTTCGGCTGTATTGACTATTGATGGCTCAGAATTAGCTTGATACTTCGTTATCATCGCTGATAAATTACCTTGGTAGTGCAGATCTGCAATGTTTTGAAATTCTACTAGGTGCAGTTTTGCTTCAGATAAGTGTCCGGACAGGCGATGTTTATATTGAATGATAAATGCCGGTAATTGCACACCTACTATAAATGTTACAGTGAAGAAACAGCGGTCAATAATATTATTAATCACTCTAAACATAGCTAACTTATCGCTTAAATATATATTCACAAAAAATAACATTAGCATATATTTGTTTATATTTTAAAATTTTTATGGTTTAAAAATTGCATATTTATAAAATAGATTATGCATTTGATATGAATGCAATAAAGAGTCAAATTTTTGATGGTGGTATCAATAGTGAAAATTAATATAGATAACAACGAACAAGAAAATTTAATATTGCAACACTCTCATTTGGGAAGAAATATAATGGTTAAAAATTTAAGTAAGCTGCGGAAAACTTTTGCCGTTGGCGGTATCTTTATTGCTTCAAGTCTTTTTTCATACAGTGTTAATGCTTTAGAAGTAGCAGGTAACATTCACAAAGGTCAAGACGCTAACAGCCAAGGTTATAGTTTTTCTTTAGCAGACAGCTTTACTAAAGGTGGAAATTTCTATTGGACTGCTTCTTATAATAACTTAGAAAAAGTAAAATATGATTTACCTTTCACCATAACCGACGAACGTTTTTTTAAAGTTAATACCATTGATGGGCTTGTTAGTTATCGTCATAAGATACAAAGTTATAATGCTTTTTTCAAAAAATTAACGATTGAATATCAACTGGGCGCTTCACTAGCGCTCACTGAAAATAAACTTACCTATACCGACCCAAACAGTTCAGATACAGTGGAAATATACCCTTCGCAAGAAAATGATATAAACATGGTACTAGGCGTTGTTGCCTATTATAAGTTTAATAAAAATACTGCATTAAACCTAGGTGTTAAACATCAACCTAATTTTTCTGAATTTGGTGCTATAACATCTGTTTATGTTGGTCTAAGTTATCGTTTTGGACGAGGCTTAGATTATTAAGTTGGATAGAAAAAGTTGTCTAGCCTAGCATTTAAGGTCTTTGTTGATGAAATTTGCTAAAGTTTAAAGAAGAAATTAATAATGATCACCATTAAATAGGTGGTCTTGTTAATTTCAAGACGTAATAACTTACACCTGTAAGTTTAAAATATATTGCTATTGGTGGGGATGTTTATGCCATTAAGAATTCATTCAGTCGTTTTTCCTCTCGTATTAACACTTATGAGCAGTTTTCCTGTTTATGCGGTTGTACCACAATGCCCTCCGCCAACTCCTTTACTCGATGCTGATGGTGATGGTTACGACGATACTATGGTTATTGGCGGCGCTTATGATTTATTTCCAACTGACCCAACCGAGTGGTATGACACAGACTTAGACGGTATTGGTAATAATGCTGATCCTGATGATGACGGTGATGGTGTACCCGACGGTTTTGATTTTAACCGTGATGGTGACCCTGTACTGAACGCATACGATCCTTTTATCGAAAATTCTTTTGAATGGCTTGATACCGACGGTGATTGCTCTGGCAATACGGTTGATCTTGATGATGATGGTGATGGCGTTGTTGATGTTGTTGATATATATCCCCTTAATCCACTTGAATGGGACGATACCGACAGTGATACTATAGGCAACAATACCGATACTGATGATGATGGTGACGGTATCATTGACCGCTATGATGCTTTTCCGCTTGATGCCTCTGAACAACTTGATACTGATTCTGACGGTATAGGTAATAACACTGATACCGATGACGATGGCGATACTATTCTAGACGTTGATGATGCTTTTCCACTTGATAGCTCAGAGCAAAGAGATCTTGATAATGACGGTATAGGTGATAATGCTGATAACGATAGTGATGGTGACAGTTACGCAAATGGTATTGATGTATGGCCCAATGATGCGTCAAGATGGTTTGATACCGATGGTGATGGTATCGATAATAATATTGATACCGATGATGACACCCACGATGGTACCGGTGTTGGTGATGGTTTCCTTGATATAAATGATGATTTTCCGCTAAATGCGAGTGAATGGTTAGATACTGACAGTGACGGTGTTGGCGATAATGGTGATACAGATATTGATGGCGATGGCCATTTAAATGTAAACGATGCTTTTCCGCTTGATAGCACTGAATTTATTGATACTGATGGTGACGGTACAGGCAATAATGCCGATACAGACGACGATGGTGATGGTGTTTTAGACAGCAGTGACCCTTTTCCGCTTAATGTTAATGAGTCAGTAGATACAGATTTTGATGGTATAGGTAATAACTCTGATGCCGACGATGATAATGACGGCGTTTTAGATGACATTAACGGCAATGGTATTATCGATGGTTTAGATGATGTCTTTCCATTAGACCCTAGTGAATATATTGATACTGACGGTGATGGAACAGGTAATGTTGCTGATACCGATGATGATGGCGACAATGTAGCTGATGGCGTCGATAGATTTCCATTAGATGCAAGTGAGTGGCTTGATACTGATGGAGACGGCGTTGGTAATAATACTGATACAGATGATGATAACGATGGAATATTAGATGTAAATGAAACACCGGCAAACTCACTGTTACCCTTAGCAACCACAGATACCGATGGTGATGGCGTTGCTGATAATACCGATCTTGATGATGACACGCACGATTTTACCGGTGTCGGTGATGGTATTCCTGATGCGATAGATCTTTTTCCTTTCGATGCAACTGAATGGAATGATTTAGATGGCGATTTTATCGGCGATAATAGCGATCCAGATATTGATGGCGATGGTATTGCCAATGCGGTTGATCCCGGACCAACCGATCCGTTAGCAAGAACAGATACGGATGGTGACGGTTTAGCTAATGAAACTAATGATAATGATGACGACAATGATGGTGTTGCAGATAACATCGATTTATTTCCGTTAAATTCGGCTGAAAGCATAGATACTGACGGCGATGGTATTGGTAACAACGCTGATCCAGATGATGATGGTGACGGTTTTGCTGATAATGCTGATGCCTTTCCATTAGATGTAAGCGAATATTTAGATACCGACGGTGATGGCACAGGTAATAATGTTGATATCAATGATGATGGTGATAGTGAACCAGATGCTAACGACCCTTTTCCTTTAGATCCTAACGAGTGGCAAGATACCGACGGAGATCTTGTTGGTAACAATAGCGACAGTGACGATGACAACGATGGTTTAGTTGATAGCCTAGATGCTTTTCCATTAGATGTTAATGAAAGGCTTGATACCGATAATGACGGCATAGGTAATAATGCAGATACCGATGACGATAATGACAGTTATCTTGATAGTAATGATTTATATCCATTAGATGCAACTGAATGGCAAGACTCGGATGGAGATGGCCTAGGCGATAACGCTGATGCCGATGATGACAACGATAGTATTCTTGATACTGATGATGCTTTTCCGTTTGATCCAGGAGAAATATTTGACACTGATGGCGATGGTATTGGTGATGTACTTGATACTGACGACGATAATGATGGTGTGCTAGATAACGTTGATTTATTTCCCTTTGACCCGAATGAATCACGTGACAGTGATAATGACGGTATTGGAAATAATAGCGATAGTGACGATGATAATGACGGTGTGCTTGATATCGACGATGCTTTCCCACTCGATCCGATAGAAAGTGTTGATACCGATGGTGATGGTATTGGCAATGTTAACGATATCGATGATGATAACGACGGTGTCTTTGATTATCTCGACCAGTTACCGCTAAACCCGACAGAGTCACTAGATTTTGATTTTGATGGTTTAGGTAATAATGCCGATCCTGATGACGATAATGACGGCATGAGTGATGTCTTTGAGCTTCAATATGGTTTTAACCCATTTAACGATGCTGATGCACTAATTGATACAGATTCAGACGGCACGGTAAATGTTGATGAAGAGCGTAACAACACCAATCCATTAATTGACGATTATGCGCCATTGATAACGGTCCCACAAGCAGTTCACCTTGATGCTGATCATACCTTTACTGCGCTAACACAAACACAATTGGTACAGTTAACCGACGTTTATGTTGAAGATGGTCGTGATGGCGCTAACTGTTGTGCATTAACACCGGTGGGTTTTGAGCGCGGACAAAAATATATTACCTCAGGGTTGTACAATATTATATGGCGAGCGGTTGACGAGGCTGGTAATGTTTCAACCACCCCACAAGTGCTTAATGTTTATCCGTTAGTGAACTTTAGTGCGACGCAAACAATAGGTGAGGGTGCTACGGCTCGGGTTGAAGTTGTCTTGTCAGGCAAAGCGCCGGCTTATCCCATTGAATTACCTTTTGCTATTTCTGGTAATGTAGATGCCCTTGATTATAAGATAACAGACAATAAAATTGTTATTACCGAGGGCACGTCAGGCTTTATTGATATTTTGATTAATAAAGACTTTCAAGCAGAAAGTGATGAACAGCTTGTGCTGAGTTTTGGCAATGAAATAAATACCGGTGTCAATAATAGCCACACCATAGTTATTACTGAAAATAATATAGTACCGACAACACAATTGCGTATGACTCAGCAAAATATAGCGGTTTCTAGTATCAGTAAAGACCAAGGTGAAGTGACCATAGAGCTACAGATAAATGATGATAATCCAAATGATTCACACATTATTCATTGGTTACTGCCTGAGTATATCAATGCCGAAATAAGTGCCAGTCAATTAAAGGTCTATTTGCAACCTGACAACTTTGTTTTACCTGAAGAAATAAGAGGATTAATTACGGTAGAAGTGAGTGTTACTGATAATGGCAGTGGCGAATTGTCACAAACTCATCGCCTTAGTATTCCGGTTAATAGCATTTTAGCTCGACTTGATGGTAGTGATACAGACAGTGATGGTATCGCAGATAATATTGAAGGTTATGCTGATGACGATAACGATGGTGTTCCGGCATTTTTAGATAACAATGATATTGCTTATTTGCAGCCATTACATGTTAATGCCGGTAAAACTAAGTTAATGGAAACTGAGCCAGGCTTAAGATTACGCTTAGGTAAATATGCGTTACAGCAGTTTTCAGATGGCGTGCAAATGACACAACAAGAGATGGATGCAACCGGTTTAGTCGCAACGGACACTTATAACCATCGTAGTGATTACTTTGACTTTGAAATTCATCAGGTGACTCCGTTTGGTGCCTCTGCTGCTGTGGTTATTCCGTTAAATGATGGTATTCCACAAAATGCGCTTTACCGGAAATTTAATCGTGACAGTGGTTGGCAAAACTTTGTTGAAAACAGCAAAAATACCTTAGCGTCTAGTCCAGCAGATAACGATGTATGTCCACCGCCACAGAGTGCTTTATACCAGACAGGTTTAACTGAAGGGCATCAATGTGTACGCTTATTGATTGAAGATGGCGGTGCAAACGATGCGGATGGTTTGGTTAACGGTATTATCGACGACCCAGGTGGTGTTGCCGTTGTGCCTAATGCTGAAGTTGCCAAGAAAACCGATCCTGAGCAATCAAGTAGTGGCAGTATTTACTGGTTATTATTACTGGTATTAGTGAGCTTACGATTGAAAAAGTTAAGTAAGTAAGTCATAACGCGACTTTGACAAACAAGTGAACATTTATGTTTGTTCGCCCGCTATTTTCCTATAAAATAGCGGGCAAATTTCCTCTTTCAATAATAAGTAGTTTTATGTTTGAACTTAAATACCATACGCCAAAAGAATGGGCGCAAGTTGCTCTTGCTGATTTCAATGCCTTTTTACTTGATCATGCAACGGCAGAAAAAAAAGCGTCAGGTATGGCGATGTCAATGATTTCTCATTATCCCGATAGAAAAAATATGGTTAAAGCTATGGCTGACTTAGCGATAGAAGAGCTCATTCATTTTAAACAAGTGTTAAAATTAATTAATGCGCGTGGCATTCAGCTCGGCGCTGACACCAAAGACCCTTATATTACCCAAATTCGTAAAGCCTTTCGTAATGGTGCAGAAGTGTTTTTTATGGACCGATTAATCGTTGCTGGTGTGATTGAGGCGCGAGGATACGAACGTTTTTCGCTTATTGCCCAAGCATTGCCTGAAGGGAAAGACAAAGTCTTATATGACGCGATTGCAAAGTCAGAAGAAAAGCATAAAAATTTGTTTATCGAACTTGCTTATGAATATTTTGATAAAGACGAAGTCAATATACGTTTAGAAGAAGTACTGACATTAGAAGCTGAGATTTGTGCAAAACTTCCCTTTAGAGCGGCTCTGCATTAATTATTTAACGATAAATGGTTAACGGGTAAGCTGATGTCAAAAGTGTTTAACCAATATTTTAGTCGCTATGCTGAAAGTGAAGTTGCGGTACTAACTCAATATGAATCAGGGTTACCTGATGAGTTTACTGTTGACCATGTTGTGGTTATTCCTGCTTATCAAGAAAAAATCGCTTTTATTGAGCGCTTTTTAGCTTCACCACTTTCAAAATCTCCAGTACTTATGGTGCTGGTCATTAACGAACCTATTACCGAATCGATCGCCGAGTCTGTTACTGAATCTTTACGCGAAGATAATTCAGTGGCTAATTATAACGAGATAAATCAACAAAAAGCACTTTATCAATATGCACTTTCTTGTGGTGATAACTGCTGGCAATACGATAACCTAACCCTAATTAAGGTAGCACAAAGTCAAACATGGCTGCTAGTGGTTGACCGTTTTACCCGTGCTATCGATAAAGAGCAAGGCGTAGGGCTGGCACGTAAAATAGGCACTGATCTCAGTGCTTATTTAATTTCAGTAAACCGGATCAGACAAACGTGGATCTGTTCTAGTGATGCCGATGCTTACTTACCCGATGATTATTTTAACGCTTTACATACACGTGATAAAAATACCGTAGTTTGCTGTTTTAACTTTAAGCATAGCAGTGAAGATAAAAGTATTCATCAGGCTAATTTTCTTTATGAAAGCGCTTTACGCTATTATGTTGCGGGCTTACATTATGCCGATTCACCTTATGCCTTTTTTACTATTGGGAGTATTTTAGCGTTTAAAGCGGAAGTATATGTTCAGGCTCGTGGTTTTCCAAAGCGCAGTGCAGGAGAAGATTTTTATTTAATAAATAAATTAGCTAAGTTAGGTGCTGTTGAATTTATTGAAGAGGTAACAGTAAACCTTGATGCCAGAACGTCTCAACGTGTGCCGTTTGGTACTGGACCTGCAGTGCAAAAAATTCTTGATTTACAAGCAAGTCACCTCGATTATTGTTATTACCATCCTCAAGTATTTACATTGCTAAAAGCTGTATTGTCTGCTTTTGCAAATTTATGGCACTATCGCGGCGATTTAATCGCATGGTTAGAACCGTTATCTGAGCCGATAGTTACCGCATTAAATCAAATAGGTTTTGAAGCTTTTGTTGAAAAACAAATAAATAATAGTGAAAAGCAGTTTAATAAACAGCTAGTCGTTTGGTTTGATGCTTTTAAGACCCTGAAATTTATTCATAATATTCGTGAAAATCACTATCAAGATATCCCTTTAGCGCAGGCTTTATTAACCGCGCCATTTAGGCTTAAATAAAGAGCTGAAATTAATCAACCGTATATAGGTTACCCATTTCATTCGCTTATTTGAGTAGCGTATAAATGCTTCTAATAATAATGACAATAAAATAACGGCTTAGCGGCTTAATTACTTTTCAATTCAAAGAAAAATAGGGTATGTTTAAGTTAATAATAATTAATAAAATTTTAGCTCTGATATATGTATAACACTTATATAGCAAGACAAGCGATACTTGATAGAAACCATGTCACGATTGGTTATGAGCTGCTCTTTAGAGATAGCGCAGATAACAAATTTCCTGACATTGATTCAGATGTTGCTAGCTCAAAATTAATTATTCAAAATCACCTACAAGGTGACATTCGCTCTATCAGTATGGGAAAACTTGCTTTTATTAATTTTACTGAAAAATGTCTGATTAATAAATATCCGCTGATGTTTGATAAAAAATCTATTGTTATCGAACTTGTTGGCCATAAAGTACCAACGGAACGCTTGTTTAAAATTGTTAAGTTTTATTTTGATAAAGGTTATAAAGTTGCGTTAACTGAATATGATCTTGATGCAAAGTGGGATGTTTTATTTCCATATATATCAATTATTAAAATTGATACCGATAAAGTTAATCCGAAACGTCTGCATAAAGTTATCGAGCGTTTAAAAGATCACAACATTAAACTTGCCGCAGAAAAAGTTGAAACTAACTTTCAATTACAAGCTTTAGCAGAAGTAGGATTTGATTACTATCAAGGGTACTTTTATCACGAACCTGAGATAGTCGAGGGGCAAACACTTGCGCCAATCAAAACACAAATGCTGCATTTGATCAGTGAAACATTTCATTCACCATTAGATTTTGACAACATTGCCACGATTATCAGTCATGATGTTAACTTAACTGTTGGCTTGTTAAAAATGGTTAATAACGTAGCAACATCAACTCGTATTGAAATTACTTCATTAAAACAAGCCGCGGCCTATTTAGGTGAAGATAAACTTAAACAGTTTGTGACTATCCTCGCTTTATCTAAATTGACCACCGACAAGACCGATGAAATCTCTAAGCAGGCGCTCATTACTGCAAAATTAATGACGGCATTAGCCAAAGAAGGTGCCTTTAAAGAGATCAGTGATTTTGCTTTTATTACCGGCTTATTAAGTGCTATTGAAATTATTTTGCGTATGCCGATTAACGAAATCGTTAAAACAATGCCACTCGCCATTCCAATTGAAAACGCGCTAGTTGACCACTCAGGTTTACTCGGCGAATTACTTGATTTTACGGTTAAGTACATCAGGGGTAATGGTGAGAATATAAAGCAATTAATTGAAATGTATTCACTTGACGAAACGTATATTCAGCAAGAGTTTGTTGCCGCTTGTCAATGGTGTAAAGAACTCGGTATTTAAGTTATTTCAGCTCAGCGATTTGATAGATACCTTAAAAGCTTATGCCTGTTGCTTAAGCTTTTTTTTAGGCAGTTACTGCGCTGTTAAGGCGAGAATATTTTCTTGGGCTGAAACTAAGCTTTCACTGACTTTTTCTTTATGTTGAACGGCAACATCCAGAGGAACTGTGAGTAATTGATTATTACGTTCGCCAATCATAACGTTACTCTTTCCTGCTATTAGCGCTTGTACTGCAGCAACCCCCATTTTTGTTGCTAAAATTCGGTCTTTAGCTACCGGTGAACCACCTCGTTGAATATAGCCAAGTATACATGCAGTACAGTCAATGTTTGCGGTCTGTTTTAATTGCTTAGCGAGCTGCACAGCGCCACCGGGCCATAAGTTCTCAGCAATAACTATAATATAACTGGCATGCCTATTGTGCTGTGCTTGTTTGATTTCTTTAGCTAAATGACTGAGTTTTTCTTGCTCGTCGGCTTGAGAAAAATTCTCAAAAGATAATATTTGCTCAGCTGCACTGGCGATACCGACATTAAAAGTGATGTGTCCACTTCGCCTGCCCATGACTTCAACAATAAAAATGCGCTCAAAAGCTTCTGCCGTGTCACGTATTTTATCTATCGCTTCAATACCTGTATTGACTGCAGTAGAAAAGCCTATGGTGAAATCTGTACCATCAATATCATTATCTATGGTCCCTGGAATACCTATAATAGCTCCTGACCAATATTTACTTAACGCCAGTAAGCCGTTAAAAGAGCCATCGCCGCCAATAACGATTAAGGCGTCTATTTGTTCTTTTCTAAGGGTTGCCGCGGCTGATTTTAAACCTTGCTCAGTGAGCATGGCAGGGCAGCGAGCACTTTTTAAAATAGTTCCTCCTCGGTGGATAATGCCATTAACACTTGCAGGTGTTAGCAATGTCGAACTCGTTTCAATTAAACCGTTATAACCAGAAAAAAAACCAATCGTGGGCAATGCATAGTGATGCGCAGCAAGTACGACCGCACGTATCGCCGCATTCATGCCGGGAGCATCGCCACCACTGGTTAATACCGCAATATTTTTTATCGTCATAATAGTTTTTAACCTTATCTAGTAAAATCTATTCTAAGGAAGTTTTTTGCATCCGTCATTATTTACCTTGATTATCTTTTGCACATAAAAAAAGGTAGCTATTGAGCTACCTTTTTGGATCTAAACTTTTTTGCTTGCCAGCTTAAGGTAACTGCTTGAAGCTTTACCTTAATGGGTCATAGCAATTGATTAGCTGAGATGTTTTTTTGTTACTGTTAACACTTTCATCGTATTCGTTGCGCCAACCGTTTCCATCATATCACCGTGGGTGAATATCACTATGTCGTCAACTTTTAAGTCTGCTTTAGTTAAGACTTTATTGAGTACCGCATTAGATAATTCTTCATCAGGAAAATGTGTAGAGTCAAATTCAACAGGATAAACACCACGATAAATAGCAGTTTTATTTAATGTTTTCTGATGACGAGATAAAGAATAAATAGGCAAACCTGAAGTAATACGCGACATGATTTTGCTGGTATGTCCAGATTCAGTCAATGATATAATAGCTTTAACACCCACTAGGTGATTAGCTGCATACATGGCTGACATTGCGATTGTTTCTGAAATCTCAGAAAAAGTGAGTTCATTACGGTGGTTTGAAATGTTTACTGAACGATGCTCTTCAGCGCCAATACATACTGATGCCATCGCTTTTACTGTTTCTACCGGGTATTTACCTGCAGCAGTTTCAGCACTGAGCATGACTGCATCAGTACCATCAAGCACGGCATTTGCAACATCCATAACTTCAGCACGGGTCGGCATAGGGTTTTCAATCATGGTCTCCATCATCTGTGTTGCGGTAATAACAACACGGTTTAACTGACGACTACGAGCGATTATATGTTTTTGCTTACCTACTAATGCAGCATCGCCAATTTCAACACCTAAATCACCACGAGCAACCATGACAACGTCAGAGGCTAGAATAATTTCATCAAGCACTTTGTCATCATTTACTGCTTCTGCACGTTCAATTTTAGACACTAAGCGTGCATCACAACCAGCTTCTTGTGCTAATAAACGTGCTTCACGCATATCTGCAGCATCACGAGGAAAAGATACCGCTAAGAAGTCGACATTAATTTTTGCGGCTAATTTAATATCTTCTTTATCTTTAGCTGTTAATGCTGGTGCTGTTAAGCCACCGCCTTGACGATTAATACCTTTATTGTTTGATAAAGGTCCACCCACCGTTACTTCGGTGAAAACTGATTGCCCTTGTGTACTTAAAACTTTTAATTGCACACGACCATCGTCAAGTAAAAGAATATCGCCAGGGACGACATCTTGTGGTAATTTTTTGTAATCGATACCCACTTTCTCTTGGCAGCCTTCACCTTTTGGCAATTCTGCGTCAAGTTCGAATTTATCACCAATGGCTAATTTAATTGGACCATTTTTAAAAGTTGATACGCGTATTTTAGGGCCTTGTAAATCACCTAAGATACCAACATATATACCCAATTCTTTAGCTATTTCGCGAACATTGTTGGCACGGTCAATATGATCTTGTGGAATACCATGAGAGAAGTTTAAACGAACCACATTTACACCAGCGGCTAATACTTCTTTTAATACGGCTCTGTCGTCAGTGGCTGGCCCTAAGGTCGCTACAATTTTAGTTCTTCTAGGCATCTTAATCCTTATTATAATATTGTTTGATTTTGACGATAAACAAATCAGTGTTAGTCGCCATCGATAATGCTGTTTAGTCTTTGCGCTCGAAACGAGAGCTACGTAAACTGTCTTTAACTTTCTTTAAGTTTTCTCTAAATTTTGTACCACGTCTCAGGGTAAAGCCTGTTGCTAATACATCAATCAGTGCAAGTTGAGCGATACGTGATGACATAGGCATATATAAATCGGTGTCTTCAGCAACATCAACAGATAAAACGATATTACATTCTTTTGCCAGAGGACTACCCGCCGTTGTTATTCCGATAACAATGGCATCATTTTCTTTTGCTAAACTGGCGACTTCAACCAATGACTTGGTTCGCCCCGTATGAGAAATTACAACAACAACATCACCTTGGCGACTATTTATAGCACTCATACGTTGCATTAATATGTCATCGAAATAAACTACTGGCACATTAAAGCGAAAGAATTTATTTAAAGCATCATGAGCAACAACTGCGGAAGCGCCCAAGCCAAAAAATGATATTTTGTTCGCTTGTGTTAACACATCAACAGATCGGTTGATCACATTTGCATCTAAACTTTTACGGGCTAATTCAAGATTAGCCATGGTTGATTCAAAAATTTTATCTGTATATTCATCAGCCGTATCGTTTTCATCAACATGCCTATTAACATAAGGGGTACCGTTGGCTAAACTTTGGGCTAAATGAAGTTTAAAATCGGGATAACCTTTAGTATCTAAACGACGACAAAACCTATTAACAGTAGGCTCACTGATATTTGCTTGTTTAGCTAAGGCAGCGATACTGGCATGAATAACGGTACCCGGAGAAGACAATATTACCTCTGCCACCTTACGTTCAGATTTACTGAAAGTATCTAATTCGTCGGCGATCTTTTCTAATATATTCATGTCGGTCAATCCTACTTTTTACAATAATTGTAATTAATTTTCTGTCTAAATGACGAGAATAATGAAAATTTATTTCATAATTACAGCTAATATAAAACATATTGGCAATTTTTAGCAAACCTTTAATTAATGTTTCATACGAATAACCACTAACCAACAATGAACTTTGAGTAAAATTGCCGCGTAAAGCTTTTATTTATTCATAATACCTAAAATGTAATTTAATTACAAAAAGTTCTTTACTGATGCCAATATACCCGTTAAATTATGGATAAATGTAGTTTAGTTACAATATGTGCTAGGTTTATTGATGAGGTAATTTTAGTTATTATCAGTGTTCAATAAAGAAAGCCAAAAAAAGAGATATTGTTTATGAAAAGTTCTGATCTTCAGTCTGCCAGTGAAATTGTTATTTTTGGTGCACTTGGTGACTTGTCTCGTCGCAAATTATTACCCGCTTTATATCAATTAGACCAAGCCGGCTTATTAAATGTAGAAAGTCGAATTTTAGGTGTCGCCAGACAAGACCATTCGGTAGAAGAATTTACGGCTTTTGTTATTGAGAATCTTACTGAGTTTGTCAAAGAAGGCTTAAACGAAGAAGTACTTGCTCGTTTTATTAGCCGTATGGTTTATCAACAGTTAGATTTTAAAGACACTGTCTCTTATAGTAACTTAGCTGCAACGTTAAAAGGTGGCCATGATACACGTGTTTATTATTTTTCAACGCCTCCTGCTATTTATGGTGATATTACCGACGGTTTAAAGTCAGCTAAACTTATTACTGACGCTGACCGTGTTGTGATGGAAAAACCGATTGGCAACTGCCTTGCATCATCAAAAGTTATTAACGATCAAGTTTCTCGTTATTTCAATGAAAACCAAATTTATCGTATCGATCACTATTTAGGAAAAGAAACCGTACTGAATCTATTAGTACTGCGTTTTGCCAATTCACTTTTTACCAATAACTGGGACCGTAATAGTATTGACCATGTACAGATAACGGTTGCTGAAAGTGTAGGAATTGAAGGGAGATGGGGTTTTTATGACGACGCAGGGCAAATGCGCGACATGATACAAAACCATTTATTACAAATTTTATCACTCTTAGCGATGGAGCCTCCTGCTGATTTAAGTGCAGAAAGTATTCGTGTTGAAAAGTTAAAGGCAGTTAAAGCTCTCGCGCCCATTAATCGCTTGAATGTGAAAGAAAAAACAGTTCGCGGTCAGTACGCCGATGGTTACTTAAACGGTTTACCAGTGCCGGGTTACTTAAATGAAGAAGATGCCAATCAAAAAAGTGATACTGAAACTTTTGTTGCTATAAAAGCGGAAATTGATAATTGGCGTTGGGCTGGCGTGCCTTTTTACCTTCGTACGGGTAAAAGAATGCCTGCTAAGCACAGTGAGATAGTGGTGCAATTTAAACCTCAAGCGCATAATATCTTTAAAGATAGCCATGCTGATCTACCGGCAAATAAATTAACGATTCGTTTACAGCCTGACGAAGGCGTTGAATTACAGATGATGAATAAAATTCCAGGTATTGCTTCACAAATGCATATCCAAGAAAATAAGCTAGATTTGAGTTTTTCAGAAACTTATGAAAATCAGCGTGTTGTCGATGCATACGAACGATTGATGCTAGAAGTTATCAACGGTAATCAATCGTTATTTGTTAGTCGTGATGAAGTCGAAGCGGCTTGGACTTGGGCTGATAGTATTATCGAAGCCTGGAAGACAAGTAATGAAGCACCTAAAGCTTATCCTGCTGGAACTTGGGGACCCGTTGCCTCTCTTTCTATGATCGCTCGTGATGATCGCCAGTGGGTTGAATAAATAAATTTTAGAGATAACGTGAATTTCAGGAAATAACTATGTACCAATTAAACGATTTCGCTCAGCGAACAGATTTAGATAATGCCTTAGCCAATAATGTCGCTGAACTTTTATCAAACGCTTTGAGTCAGAAAGGTAAAGCAAGCTTGGCTGTTTCTGGCGGGTCTACACCCAAAGGTTTTTTTACGGCTTTATCGACTAAAGATATTGATTGGCAAAACGTAACCGTCACGTTAGCGGACGAACGTTGGGTTGAGTTTGAATCTGAGGCAAGTAATACACGTTTGGTACATGAAAACCTGTTAAAAAATAAAGCAGCCGCTGCACAATTTTTTCACCTTAAAAAAGAGGGTGAATGTGATCAATCAACTCTAATGCAATTAAATACTGATGCTAAAAGCCAGTTATTGCCTTTAGATGTGCTTATTCTTGGCATGGGTGAAGACGGTCATACGGCTTCTTTATTCCCTTGTAGCGAGCAAATATCATCAGCACTTGCGCTTGATAATACAGATGCCCTAATGAAGGTTGTCCCCAAAACAGCTCCTAACGACCGTATAACTTTTACTTATGCTCATTTAGCGCAGAGTAAAAATATTATTTTGCATGTTTGTGGTGCCGGGAAAAAGGTCGTTTTAGAAAAAGCACTTTCAAGTAACAATCAAACAGAAATGCCAATAAGGGCATTTTTACAAAACCCAGATATCAATACACAAGTGTATTGGGCGGAGTAACATATGACTATTAAAATGAATGAAAAAATCGTCGCTATTACCAATGAAATTATTGAGCGTAGTAAAGGCAGTAGAGCTAAATATTTAGCTAAGATAGAAGCTGAAAGCTCGCAAACAGTACATCGTGCCGGTTTGTCGTGTGGTAACTTAGCTCATGGTTTTGCTGCTTGTGGTAAAGAAGACAAGGCTTCATTACGTGGCATACATCACTCAGACATCGCTATTGTTTCAGCTTATAATGATATGTTATCTGCTCATCAGCCCTATGAAACTTATCCTGCAATTATTAAAGCAGCAGTGAGAGATGCGGGTGGTGTTGCACAATTTGCAGCCGGTGTACCTGCTATGTGTGACGGTGTTACTCAAGGCCAACCGGGTATGGATTTAAGCCTAATGAGCCGAGATGTTATTGCAATGTCTGCAGCGGTTGGCTTATCGCATAATATGTTTGATGGCGCATTAATGATGGGCATCTGTGATAAAATCGTACCGGGCTTGTTGATTGCCAGTATGACTTTTGGACATTTACCCACGGTATTTATTCCTGCGGGCCCTATGCCTTCAGGTTTACCAAACAAAGAAAAAGCACGTGTTCGCCAGCAATATGCTAAAGGTGAAGCTAACGAAGAAGAGCTTCTTGAAGCTGAATCTGCCTCTTATCACTCTGCGGGTACTTGTACTTTCTTTGGCACAGCCAACTCAAATCAATTGGTTGTTGAGGTCATGGGACTTCATTTACCTGGCGCTTCATTTATCGCACCGAATACGCAGCTTCGTGAAGAATTAACAAAAGCAGCGGCACGTCAAGCAACTCGTTTAACGCAACAGTCGGGCAACTATATGCCGATTGGCAGAATGGTTGATGAGCGTTCAATTGTTAATGCAATTGTTGCCTTACTTGCTACGGGCGGTTCAACGAACTTAACCATGCATATTATTGCGTTTGCTAAAGCAGCGGGTATTATCATTAACTTCCAAGACTTTAATGATTTGTCTGAAGCGGTGCCACTATTAACACGTATCTACCCGAACGGCGAAGCAGATATAAATCAATTTCAAGAAGCCGGTGGTATGGCACTACTCTTTAGAGAATTGATTGAAGGCGGTTTAGTTTTTGAAGATGTTGAAACTATCTGTGGCCGCGGTTTAACGCGCTACACTAAAAAACCTGTACTCGAAAGCGGTGAACTTAAGTGGGTTGACTGTGTTGAAAAATCTCTCGACGATAGTATTATTGCAACCGTTGCAAGCCCGTTCAAAGCTACTGGCGGTTTACGCGTTCTTAAGGGTAACCTAGGTGTCTCTGTCATTAAAACATCTTCATTGCGTGAAGGTAGTTTTGTTATTAAAGCACCTGCCGTCGTTTTTGAAGATCAACATGAATTACAAGCGGCATTTGATGCGGGTGAATTAGAAAAAGATTTTGTTGCTGTTGTTAGATTTCAGGGACCTAAAGCGCGCGGTATGCCTGAATTACATAAACTAACACCACCACTTGGCGTTCTTCAAGACAAAGGTTTTAAGGTCGCTATGGTAACTGATGGCCGTATGTCTGGCGCCTCAGGTAAAGTACCTGCTGCTATTCATTTATGCCCAGAAGCCCTAGATGGCGGTTTGATCGCGAAAGTGAAAACCGGTGATATGATTTTAGTTGACGGCGAAACTGGAGAATTAACCTTATTGGTTGACGAAGCAGAGCTTGCCCAACGTGACAACGCTATTTTTCAAGTCAATGGTCATCATCAAGGCATGGGCCGAGAGCTTTTTGGTTTTATGCGTCGTAATTTAAGTACCGCTGAAACCGGTGCTTGTTCATTATTTGATGAAACTGATATTGATGGTAAAGCTTCGTGAGTGAGTCAATACTTAACCTAGTCGCTGACATTGGCGGTACTAATATCAGGTTTGGCCTCGTTAATGACGATGGTCAAACCTCAGATATTAAAACTTATCAGTGCGACCAATATGATAGCTTAGCCGATGTTATTAGCGTTTATTTAGCGTTACATAACGCTGCAGGTAAAACAATCAATGCGTGTTTAGCCATTGCTTGTCCGGTTGAAACAGATCAAATTACCATGACTAACTTGCCATGGACATTTTCTCAATCATCCTTGAAAAAAGCATTGAATATTAGTCAGTTATTTTTAATAAATGACTATACCGCAATAGCCCATGCAGTACCTTTGCTAACACAAGCACAGAAAGTGCAAATTGGTGAAGGGGTCGCAATTGCTGACAAGCCTATTTCTATTTGTGGTCCTGGTACCGGACTAGGTGTTGCTAATTTAGTACCGACTACCGACGGTTGGTGTTGCTTAGGGGGAGAAGGAGGGCATGTCGACTTTGCTCCTGTCGATGCTGATGAAATTAAAATATTAAGTTATTTACTTGAAACTAAACAACATAGAATATCCTATGAGCAATTACTTTGTGGCAGAGGCTTAGAGCAAATTTATCAAGCCTTTTTGTCAATTGATAACTTACCCAAGAGTAATTTATCAGCTGAACAAATCTCCGCTAAAGCGATAGATGGCTCATGTCCAATATGTGAAAAAGCCTTACATCAATTTTGTAATACTTTAGGCAGCTTTGCCGGTAACTTAGCCTTAACGTTAGGTTGTTTTGGTGGTGTATATATTGCCGGTGGCATTGTGCCTCGTTTTATAGATTTCATCAAAAACAGCAATTTTAGGCAGCGTTTTGATACAAAAGGCCGACTATCTAGTTTTATTAATAATATTCCGACGTATGTGATCACCGAAAATCAACCCGGTTTGATAGGGGCGTCTGCCTATATTCGTCAACAATTATCTTCAATGAAAGGACACATCTAAATCATGACCATAACAAATAATTGGCAGTTATCGCCAAAAGAAATTTTCGCTATGGGGCCTATTGTGCCTGTTCTTGTTATTAAAGATGTTGAAGATGCCTTACCTATTGCTAAAGCCTTACTCGCTGCAGGCATAAAAGTATTAGAAGTAACTTTGCGCACACCAGCGGCACTTGATGTGATTAAAATTATCGCGCAAGAGTTACCTGAAGCTTGTGTTGGCGCAGGTACAGTAACAAATCGTGAAATGCTACAACGCTGTCAAGAAGCAGGGGCTAAGTTTGCAATAAGTCCTGGCTTAACAAAAGATTTATTAAAAGCGGGTAATGAAGGTAATATTGCTCTTATACCAGGAATTTCATCAATTTCAGAAATGATGGACGGAATTGACTTTGGCTATGATCATTTGAAGTTTTTCCCCGCAGAAGCTTCTGGTGGTGTCAAAGCGATCCAATCTATGGGCGGACCATTCCCTGACATTCGCTTTTGTCCAACAGGTGGTATCAATTTAAGTAATGTTAAGGACTACTTAGCCTTATCAAACGTTGCTTGTTGTGGTGGCTCTTGGTTGGTTACCGACGAAATAATTAAAAATAAAGATTGGGCTAAAATTACTGAATTAGCTAAACAAGCACTTGCTCATGTAAAATAGCGCGTAAAGTGAATACCAAAAAGGCTGAAGCGCTATCGATAGTGCTCCAGCCTTTTTTATATATAAGACTTCTTGTCCGCCTGACATCAATCCTCATATATCCTTTTATAAGCAAGTAAAGGCAGTCGATAGCTAAATAACATCTTTATAGGGGGGCTTACAAGTGAGAGCCGTAAATCGACTAGTTAAGGTTGTTCAAGTAAGGGGCTTTGACTAACATTTATCTCAATAAAAAAGCCAAATAAAGATATTTGGCTTTTTTTGATATAACTTTTATTCTAAAGATGATTAATTTTTATAAGCGCTGACGTAAGCCACTAAATCAAGTACCTTGTTTGAATAACCAATTTCATTGTCGTACCAAGAAACAATTTTTACAAACTTATCGGTTAGTGCTATACCCGCACCCGCATCAAAGACTGACGTACACGTTTCGCCAATGAAATCATTAGAAACTACTTGATCTTCGGTATAGCCTAATATGCCTTGCAAATCACCATGAGCTGCTGATTTCATCGCATCGCAAATTTCTTGATAGGTTGCGCTACTTTTTAAATTAACAGTCAGATCTACAACAGATACATTTGGTGTTGGTACACGAAAGGCCATACCAGTGAGTTTGCCATTTAATTCAGGGATAACTTTACCAACCGCTTTTGCAGCACCCGTAGATGAAGGGATTATATTTTGTCCTGCACCACGGCCACCACGCCAATCTTTAGCTGAAGGGCTATCAACAGTTTTTTGTGTTGCTGTAGTTGCATGAACCGTCGTCATTAAACCACTTTCAATTCCCCAATTATCATTAAGAACCTTAGCAATAGGTGCTAGGCAATTAGTAGTACATGAGGCGTTTGATACAATATCTTCGCCTTTATACTCATTGAGGTTTACACCACAGACAAACATTGGGGTGTCATCTTTTGAAGGGGCAGAAAGTACAACTTTTTTAGCTCCGGCGATCAAATGCTTTCGTGCTGTCTCATCAGTTAGAAATAAACCGGTTGATTCAACAACAACATCAACATCTATTTCATCCCATTTAAGTTCTTCGGGGTTACGGATAGCGCTAACGCGAATAACTTTATCATTAACAATCAACTGACCATCTTTAACTTCTACCGTACCGTTAAAACGACCATGCGTTGAGTCATACTTAAGCATGTAAGCCATGTAGTCAATGTCGATTAAATCATTAATACCGACAATTTCAATGTCGCTTCTCTGCGCAGCAGCTCTAAATACAAAACGACCGATACGGCCAAAACCATTGATGCCAACTTTAATAGTCATGTTAAAATTCCAAATGAAAATAATGTAGTAAAATTACATCATTTTGAGATTTATACAAGCGATACTTGTCGTATTTGGCCTTTAATTGATAAAAAAGACGTTTTATTACGAATTGGGTCGACTTTAATTGCTAGTGGCTTAGTTTTGTTCATGGTAGAATAAATGCCATTGTATTTCTCAGTATTTATGGACTTTCTACTATGACACAAGACAATAGTTTGTGTGACATCGGCTTTATTGGCCTTGGTGTAATGGGTAAAAATTTGGTGCTAAACTTAGCCGACAACGGTTACAGTATTGCTGCTTTTGATTTAGATAATGAAAAAGTGCTTGGCGTTATTGCCCAAGACAAATTGGAAAATGGTGAAAATAAGCAACGTGTTCACGGTTGCTCATCATATACAGAATTATTATCGCGATTAAAAACTCCCCATCTTATTGTACTTTCTGTACCTGCTGGTGCTCCTGTTGATCAAGTCTCTGAGAGTTTGATTGGCGCTGGTATTCAACCCGACGATATTATTATTGATACGGGTAATAGTCTGTGGGTTGATACCGTTGCTCGGGAGAAAAAGTATAAGAGTAATTTTATTTTATTTTCTTCCGCTGTCTCTGGCGGAGAAGTCGGCGCTAGATTTGGTCCTGCTTTAATGCCCAGTGGCTCTCCTTATGCATGGACTCGCATCAAACCTATCTGGGAAGCAATATCAGCTAAGGTTGACGCCGAAACAGGCAAACCTTTAGAGCGGACTAAGCCAGGAGAAACCATTAAAAAAGGCGAACCTTGTGCCGCCTATATTGGCCCAGCCGGTGCGGGTCATTATGTAAAAATGGTTCACAATGGTATTGAATATGCGGATATGCAGATTATCTGTGAGGCCTATCATACTTTACGTGCGGGTTTAAATTTATCAACAGATGAGATTGCTGATATTTTTGAACAATGGAACCAAGGTCCTCTAGACAGTTATTTAATGGAAATATCTGTCGAGGTACTTCGCCATAAGGTGACCGAAGATAACATCCCGCTAGTGGATTTGATTCTCGATAAAGCGGGGCAGAAAGGTACAGGTTTGTGGACTGCGATGAGCAGTTTAGAATTAGGTACACCCGCTCCCACTATTGCCCAAGCGGTATACGCACGTTCCATTTCTTCATTTAAAGATTTAAGAGTGCAGAGTTCAAGTCTGCTTAACGGCCCTGAAGCTAAGACCTTAAATGCACAAGAAAAAACAGCGTTTATTGCTCGTTTACATGATGCGATTTACTGTGCGAAAATTTGTGCTTACGCCCAAGGTTTTCAATTAATGAAGCAAGCGGAGCAAGAGCATGATTGGGAGCTAGATTTTGCCAGTATTGCAAAAATATGGCGAGCGGGTTGTATTATTCGTGCAGCATTTTTACAATCTATTACCGATGCTTTTAAACGTAATGCGAAGTTAGAAAATTTAATGCTAGATGCATTCTTTGTGGAGCAATTAAATGCTCATCAATTAAATTGGCGTAAAACTGTTGCAGAAACCGCTTTAATGGGAATTTCAACCAGTGCAATAAGTTCATCGTTGACCTATTATGATGCGATGCGTACCGCGGTTCTTCCTGCAAATTTATTACAGGCACAAAGAGATTTTTTTGGTGCACATACTTTTGAACGGGTTGATCAAGCGCCAGGAAAGAAATTTCATGTTGAATGGTCACACCCTGAGCGCGAAATGATCGAATTTGGTCATTCAAAATAAAAAGGTGAAAATATATGTCTAAAGACCCTTATCAAGATAAGTTAACACCCGAGGCTTTTCGAGTATGTCGCTTGGCTGCCACAGAGCAACCGTTCAGTGGCGAGTATAACGATCATTGGCTAGCCGGTGTTTATCATTGTGCCTGTTGTGAAAAGGAGCTCTTTTCTTCAACAGATAAATTTCAATCGGGTTGCGGTTGGCCAAGCTTTTCTGCCGCTATTAGCCCAAATGTCGCCTACATTGAAGATGACAGCCTTGGAATGATGCGTACAGAAATCACTTGCAGTACGTGTGACTCTCATCTGGGTCATGTATTTGATGACGGCCCACAACCCACCGGTAAACGCTATTGTGTTAATTCATTAAGTTTACAGTTTAGCGCATTTTAAAAAGACAAGGTTTAATCTCTTGATTAAACCTAAACCTTTGGTGACTCAAAGGTTCCTGCTTCAATTTTATCTAAGGTTATATTGGCAATTTTATCTAATAATGTTTTATTTAATTTATAACCTACAACATAATTATTTAAAGACTTTTCAGTCACTTCTTTATTTTCTGGCGAATGTAAACGTAAAATTCTTAACCAAAGATAAGCTTTTTTAACATCTTGCTTTTCTATAAATATCGTTGCTATTGACTGAAAGATTTCTGCATTTATTTTCTGATCTGGCTGGTATAATTGCAAAGCTCGATAAAGTAACGTTAAGGTCTTTTTAGGATCTGTTTTTGTATAATGCGTCGCTAAGTTATATTGCGACCTTGAATTTTCAAGGGCTTTTGTCCCTTCTTGTGCTAAAAATTTATTTAAAGATTCTTCGTTGATATATCTCGACCAGTGATAGTAGAGCAGGTGAGGGTGATCTGAGGTTATTGTTTCTTTTGATATCTCTTTGATACGATTCTGTGCTTGAATTGCGTTATCAACTCTCATCGTTTGTTTATGTTTTAATTTAATATGCTCAATTTTTGAGGCATGAACCATACATTGTGCGTAATCTTCGTAAGCAATGAGTTGGTGATATTTATGTAGATCTGAACTAGCCAATTTTTCCTCTAAATTAGAAAAACCCACCATAATACGTTCTCGTTTACACCATGAGTCTTCTTGAAATTCATTACAGATTTCAGAATTACTTTCACAAAGTTCAGCAAAGTTTGGCTTGCTATCACAAGCGGTTAATAAAAAAATTAGTGAGAAGTAGGCTATTATTGTCTTCATTTTTGTCCCATATTTGAGCGTGATATTATCTGTAACTAGTGGCGAAAGTTTTCAGGTTCGATTACAATAGTGCCGCAATTAATTATTATTGTTATTAGTGCTAATATTAATAATAACTCATCGTTCAATTGACTGAAATAAAAAGGTTTACGCAATGACTTCTCATCTTGAGGAACAATACCAAGCTAGCTGGCAAGAACGCCAAACATTTGCTGAAAATATGCAACCTATTATAGGGCAACTTTTCAGAAACAAAGGTCTCGAAGTATCTATTTATGGTCGTCCATTAGTTAATGCTTCTGCAATTGATATCATTAAAGCACATAAATCTGTTGCGCTACATGAAGACAGTAAATTACGTTTACGTGAAAGCTTTCCTTTTATTGATGCATTAAGACACATGGATTTAGCACCAGCACGTATTGATGTCGGTAAATTGGCCTACCGTTATTTATTTCTTGGTAAAGCTAATGGTCTGTCAATTGAGCAGTTTTTAGAAAAAGAATTAGTATCAATTAATAAAAATACTGACCCAAAAAAGTCTAAAGATGTTGTTCTTTATGGTTTTGGTCGTATCGGTCGCTTATTAGCGCGTCTGTTAATTGAACGCGCAGGACCCTGCTCAACATTAAATCTACGTGCTATTGTTATTCGCCCAAGTGGTAAAGGTGATTTAGCAAAACGTGCCAGCCTATTACGTCGTGATTCAGTGCATGGTGCTTTTAACGGTAGTATTACTATCGATGAAGAAAATAGTGTCATTAAAGCTAATGGCGCATTTATTCAAGTTATTTACGCAAAAAATCCTAGCGAAATCGACTATACCCAATATGGTATTAATGACGCTTTAGTTGTTGATAACACCGGTGTATGGAGTGACGAAGAAGGTCTAGGGCAACATTTGCAATCAAAAGGTGTTGCTAAGGTATTGTTAACAGCACCCGCTAAAGGTGATATTAAAAATATCGTTTATGGCGTGAATCAAGATATGATTTTAGCGGATGACAAAATTGTTTCTGCAGCGAGTTGTACCACTAACGCTATTACACCAGTGTTAAAAGCCATTAACGATGAGTTCGGTATTAAGAATGGCCACGTTGAAACGGTTCATTCATATACGAACGATCAAAATTTAATTGATAACTACCATCCAGCTCCTCGCCGCGGTCGTAGTGCACCATTAAATATGGTTATTAGCACAACGGGTGCTGCTAAAGCGGTTGCTAAAGCATTACCTGAATTGAAAGGTTTGTTAACGGGTAACGCGATTCGTGTACCAACACCAAACGTTTCAATGGCTATCATGAATTTGAATTTGAAAAAATCAACGGATAAAGAAGCGTTAAACGATTACTTACGTAATATTTCGTTAAATTCTAAGTTACAAAATCAAGTAGATTATACGGCTTCAACTGAAATCGTCTCTACTGACTTGGTTGGCTCTCGATACGCTGGAGTTGTTGACTCTCAAGCAACGATTGTTGATGGCGATCGCGCTGTATTGTATGTATGGTATGACAATGAATTTGGTTACAGCTGCCAGGTAGTTAGAGTAATGCTAGAAATGTCAGGTATTCAGGTACCAACATTACCCGTTAATTAGTCTATAAGTTGATAACATTGTTGGTGTGAGTTGATGCCAACAATTTATAGCGAAAAAAAAGCCGCACTTTATTTATATAGTGCGGCTTTTTAGTTTACACGGGAAAATTATTTTCCAGCATTAGCTATTATAGCTCTCGCCATTTCATCAGCTACTTTACCTGTTGGTAAGTTTTTCTCGTTCGCTGTTACAAAAACATTCATTAATGTGTGATAAATATTTTCGACCAAACTTGTCGCCTTATCAGCACAATAAGGTTCAGGATAAATTTCAAGGGCAACATTTATAATTCCCCCAGCGTTAATGACGTAGTCAGGCGCATACAAAATACCCTTGTCTAAAAGGACTTGGTCATGGCGACTTTCTGCAAGTTGGTTATTAGCACAGCCGGCAATGATCACCGCTTTAAGTTCTGCAATGCTATCGTCATTAATCGACGCGCCTAACGCACAAGGTGAAAATACTTCAACATCTTGTTTGTAAATATCGTCTAAGCTAACAACTGTCGCATCTAACTCGGCAACGGCTTTATCTAAAATTTCTTGGTTAATATCAGTGACGATTAATTTCGCACCCGCAGCATGAAGTCGCTCACAAAGTGAATAACCAACACTACCAAGCCCTTGAACAGCCACTTTAATACCGGTTAAATCATCAGATCCTAATTTAAACTTAACCGCTGCTTTAATACCTAAAAATGTACCTAGCGCAGTGAAGGGGCCTGGATTACCACTTTTTCCTTCAAGACCCGAAACATAGTCGGTAACTTGATTAACAATAGCCATATCACCAGTAGTAATATTTACATCTTCAGCGGTGTAATAACGGCCACCTAGATTATTAACGGCTTTGCCATAAGCTTTGAATAAATCGTCTGACTTTAAGTGTCTAGGGTTACCAATAATAACCCCTTTACCACCGCCAAGTTTTAACCCAGCCATAGCATTTTTGTAGGTCATGCCTTTTGATAAACGTAAAACATCTTTTAATGCTGCTTCATCATTTACATAATCCCAAAAACGACAGCCACCTGCTGCCGGTCCAAGTGCAGTACTGTGTACTGCTATGATAGCTTTTAAGCCTGTTGCATCATCGCTGCAATAAACAACTTGTTCATGATTGTCGAAATCTACTAAATCAAAAATTGCCACTTCTAAATCTCCACGTAAAAAGTTTTGTTAATATTCTTTTTACTTCTGTAATAAGAGTTGTATTGTTTCGATGCGCACAATACCACTTAGCCTAATGTTGCGCTAGCCGTCAGATCAAAATATAACGGTCACTATGTTAGGGTAAATGTATAGAATAAAGCACAAAATTTAATAATAGTGGCAAAAGGATAAGAAGAGTGGCTTATTTGGAGAGTAGGAATTAATAAACTAGTGATTAAAAGCGAAGCGAGTAGATTTTTTTATATTCTCAACAGCACAGGTCATACGCTGTCTTGGCATACCTGCTTCCATAAATACTGCGCCAGCACTGATAAAGTTAAATTTTCTAAAATATTCAACATCATCAAGTGGGCTATAAATAAATACTTCATCAAGTTTGAGATCTTTAGCAATAGCCAGTAAACCTTTGACAACATCTCTGTCGATGTTTCTTTTTCTAAAAGACATCAATACAGCGATGCGAGAAATCTCCCCCGTAGATAATATACGGCCCGTTGCAACGGGCTCTTGAGTAATATCATCACAAACTAAGACATGAAATGCATAGTGATCTTTTCGGTCAAACTCTATTTTTCGTGGAATACGCCATTCACAAATAAAAACTTTTTCGCGGACATCTCTTAATAGTGATGCCGCTTGTTCCCAATTTACTCTACTGACACTGAACGACATTATAACTATTCCACGTGTTGTTATTCAATATACCAAAAGCCCATATTTAGAACATTAGTCAATAATTGTTCATTTTTCAAATTTGTTAGTAAACTTTTTACTGTTTGAGTGGTCAAAGTTTGCTGTTTTGTTAGGTATGTCGCTAATGTGATTGTTTCTTTATCAATTAAAAAGCTTTCACCATTAATATATAAAAAGCTTGTTTCGTTGGGCGCTTGTTCTTGATGTTGAAAAGGAACAATTAAGCTTTTTATCCCGGAAACAGGCACTAAGGTATTTTCTGCTTCAGCCAGAATATCGGAAAGTTGTTCGCTGTCGATAGGCGTGACCGGCATTAATATTTCTAAGGCATGGTGGTTCTGTGTAAGATATTTGCCGATAAAAGGAGTAAATAACTTATCGTCATCAAGTTGTGCTTTCATGAACGCCTTTAACTTTTCGATATCCATTTGTTCAAGTTGTTCGGGATGACTGGTTAGTGAACGTTCATTATCAGGAAAACGTGCTTCTCCAAGGTTTTCATCTATTAATTTATCAGCAAAACCAGACCATAATTCCTGATTATTCGGTGCCTGAAAACCAATAGAAAAATTCATCGAGTTCTCTAATGACACGCCATTGTGTGGATGATTTGGTGGAATATAAAGTAAATCACCTGCTTCGGTTATTTCGTCGATAACAGCAACAAAACTAGAGACTTGTTTTAAATCAGGGTGAGGTAATAGCTGTTTTAGTGAACTATCAGGCGCACCAACTTGCCAGCGACGCTTTCCTTCACCTTGCACAATAAAGACATCGTACTGGTCTAAATGAGCACCAACACCGCCATTGGGTGTTGAAAAGCTAACCATTACATCATCAATACGCCATTGTGGAATAAAATTAACAGCTGCTAGCAATGATTGGGTATCGCGAGACCAATTATTTACCGCCTGCACCAGTAGCGTCCAGTTCTGTTCGCCAAACTTATCGAATGAATCAAAAGGACCTTGCTCTACTTGCCAGTCACCATTATTACAGGCAATAATACGCGATTCAATTTCGCTTTCCATCGCGAGGCCAGCAAGTTCGTTGGCATCAATTGGGTCGGTGAAGTCTTTGAACGCACCTTTTATTAATAACGGTTTTTTTTGCCAATATTCTTTTAAAAACTGCTCAGGCGTTAATTCGCCCCAATGGATTTTTTGCATTACGTGTTACTCTCTATTTTACTACTGTTAATTGGCGTGCATAAATGCACTAATACCTCAATAAATCAGGGCGTTGCTAAAAAGCCAAGACATATAGGTTTCCGTTCATCTTGAACATATACGTTCATTGGCATCCATGCCATCACGTCATACTATTGCGTTCATCCTGAACATATACGTTCATTGGCATCCATGCCATCACGTTATACCGTTCATCCTGAACATAAAAAGGAACCGCGAGGTTCCTTTTTATTAGCATACGTTTAGATAAAACTAGTCTAATTCGTTAATAAACTCTACTGCGCGACCTATGTAACTCGCGGGTGTCATTTCACATAACTGTGCTTTAGCCGCATCAGGTAATTCAAGCGTCATAATGAAAGCGCGCATTGAGTCGCCATTAACGCGTTTACCGCGAGTTAGCTCTTTTAATTTTTCGTATGGCTTTTCGATACCATAACGACGCATTACTGTTTGTACGGGTTCAGCTAAAACTTCCCAGTTGCTGTCTAATTCAGCAGCTAGATTTGCTTCATTTACTTGTAACTTACTAATACCTTTTAATGTAGCGCCGTAAGCTATCATCGCATGAGCAAAACCAACACCTAAGTTACGTAAAACCGTTGAATCAGTTAAGTCACGTTGCCAGCGAGAAATAGGTAATTTTTGCGCCAAGTGGGTAAATAATGCATTAGCAATGCCTAAGTTACCTTCAGAATTTTCAAAGTCAATTGGGTTAACTTTATGTGGCATTGTTGACGAACCAATTTCACCGGCAATGGTTTTTTGCTTAAAGTGACCCATCGCGATGTAACCCCAAATATCACGATCAAAATCGATTAAGATGGTGTTAAAGCGGGCAATGGCATCAAATAATTCGGCAATGTAATCATGTGGTTCAATTTGAGTCGTAAAGGGATTAAACGATAAACCTAATGAAGTAACAAATTCATTAGCAAATTCATGCCAATTAACTTCAGGGTAAGCTGATAGGTGTGCATTGTAATTGCCAACAGCACCATTAATCTTACCTAATAATTCAACATCAGCAATTTGGGCACGTTGACGTTTAAGACGAATATAAACGTTGGCCATTTCTTTACCCAAAGTACTTGGAGAAGCAGGTTGACCGTGAGTACGACACATCATTGGAATGGTTTTGTATTCAATTGCTAGTGCTTTAATTGCCGCTAATATTTTATCCATTTCTGGTAATAAAACGTCGGTACGACAGTCATTTAACATTAAACCGTGCGAAAGGTTGTTAATATCTTCAGATGTACAAGCAAAATGAATAAACTCAGTGACTGCGTTTAATTCAGCATGATCAGCAATTTTTTCTTTTAAGAAATACTCAACCGCTTTTACATCATGATTAGTGGTCGCTTCAATGTCTTTAATACGCTGTGCGTCTACTTCACTGAAGTTATCGACAATCGCATTTAATGTTGCCGTAGCGTCATTACTAAAAGCCGGAACTTCTGCAATTTCTGTCGTTGCTGCAAGTTTTTGTAACCAACGAACTTCAACGGTAACACGGTATTTTATTAAACCAAATTCACTGAATATAGGGCGTAATGACTTAACTTTGCTGCCATAACGACCATCTACTGGAGATATTGCACTTAACGCTGAAAGTTCCATAGGGTTTTCCTAATATTTAAAGTAAGGTTAAAAACTAATTTTGAATTTGTTTAACAAGCTTTGAGCAGCTGCTCGGCACATTCAACCAATTTTGAACGTGAAAATAAAATACTTCGGCGTTGTCCACCGACCTGTCGCCATAAAACACTTGAGCGAATACCGGCTAATAACAAGGCACGTATCTTATGTTGATTGACTGATTGCTTTAATATAGCGGGTTCGCCTGCTACCTGGATAGGTGTTCCGAGCGGGCTGATCAAATCGCTATAAATTGACGCTAAGCTCGAAACGAGTGTTTCACTGGTAATGCCATAATGTACTAATTGACGTTGGCTTTGGCTAATTCGTTCACCGAGCGCATTCATTTTATCGCTATATTTACTTAAACGACGCTCTAAACCCAGTAAGCTCACCACATAACGGGTGATTTCAGGATCTTTGTTAGTTGATTTATTGCCTAAATGGTTAACTAGTGTTGTTAATCCTATTTTTAAATGACTCATTTCACCACCGTAAACTTCCATGGTGTTTTTAGGCGATGTGATCATGACACTATTAAGTAATAAAGCGAGTTCGTCTTCGTCTATTTGCCCACTACGAGATGTTTTTTGTACCCAATAAGCGACTTGACAAACCGCGGCAAGTGTTAGGGTTTGTTCATTTATACTGTTCATAACTATTAACTGCTCAACTAATTTTCGTTATAACTTAACGGATAAGTGTGTTGATGATACCGCCGCCAAGACAAATATTATCTTGATAAAAAACTACAGATTGTCCCGGCGTTACTGAACTTTGTGCTTCATCAAACATGACTAAATATTCACCATCGCTCATCGGAGATAGATGACAAGGGACATCATCTTGGCGATAGCGGGTTTTAACGGTACATTTTATTGGCGTATCAAGAGGTTTACGATTCACTAAATGCAATTGATTACCGATTAAACCTTTAGAAAATAGACGAGGGTGGTTATGACCTTGACCAACAATTAAAACATTGCGCAATAAATCTTTTTCAACAACGTACCAAGGCTCTTCTCCGGCATTAGCTAAACCGCCTATGCGAAGGCCTTTGCGCTGACCTAGCGTGTGGTACATTAAACCGTCGTGCTCACCAATGACATCGCCTTCAGCGGATTCAATTTTTCCTGGCTGCGCGGGTAAATATTGACCTAAAAAATCTTTGAATTTACGCTCACCAATAAAACAAATACCCGTGCTGTCTTTTTTATTATGAGTGATTAAGTCAGCCTGTTCGGCAATGGCGCGTACTGCAGGCTTTTCGATATTACCCACAGGGAATAATGTCCGTCCCACTTGCTCATCGCTTAGCGTATATAAAAAGTAACTTTGATCTTTATTACTGTCTAACCCGCGTAACATAGCCCACTGACCATCAATAAACTCACGCTGAACATAGTGTCCGGTGGCAATATAGTCGGCATCTAAGTCTTCACAAGCAAACTCTAAGAAGGCCTTAAATTTGATTTCTTTGTTACACATAATATCAGGGTTCGGCGTGCGACCTGCTTTATATTCAGCTAAGAAATACTCAAAAACATTATCCCAGTATTCTGTTGCGAAATTAATGGTGTGTAACTTTATGCCGAGTTTGTCACAAACAAGTTGTGCATCTTCGAGGTCTTGTGCCGCTGCACAGTATTCATCGGTATCGTCTTCTTCCCAATTTTTCATGAACAGGCCTTCAACTTGATAACCTTGTTCAATCAATAAGTGTGCAGAAACAGAGGAGTCAACACCGCCAGACATACCAACAATTACTTTGGTGTCGTGTGGTGCTTTACTTATAGGCGCGGTGTTTTGGTTTTCAGCGCTCGATGATACTTGTGATGACATTAAAACTACAAATCTAGAGAAAAAGGCGAAAAATTATAGCATGTCAGGATTTAGGGGCATAGATTAAAGATTGGATTTTAATGAAGATAATGATATTTTTTTTCCATTTTTCAAAACAGCTAAGTAATCCTCAATACATTCCAAGACCAGCGTGCTGCGTAATTGTGCAGATTTTGCTTTTATTTCATCAAATGACAGCCAATGGGTGGCAATAATCTCATCATCTTGAGGGATACTTTGTAGAAATTCATCAAGTTCGATAACAAAACAAAATCGAAGGTAATAAAGATTAATATCCGGGCGATAAAAATAATAAATACCTGAAACGTAATTCGGCGAAAGTGTTAAGCCTGTTTCTTCAAGAACTTCTCGTTCAATGGCACTAATTAAGTTCTCATTCGCCTCTAAATGTCCAGCAGGTTGGTTAAAGACTTTTTTACCTTTTTCAATTTCTTCAACCAATAAAAACTTATTTTGATGAACAATAATAGCTGCCACGGTAGCATTGGGCTTAAATTGATCTTCGCCATGGTCATTACCGGCAGTGTTAACTGCTAGTGTCATATTCTTATTCACTTTTAAGTTGTTGGTAATGGCCATTTTCGATACCGTCAAGGCTGTATTGACCAATGCTGTAACGGATAAGTCGTAGCGTTGGAAAATTAATAGCCGCGGTCATTCTGCGGACCTGCCGGTTCTTTCCTTCGGTAATCGCGATACTGAGCCATGTCGTGGGAATATTCGCTCGCTCGCGTATCGGCGGATTACGTGGCCAAAGGTCTGGTTCATTGATCACTTTTACTTTCGCTGGTAACGTTTGGCCATCTTTTAGTTCTACACCCTTTCGAAGTTTTTGTAAATCAGCTTCCTGTGGTACACCCTCGACTTGTGCCCAATAGGTTTTTTCAGTTTTTTCGGTTGGGTTAGCCAGTTTGTGCTGCAATTTCCCGTCATTGGTCAGCAACAATAAGCCTTCACTGTCGCGGTCTAAACGCCCAGCCGCATAAACGTCTTTAACCGGAATAAAATCTTTTAAGGTTTTACGCTGCTGATCGTCAGTAAATTGTGACAGTACATCAAAGGGTTTATTGAAAAGTACTAACACTCGATCTGCTGGGGCAGGGCGAGGCTTAACATCTTTTAATGCGCGACTCTTTGATAATCGACGATTAGTTGAGTTTGACGCTTTTGTACGGTTAGTGAGGTTAGTCAAAGCTTATCCTTTTGAAATAATTTGATAGGGCGGTAAAGAATCAAGTAATTGCTTACCATAGCGCTTGGTCACTAAACGTTTATCCATTAAAGTAATGATACCGGTATCTTTCTCATTTCGCAGTAATCGTCCTGTCGCTTGAATCAGTTTTTTGGATGTTTCTGGTACTGAAATCGACATAAAAGGATTGCCGCCTTTAGCGGTAATGTATTCAGCTTGTGCTTCTTCAACGGGTGATGTTGGCACAGAGAAGGGTAATTTGGTAATAATCAAATTCGTTAAATATTTACCGGGTAAATCTAAACCCTCAGAAAAACTTTGTGTGCCAAAAATTATACTGGTTTTATCTTCATCACAGCGTTTTCTATGGGCCTCAATAATATGCTGACGTGACTGCTCACCCTGAACTAGAATCTCCATTTTGTGCTGCTCTCGTAAGGATTTAGCTACTTGTTCCATTTGCCAATACGAAGAAAATAGCACTAAGCAGGCTTTTTCTTGCTTAATTAACGCCGGTAACTCATTAATTAATTCATCGGTGAACTGAGGGCTACTTGGCTCATTTTTCATTTTAGCGATAACAAGTTGCGCATTGTTTTGATAATCAAACGGTGAGTCGACTTTTTGATATTGGGTGCCATCATTCGTTTGTAAACCGACCTGGCGTCGAAAATGCTCAAACGAATTCAATGCTAAAATAGTGGCTGAACATAATACCGCCCCTTCACATTTTGACCAGAGAATATCTTCAAGGGTAAAGCCCACTTCAATAGGGGAAGCCGACACTAAAAAGTCACTACGTTTCCCTGTCAGTTTTTCGAACCACCTTGCCATTGGAGCGCCTTTCTCACTGTCTGTTTTGGCATACATTTTCCATAGTGAGTTGAAATTTTCTAACCGTTGGATCATAAAACCAGCTTCTGCAAGTAAGGGCTCGGCAACAAACATTTTACACTCCCCGTCTTTCACTGACTCCATCAATAAGTTATATAGCTTGTTGCAATGTCCTAAACATTTTTTACTGAGCTCTGCTAAATCTTTAGCTGAGTTTTTTAAGTTCGGTGGAACGATTCCGTTTTCAAAACGATATAATGCCGCCTCGTCATCACGAGAAAAGCGGCTATTTTCTTTAGCTTTTTCATTGAAATATAACGCTTGATTGTTTTCGATAAAGCTCGCAACTTTTTGCATTTCCATTAATAAATCTTGGCAATCGTCCCCTAACTTTAACGAGGGTGTAATGGCCGAAGTCGACTTTATTAATTTTGCCATTTTATCGCCGGTTTCTTTTAACTTAGTTAGCCAATCAATAGCACCTTTAATGGCAACATTCGCACTTGAATGATCACGGGTTACTTTAGGCAGATGATGTGCTTCGTCAATAATGTAAAAAGTGTCTTCTGGCGAGGGTAAAATAACACCTCCACCAAGCTCTAAATCAGCCAGTAATAAACTATGGTTAATGACCAACACATCGGCAGACTCCATGGTTTCTCGAGCTTTATGAAAAGGGCAATGGGTGTGATCGGCTAAATGTTTTAAACAACTGTGTTTGTCACATTGAATTTGTTGCCATAAATGATGAGGGATAGGGTCAGCCCAAGAATCTAGATCGCCTTGCCATTTATTATCCGTCAACGCTTTATGTAAATGATGTAATAGCTTTATATCCATGGCATTAGGTTTTTGCGCAAAGGTGAAACCGGCCTGAGGTGAATCGTCTTGACTGACAGCAAGCGCTAATTTTTGCCGACAAACATAGCGCTGGCGACCTTTGACTAAGGTGAAATTAAAATCTAAGCCTGAATGTTTCTTTAAGAAGGGTAAATCTTTATCCACTAATTGTTCTTGTAGCGCAACTGTTGCAGTAGAAATACAGACCTTTTTTTGACGTGACATCGCTAACGGAATAGCGCCTAATGAATAAGCCAATGATTTACCCGTACCGGTGCCGGCTTCTATGATAATAATTTTTCGCGCTTTATCGTATTCTCCCGCAAGAGTTTTAGCTATTTCGGCAATCAAAAAAGTTTGCTGTTTTCTTGGATGAAAGTTTTCTAAATTTTCACCAATGGTTTTATACGATGTGCGAATTGCTACTTTAATTTTATCGCTTAGCATGCTGTTAGCCATTTAGGGTTCATTAGGTTATATACTCATTCCAGTTAAATAGGCTGAATCCTGTATCTTCAAATAGGATGAGTATATACTGCTGTATATATTAACAGTTTATCGTTATCCGCAACGAATTAAAATAATTAATGTCATTAACTGTAGAAAAATTAACGCCTAGCTTGAATTATGGCTTTTTATTAACCCGTCAAGCCTATGATACCAAACAAGGTATCGAATTGTCTTTATGGGTTAAAACCCTTCAAGGTGCTGTTAATGTTATTGTGCAAAATCAACAGGCATTATTTTTTGTTGAACAAACGCAGCAACTACGCGCGCAAAGTCTCCTGTCGGAGCAGCGAATAGTAACGGCTAAAGTTACCCCGCTTGCGCTTAAAACCTTTAATCAGCAACTCGTCAGTGGCTTTTATTTTTCAACGATGCGTGAATTCTATCGCGCACGGGATGTTTTAAAACAAGCCAAAATAAAATGCTATGAAGACGATTTTCGCCCTGATGAACGCTTTTTAATGGAGCGCTTTATTACCGCTGGTATTGAATTTATCCCTCGGTTAACAGCTTCATCGGTAACCGAATCTGCCAAACAGTTTTCACAGACTAACTTTGCTACCTTTTATAGTGACAAATGCCGAGCAACGGATAAGACTCAGTTACTTGATGATATTGCTTTAACTATGGTATCACTTGATATTGAGTGTTCAATGGTAGGGGAGCTTTATTCTATTGGTTTACATTCTCATAAAATGTCTGATGGTAAGCCGATAAAATGTGTTTTGATGATCGGTGATCAAAACAAGTTTTTAGCAAAAATAACGCAGTCAAAGTTATCCGACGCTGAGGCGACAGAAATCGCAGAGCACATCGTTTGGCTTGACAATGAACAAGCGCTGCTCGCTGAGCTGATCGCTTGGATAAAAATCCACGACCCCGACATTTTTATTGGTTGGAACGTGATAAACTTTGATTTTAATTTGCTACAAAAACGGTGTGATATTTATAACATCCCTTTTAATATCGGCCGCAATGATAAGTCACCTCGCTGGCGAACACGTTCGGCAGGTGGTAGTCAAAATGAACAAAAATTTATTGATGTCGCTGGCAGAGTGGTCCTTGATGGTATTGATTTACTAAAAAACGCGACTTATAACTTTCCAAGTTTTTCCCTTGATTTTGTTGCCAATGCCTTATTAGGTAAAGGGAAAAAGGTCGATGATGTTGACAATAGAATGCAAGAGATTAACGACAACTTTGCCAATGACAAGCTAGCTTTAGCCGCTTATAACCTTGAAGATTGCCATTTAGTTACGCTGATCTTTGAACAATCCTTGTTACTCGAATTCACGCGTTTGCGCGCCAAACTAACTGGTTTATCTATAGACCGTATTGGCGGCTCTGTGGCAGCGTTTACCAATTTATATTTACCTAAATTACACCGTAGTGGTTATATTGCGCCCAATATGGGCGATGGCTTGCAAGGGCTAATTTCTCCTGGTGGTTATGTGATGGACTCTATTCCGGGTTTATATAAAAACGTCTTAGTACTTGATTTTAAAAGTCTTTACCCCTCTATTATTCGAAGTTTTAATATTGATCCTATGGGCCTAATTGAAGGTTTACAATCACCAGAGACTAGTATCAAAGGTTTTGATGGTGCTTATTTCTCTAGAGATAAGCATTTTTTACCTGAAATTATTAATGAGTTGTGGTTAGAGCGTGATATCGCTAAAAAAGATAAAAATGCGGCATTGTCACAAGCAATAAAAATTATTATGAATTCGTTTTATGGAGTATTAGGTTCAACGGGATGTCGATTTTTTGATCCTCGTTTATCCGGTTCAATCACTAAACGAAGCCATGAATTATTAATCACCACTAAAATGTGGCTAGAAGATGATGGTTATCAAGTCATTTATGGCGATACCGATTCTATTTTTGTCAGTGTTGACGATGATTTTAACCACCAGCAATGTCAAAAGCTGGGTAAAACCTTACAAGATAAAATTAATCTTAGGTGGCAAGCAACGCTTAAAAAAGAATTTGCGATAGAAAGCCAACTTGAAATTGAGTTTGAAACACATTTTAGCCAATTTTTGATGCCAACCATCAGAGGGCAAGATGTTGGTACTAAGAAGCGTTATGCTGGCATGGTAGAAAAGAATGGCTCATCAGAATTGATTTTTAAAGGCTTAGAAAGCGTCCGCACCGATTGGACTGAACTGGCTAAAACTTTTCAACGAGAGTTGTATTTAAAAATATTTAATGGCGAACCTTTTGCTGACTATGTACGCAATATTGTTACTCAAACATCAGCAGGGCAATTAGATCATTTACTGGTGTATCGTAAACGCATTCGTAGGCAGTTAGATCATTACGTTAAAAACGTGCCTCCACATGTGAAAGCAGCACGTTTAGCCGATGATATAAACAAGATAAATAAGCAACCGCTAAAATATCAGCAACGTGGTTGGATAGAGTACTTGATCACGACTTCTGGACCGCAAGCAAAAGGTTATGTTAACGCGCCACTCGATTACCAGTTTTATATCGATCGGCAATTAGCGACCGTTGCTGATGCTATTTTACCTTTTGTCGGGAGTAGTTTCGAAAAATTAACCAGTGATCAAATGAACTTGTTTCAATAGCCTCTGCTGTTTTAATTAATATAAATAAATCGTGCATCATGCTTGGAAAGATCATAAGGTGACTTTATTGAGTTAGCTATTTAGATGGCTAAATGAATTTTATGTTTTAGGATGAAAGATCATGATCAACGATACCAAAATAGTCAATGCGGGACGAAAATCAAAATGGACACGTGGCGTTGTTAATCCCCCAGTAGAGCGTGCATCAACCGTTGTTTTTAATACAGTTAAAGAAATGAATCACGCAACAGCAAATCGTGGTAATCAAGTACTTTTCTATGGCAGAAGAGGCACCTCAACGGCTTTTGCTTTCGCCGATGCTATGACTGATCTCGAAGGCGGCGCTGGTTGTGCCATTTATCCATCGGGTACTGCGGCGATCACTAATGCTATTCTTTCGTTTGTTAAAACCGGTGACCATATCCTTATGGTTGATACGGCTTATGAACCCACTCGTGATTTTTGCGATAAAATATTGGTCAATATTGGCGTTGAAACGACTTATTACGATCCAACTATTGGCCGAGATATAGATGGACTTATTAAAGAAAATACCCGACTTATTTTCTTAGAGTCTCCTGGCTCTATTACCATGGAAGTTCAAGATGTTCCCGTTATAGCTGAAGTTGCTCACCAGCATGGCTGTATGGTTATGCTCGATAATACTTGGGCTGCAGGGGTTAATTTTCAACCTTTTGATTATGGTGTCGATATTTCGATTCAAGCAGCGACTAAATATATTGTTGGTCATTCTGACGTCATGTTGGGTACGGCAATAGCAACACAAGAGTATTGGCCACAACTGCGTGAAAACAGTTATCTGATGGGGCAATGTACTTCACCCGATGATCTATATTTGGCAATGCGTGGCATTCGTACCTTAGGTGTGCGTTTAAAACAACATCAAATTAGTGCGCTAAAAGTGGCTAATTGGTTAGCAACACGCGAAGAAGTTGATGTTATTCTTCATCCTGCATTCGAATCGTGTCCGGGCCATGAATATTTTAAGCGTGACTTTACTGGTGCTAACGGTTTGTTTTCATTTGTGTTAACCCGCGGTGATAAGCAATCACTTAATGCCTTACTTGATGGTATGGAACATTTTAAAATGGGCTATTCGTGGGGCGGTTTTGAAAGTTTAATTTTGGGTAATACCAATGTTGGCCGTTTGCGAACAGCGACAAAGTGGAATTATGAATATCCATTAATTCGCCTGCATATAGGTTTAGAGGATGTTGATGACTTAATTGCCGACCTTGCTCGAGGCTTTGATAGATTGAACACTGCCTTAGAAAATAAATCTTAGACAGTATTTTATTAAAAAATAAAGCTTAGGCTTTACGCGTTAAAAGTTTGGAATTTACATGCTGCTATGCACAACACAAAGGTTAACCATTAGGCACCTGAATGAGCAGGACCATGAATTTGTTCTGCAATTATTGAATGATGATGCTTTTATTAAAAACATTGGTGATAAAGGGGTTAGAGAGACTAAAGATGCAATTGCCTACTTAGTTAATGGTCCACTAGCAAGCTATAGCGAACAGGGTTTTGGGCTAAATTTAGTCGCTTTGAAAAGTGATAACACACCGATTGGACTCTGTGGTTTGTTAAAGCGGCCTGAATTGGAATTCCCTGACTTAGGTTATGCCTTGTTACCTGAATATTGTTCGCAAGGCTTTGCTCGAGAAGCCTCATTAGCCGTATTAAAAGTTGCTTATGACAATAATTATGCGGCAAATGTTGTCGCGATCACCGCACTAGAAAATACTCCCTCTAACGTATTATTAAAAAAGCTTGGTTTTGTATTTGAACAGACTATTGAGTTTTATGGGTCAACCAATAATCTTTATAAAGTCAGACTGGCTTCAATTTTTGAACAGTAACCAACTTTAAAGACAGTAACGTTTAACACTAGGATATGGACTTAAGTGCAAATATCCTAGTGTTGCCAATTTCCTCTCAAACCGTTTATATTAGGGTAAAGGACAAACCTCTAGCTCTTTTTGTTGATAATAATCAGCGGTTAGCCCGAGTAATTGTGGCACTGTTGCCGCAATTACAATAGAAGAGAAAGTGCCCACTAAAATCCCTGAAAATAGCGCAATAGAAAACCCCGCTAAAGACTCCCCGGCAAAACCCCATACAGCCATAATAGTCACTAAGGTTGTTCCTGAGGTGATCATCGTTCGCACTAAAGTTGATTTAATAGCTTGATTGATCACTTCATCTATTGTGGTGTCATGGGTAGATTTCATTATTTCTCTGATTTTGTCACCGACAATAATAGAGTCATTTAACGAGTACCCTACAATAGCTAATAAACTCGCTAATATTGTTAAATCAAAGGGGATACCAAACCATGCAAAAAGCCCCAGTACAATAAGCACATCATGAAAAAGCGCAATAACAGCCCCCGCGGCTAAACGCCATTCAAATCTAAAAGACAAATACATTAAGATAACAATGATTGCGGTTAATAGTGCTAAGCCACCTTGGTTAATTAAGTCTTCTCCGACTTGGCTGCCAATGTAAATAGCATCTTGAGGGCTAATGTTTAGTTGATTTTTGTCAGCAAAATCAGATAGCCATGCCTTATCTTGTAAACTGACGTTATTATCTGCTTGTTGAACACTCCAATGAGTCCCTTGCTCTGCAGAGGTCAGTTTAAAGCTTTCTGGAAGATAGTTACTGAGTAAGTTATTCATATCCTGTTGACTGAGTGATTTCTCGGTTGAAAATTCAGTTAAGTAACCACCGGTAAAATCTAAACCGAGTGCTAAACCTTTATTTGATAGTCCTACTAGCGCTATAACAACAAAAATCATAGCTATAAAACAACCCACTAGGCGAAAAACACTTAATTTAGACGTGCTATTTATTTTAAAATTTTTCATACATTAACACCTAATAATTGAGCTTTATTTTTTCGAATGACAAGGTTTGTTAAACTTTTAGAAACAAAAACGCCGGTGAACATACTGGTTAAAATACCTAAACACAAAATAAGGGCAAAACCTTTTACTGGGCCGTTGCCTATGGTGTATAAAATAATACCAGTGATCATGGTGGTTACATTGGCATCAAGAATTGTTGAAAATGCACTTTTATAGCCTTGCTCAACAGCTGATAGTACTTTATGTCCACGCTTTAACTCTTCTTTTATCCGCTCAAAGATAAGTACATTGGTATCTACAGCCATACCAACCGTCAATACTAAACCAGCAATACCCGGAAGTGTTAGTACTGCCCCAGGGAGTAACGACATCAACCCTAGTAAGCTTATTAAGTTTAATGTTAACGCTACATTAGCGATAAGCCCCAAAGTTCTATACCAAAAAACCATGAATAACAAAGTAAACCCCATGCCTATACTCAGTGCTTTTATACCATTTTTGATATTATTTTCGCCGAGTGTCGCTTCAATGGTGCGCTGTTTTACTATAGTTACTGGCGCTGTTAGCGAGCCTGCTCGTAATAATAATGACAGTTCTTGTGCCGCATGTTGGCTGGGCATGTTGGTAATACTAAACTGTGAACCTAAGTGTTGTTGAATGGTGGCAACATTAATTATTTTACTTTTTTTAACCATTTGATCATCAGCATCTCGATAAAACTCAGAAAACACCGTCACCATAGCATTACCAATATTTTGCTTAGAAAATTGCGACATCTTCTTACCACCTAAGCCATCTAAGGTGAGGTTGACTAAAGGCATGCTCATTTGATCTTGTCCTGCTCGAGCATTTTCGATATTACTACCTGAAAAAACTACCTGACTGTTTAAGGTAAACGTTCTGCCATGTTCGTCCGCCATGCGTAATATACCTGCTGCATTTGAGTTTTCGGCAAGCTGATAAAAATCAAGTGATGCCGTGGCACCTATAATACGTTTTGCTTCCTCGGGATCATGAACACCAGGCAATTCAATACGAATATGGTTTTTACCTTGTTGAAGTGTAACCGCTTCGGTTATACCCAGCTCAGCTATTCTTCCACGCATCGTTTTTAATGTTTGCTGCATAGTTTCTTGGCGAAATTGAGCTGTTTTTTGCGAGGAGTATGAAAAGATCACTTGGTCATTTTGATTTTTTTGTTGAGATAAATCAGGGTAGGCTGCTTTTATTTTAGTGAAAAGTATAGCCATTTTACTTTTGTCAGCGTTAGAAAAATTCACCGAAAGGTTTTGATTGTCCGCATCTCTAGTAAGATCAATCTTATGTTGAACAACACTAACGCCTCGAATACGTTCTTCCATAGCTAGGGTTTTTATTGCTAATGCGATGTTTTTAAGACGGTCAAATAAAGCTTGTTTTGTATCGACATCAAGTACAAATAATACTCCACCACTTAAATCTAAGCCTAATTTTATTGGCTTAGCGTCGAATGATTGCAACCATGAGGGTACGCCACTTATCACCGAGGTCTCAACACGATAATGATTAAACTCATTAGATAAACGTGTGTTAACTGACGCTATGTCGGCTGTATTACTGAGTGTTATTGACGTTGTCTTATCAATAGTATGAATTTTATCAACGGTTAAGTTGTTCTTATTCAATAAACCTTTAAGCTCACTAGTCGTTAGTTTTTGCACGTTCGCATTAATAGGTGAGAGGACAATTGTGACTTTATCTTTATATATGTTGGGTAGGGCATTTACTAATAAAAAAACTAAGGTGAAAATAATTAATAGGTTTTGCCATGTAAAGCAACGATATGGCTTTTTTCTAGGTGAATTCATCATAAAATCTCGAAATTTTGCTACCTTTACTCTCTAAATTTTAGAAAAGCGCATGCAACAAGGGTCACTGTTAAAGCAGTGACGGGAAAAAGGAAAAATAAGTTAATAATGGTTAGATGATGAATCTATGAATGATAAGTCAGGCGAGCTGTGTATAGCGTATTGCCATCTTTCCAACCAGCAAGTCGATTAGAGTTTGAACGATGACTGAGTTGTTCATACCAATTAAGTTTAGCAGGAGGGTTTGCAAGATTTTTAAATAAACTTGCAGAGAGTTTTAGCGTAAAAAACTCAGTAACGAGAAGATAGTTTGGCGTGGTTTGTATTTCATTAATAAATAAAGAGGCGGAAATTAGATTTAAGCGCGGTAAGTTAACCACATCATCGGGGGCAATATTATCTATTAATACCGAAAAGTTTGATGTCGGGTGCGAGTGACTTTTTCCAATGGTCGATATACTAGAAAAAGTTAAATCGCTATTAGCTGAATTTTCAATAGGTAAAGCATTAGCCGTGGCAGCTAAGACAAATAAAAACAGGGTTATCGAAAAAGTACGCCACATAAGAAAAGTAAATTAATTATTAATATGGTGTATGTGTGGCAAAATATTTGTTTTTCAAGTGTAGAGGTAAAATAAATTGACTAAAGTCGCGTTGATTATTGTCGAAAAATCACCATTGTTGCCAACATTATCGATATATTGTTTTTAAGGCATTTTCTATTGGTATTGTCCGATTAACACTGCTAAGTTGTTGATGGGTTACCCATCTAGGAGTCTAGCCAGCGAGTTAGACATACACAATGAAAATAAATTCTAAGCGGTGCAATAACTGTACTTTTTAGCATTGAAGTAAAGAGAAATGACTATGTTCTACCAAACCGACGACGTTCGCATCAGTAAAATAAAAGAATTATTACCTCCAATCGCACTTATTGAGCGATTTCCAGCTTCTCAAGAAGCATCTAAGTCGGTATTTTCTGCACGTAAAGCCATTAGTAACATTTTTAATAATAAAGATGATCGCTTGCTCGTTGTCATTGGTCCTTGTTCAATACATGACACAGATGCAGCATTAGAATATGGCCAGCGACTAGTTAAACTGCGTAAAAAGTATGAAGACACGCTTGAAATTGTTATGCGAGTTTATTTCGAAAAGCCAAGAACAACGGTGGGTTGGAAGGGCTTAATTAATGACCCTTACATGGATAACACCTTTAAGCTTAATGACGGTCTTCGTATTGGCCGTAAATTATTACTCGACCTCAATGATATGGGGATGCCGACAGCGGGTGAGTTTTTAGACATGATAACACCACAGTATATGGCTGATTTTATGTGTTGGGGAGCAATCGGAGCTCGTACTACTGAAAGCCAAGTTCATCGAGAACTCGCCTCAGGCTTATCTTGTCCAGTCGGATTTAAAAATGGTACAGATGGCACCATTAAAGTGGCAATAGATGCAATTGGCGCAGCAAGTGCTTCTCATCATTTTTTGTCGGTCACTAAATATGGTCATTCTGCTATTGTTCAAACAACGGGTAATAAAGATTGTCATATTATTTTACGAGGCGGTAAATCGACAAATTTTGACGCAGACAGTGTAAAAATTGTGACTGAGCAATTAGAGAAGTCTTCGCTTAATACCAAGATCATGATTGACTTTAGTCATGCTAACAGTAGTAAAAAGTTTAAAAATCAAATGCTCGTTTGCGATGATGTTTGTCAGCAAATTAGTGGCGGGAATGACAATATTTTCGGTGTCATGGTTGAAAGTCACTTAGTAGAAGGTCGCCAAGACTTGATTGACGGAGAAGTGGCGACATATGGTCAAAGTATTACCGATGCTTGTATTGGCTGGTCTGATACAGAAGTCTTGTTGGCACAACTGAGTGAGTCAGTCGTTACTCGTAGAGCTTAAGTTTATTTTCCCCCTTCTTTAGGTGTATCAGTAAAGCCAATCAATTTTGATTGGCTTTTTTATTTGTAAACTCAATGTCGAGCGCTGATGTTATTGCCACTGTTTGAAACAAAATAACACTCGCATTTTGTTAGCTGTGCCTTTATGGTATTGAAAAATAATCACTAGCAGGCGTTAATTTGTTGAACATCCATAGACTATCTATTCTCACGCAATTTGAATTGAAGCGTATTTTTAATACTAAAAATGGCTTAATCGCCTTAACGGCATTTTGTGCTGTTTGGTTCATACTTTTGACTTATGTGATCAGCTCAGCCACTGAACTGGTTTTTTCCGATGGATTTAAGGTGGCAGCAAGTACTTTATTTGGTTCATTGGGAGTAAGTGCTTTGTTGAAATGGCCCGTTGCTGAATTTTCTATTTATTGGCTAGTCGCGGTTTATTCATTTCCAATATTCACTTTTTTAGTCAGTAGTGATCAAACTTGTTCCGACCGTGCTCGCGGAACGCTTCGTTTTATTACTTTAAGAGCCTCACGCAGTGAAATACTGCTAGGACGATTTTTAGGTCAATTCCTTACACTTGTTAGTCTTATATTACTAACGTTAGTGGCATGTGTTATTTTAGCCACAGTTCGTGATAATGCTTTGTTTTTACCGGCATTAAAACAAGCTGCAGTTTTGTTTATTGAATTAGCAATTATAATTTTACCTTTCATTGCTCTGATGTCATTTTTTAATAGTATTTTATCCTCAGCAAAAATGAGTATTGTTGCTGGTATTTTGTTTTATACCATAGGAGCACTATTGATAGGTTTTATTCAATTTCAATTAGACAGTGGACTTTTTCTTAACTTTATTTTTCCGGGTACACAAATTAGCAGTGTAGTTTCATTAGATGGACTCGATTTTTACCATTATTTAATTCCTATATTACAAACAATTGTCTTGTTATTTGTTGCGGATAAACTACTAAAGAGGGCATCAATATGAGTTTACTCAATAGCCAATCTGCGCCATTAATTCAAGTTGATAATCTTTCAAAATCATTTGGCGATCATCTAGCTTTAGACAACGTATCATTCAGTATAGAAAAAGGGCAACCCATTGCTTTAGTTGGACCCAATGGTGCTGGTAAAACAACTTTATTTAGCCTTTTATGTGGTTATCTGTTGCCCAGTAGCGGCACTATCACTATTGCAGGATTAAGGGCTGGAGACGCCAACCTATTCGGCAGATTAGCGGCTTTACCACAAGATGCTCAGTTTGACCCACGTTTTTCTATTGCACATCAATTAACCTTTTATGCCCAACTGCAAGGTCTAACTCGCAAGAATGCTCAAAAAGAAGCACAAAGAACGTTAGAGCTTGTTGGCTTAGCTGACACGCTAAAAGCCAAGCCTGATGAGTTATCACATGGCATGCGTAAACGTGTTGCTATTGCCCAAACGTTAATTGGCTCGCCAGAAATAGTTATGTTGGATGAAGCGACAGCGGGACTTGACCCGATAAATGCACGAGAAGTTCGTCAGCTCGTTGCTTCATTATCATCAGAAATGACCTTTATTTTAAGTTCTCATGATTTGAGTGAACTAGAGCGGTTATGTAGCCAAGTCTTATATATAGAGAAGGGACAATTAAAACAACATCAAAACTTGCAAAGCGAAGATCAGCAAGGTTTCTTAACGATTAGAATGAGGAAGGCGTACGATAACTTCTTACCTTTAATGGCTGGCGTTGCCGATGTACAGCATATTGAACAGACGCAAAACAATGAGTTTTTAATCACTACCGGTATCATTTCTCCTGAAAGCGAACCGTTAGATTTACAAATATTAAAGCTTTGTCATCAACACAAATGGCAATATTCACAATTAACTAACGGTAAAACTTTAGAAAATAGATTATTCTAGATTTTATCAGCAGGAATGAACTCACCATCAAGGTCGACACGCTTTTGTGTTCGGCCATTGTTTTGTGAAGCCAACCAGTCAAGGTAATCATCAATGGGCATTGGTTTTGCGTAATAGTAGCCTTGGCCAATATCGCAGCCAAAACTACGTAATGTGTCCTCATCTTCTTGGCTATTAATACCTTCAGCAACAACTTCTAAACCTAAACCCTTTGCCATTTTAACCGTAGCTTCAGCAATGGTTTTACGTTTGTGATCATCATTAACATTCTCAACAAATAGTCGGTCAACTTTGAGCTCTTGAAAAGGAAGATGGCTAATTTGCGCCATGGATGAATATCCTGTGCCAAAGTCATCAATACTAATAGTAAAACCTAAATCGCCTAATTTTTGGATTAACTCAAGAGATTGCTTGTTATGGCTAATTGACGCCGATTCAGTTAACTCTAAAATTATTTTGTCAGCGGCTATGCCACTTTCTTCAATAATACTTAGAGCATTAGTAAAAAAGTGTTCATGAGCAATATCTTTACCACTAATATTAATTGAGACCATATGATTATTATTGACTAAAATTTGTTGATGCTGTGCTAAAGCGCGCTTAATAACCCATAACGTTAGTTGATTAATAAGACCTAAATCTTCGGCTAAAGGAATAAAAATGTCAGGTGAGATGAAACCTTCACGAGGATGTTCCCAACGAATTAGACACTCGCTACTGCATACACGTAAGGTTTTAAGATCGATTTGTGGCTGATGGTATATAGCTAATGTGTCATTCTCTATTGCTTCTTTTAAATCGGTGGCAAGTTTGAGCAAGTAACTGGTGTGATCTGATTTTTCGCTTTGATAATAAGCCCAACGTCCATAGACAAGTTGCGCATCGTTTACCGCTAACTGGGCATGATTAATCAATAAGTAGTTAGCACTGCCATGTTCTGGGTGGTTAGCGACACCAATTACTGCTGACAAGGGTAACTTAAGGTCATCTATTTGAAATGTCTCAGAGGTAAGCTGTTGTATTGATTTGATCAAAACAGGCAAGTCTTGCTGATTTTTCTCGTTATTAACGATTATAGCCAGGCAGTTATTTTCTAAAAAACAAATTTTTTCGTGGTTAGAAGATAATTTTACGATAGCATCATTATGAATGAACAATGAGCTTAAGCGACGACTTAGGCGTTTAAATAAAGCCGCGTTAGCTTTATCATCAATATAAAGTGATATTTGTTCGATATGTTCTGGTTTAATTATCATGACACAAAAATCGTTTTTACCCGAAATTTTCATTTCGTTCATCGCGTTTTCAAGCATCGACTTACGGGGTAATTTAGTAAAATCATGGTAACAAATGTCATAAATTCTATCTTGATCGTTTCTGCGCATTCGCTCCGCGAGTGCAAAAGCCATAAAAGTAATTTCAATCATCACAGCAAATAAAAATGCATTACGTGTAATGAATGTTGAATCAACATAATTTAATAACACGAGTGGTTGAATTGCTGCCCCAGCTAGGAAAGGTACCCATGAAATAAAATAAAATCGTGCCCAGGCAAAGTCTTTAGATAATCTTCTAAAAATGATAAATAATGAAAATAGATAAAAGAATGGCTGAATTGAAAAAAATAGTTTGGTTTGTGCAATTTGGTCTAAGGTCAGTGAATAGAAAGCGACTACTATTAATAGCCCAGCTGATATCATTCCAATTTTATAGAGGGTGCTTTTTGTTTGGTCATAACGTAAAAAGTATAACGAGAAAAGAAGTAGGAAGAATATCAAATAATAATTGATGAATAATAAATACTGATGAATAAAATATTGAACATCTTTAGAAAAAATGAGATACCCATAACCAGTTAATCCAGCTAAAACGGTAAAAGAAGATAATAAATAGCCAATATATACCAAGTACACCTTATCTTTTATCGCAAAATATAAAACAAGGTTATATATTGCCATTAAAAGAATAATGCCAATAAATATTCCATAAACAATTTGCGAATAATCGATACGCTTATTAAAGTTGTCTTTGTTGTAGAGGGTCAAAGGTACATTTGGTGGGCCATCACTTTTTACATGCACAATAACTTGCATCGTGCTTTTTGGAAGCAGATCAAAAGCTACATGAGGAAATACATCTAATAAGGTGTCTTGTTCAAATGTTGCCTTTTGCTGAGCGATTTGAGTCGCGCTTTCTAACATAGCATTGACTTTATAAACATCAAAGAAGGCTAGCATGCTGTTATCGGCATGCAATACAACACTTTGAGTGTTTGGTGTGTTGTTATTAATATTAATTTTAACCCAATAGGATTGAAGACCTAGTGCGTAAGGAATATCATTAGCTAACGAGGGAGTGAATCGCGCTTCGGCCTCTTTGCTTTTAATGAGAGTCTTGATATTTAAACTATTGTCATGGTCAATAGCGTAGCTAAAATCACTTGTTACTAAAGGAGAATTTTCACTAAAAGAAAGTTCATCGATATGACTGATAAACTGCCATACACTGTTAAGAATAAAAACTAAAACCAGCGAAATCATTAAGATAAAGACTAATTTGGTACTGTTATAAATACTTGAGGGTAACTTGATCATAAGGATAATTTTAAGAATAGCGGGATAAGTTTAATAAGGTTAATTTAGCAGAATATCGCAAATAAAGGCAGGAATTAATAAAATAAAAAAGCCTACTGTCTAAAAGTAGGCTTTAACATAAATAACGTAAGGTATTATTATATGAGTCTTAGATAAGTCTTAGATAAAACAAGACTAAAATGAAGTAGTGTCAGTAAATAAGCCTACTTTTAAATCTTTAGCAGTATAGATAACCTTGCCATCAACTAATACTTCACCATCAGCAATACCCATAAACAATTTGCGCTTGATAACACGCTTTAAAGTGATTTTATAAGTCACTTTTTTGTTGGTCGGTAAAATTTGACCTGTAAATTTAACTTCACCTACACCCAACGCTCTACCGCGACCTGGACCACCTGACCAACCAAGGAAGAAACCAACGAGTTGCCACATAGCATCTAAGCCTAAACAACCAGGCATAACAGGGTCGCCTTTAAAGTGACAATCAAAAAACCAAAGGTCTGGGCTAATATCAAGTTCAGCAATAATCTCACCTTTACCATATTCACCACCATCTTCAGTGATAGAAATAATTCGGTCCATCATCAACATATTGTCTGAAGGTAATTGACTATTTCCTTCGCCAAACATTTCGCCAGTTCCTGCTTTTACTAAGTCTTCTTTAGAGTATGAATTTTGATCTAACATGAGGTCACTTTATTTTCAGTAATTAAATTATTCGCTACTTTAGCGAACACCTGTACACTAAACAACTCCGAGCAGTGCTTTATTTGAGTTTTATTAATATAAAGTTAGATTATTATCATTTTTTTATATATTATTTGGTTACGCATAACCTTGTTTTTATTTTAGATAATTTGGTAACTCACTGATGAAAGAGAATAAAAAAGCATTTAGTAACGCAGAGAAACAAAAACGCTATCGCGAACGACAAAAAGAGAATGGCAAAAAAGAAATGCGTGGCTATTTGTCTCCAGAAGCACAAAATTGTTACGAACTCATAGCCGAGCAGACGAAATGGACGGACAGCGTCATTTTAAGTAATGCGGTTAGATTGACTTATGCTGCTTATAAAAATGGTCAAATTGGTTTGTTAAATAATTGGTTAAAGAAGCATGATCTCTAGTTAAAATTTAGCCTAACAGTAGGTTAATAAAGCAGTGCTATAACTATGCTGCACTTTTTCAATGTAAGATGGTTGAATTCAATTGTACTGCTTGCTAATACCCTATATGCTCTAATCATATAAGGAATATTTCTTACAGTATTCTCCAAGATAATAAAAATTGTAAATTAAGGTGAACCTCCGTTGATAAATGTTTTATTGGTCGATGATCATGAGTTAGTTCGTACAGGAATACGTAGAATTCTAGACGACGTAAAAGGACTTAAAGTCATAGGCGAGGCCGAAACAGGAGAAGAAGCCGTACAATTTTGTCGTAAAAGTCAACCCGATGTTGTGTTAATGGACATGAACATGCCGGGGATAGGTGGTTTAGAAGCGACTAAAAAAATAATTCGTTATTCACCTGACATAAAAGTTATCGTGTTAACTGTGTATTCAGAAGACCCTATTCCTACCAAGGTCATGCAAATTGGCGCTGCAGGTTATTTAACTAAAGGTGCTGGTGCTGATGAAATGGTTAACGCTATTCGAGCAGTAAACAGTGGTCAACGTTACATAACGCCAGATATTGCTCAACAAATGGCATTAAGTCAGTTTAAATCGAATGAAGAAAATCCATTCAATACCTTGTCTGAACGTGAACTTCAAATTATGTTGATGATCACCCGTGGCGAAAAAGTCCCCCATATTTCAGAACAACTCATTTTAAGTACTAAAACGATTAATAGTTACCGATACAGAATGTTTGAAAAGTTAAACGTTGGTAATGATGTAGAACTTACTCATCTCGCTATTCGTCATGGTATGATCAAAACAGAAACATTATAAACCTTGTCAATTTCTCAATCTCTTTTTGATCACCATGCTTTTCTTTCTTCCGTTTCTGAGCAAGCGGGTGTTTATCGGATGTACGATAAACACCAAACGGTTATCTATGTAGGAAAAGCTAAACAGCTTAGAAAACGCCTTGCCAGTTACTTTCGTAAAGATGTCGGCAGCACCAAAACCAAAGTATTAGTCAGCCATATTATGGCGATTGACGTTACTGTTACTCATACTGAGGGCGAAGCGTTAATTCTTGAAAACAACTACATTAAAAAATATCTCCCTAAATATAATATTTTATTACGAGATGATAAGTCTTACCCCTATTTACTAATAACAGACCATAAACATCCTAAGCTAGGCGTTCACCGAGGCGGTAAAAAAGTTAAAGGTGAATACTTTGGTCCATATCCAACTGTTGGTGCTGTTTGGGAAAGCCTTCGTTTAATGCAAAAGTTATTTCCGGTTCGTCAATGCGAAGATAGTTATTATCGTGCGCGCAGTCGTCCTTGTTTGCAGTATCAATTAAATCGTTGTTCTGCACCCTGTGTCGATAAAATATCAGCGGTTGATTACCAGCAACAAGTTGACTTAGCTAAACTATTTTTACGAGGAAAAAGCTCAACGGTTATTGATAGTTTAGTGGTTGAAATGGAACAAGCTAGCCACACATTAGACTTTGAGGCTGCGGCTAAGTACCGAGATCAAATCGCTACGTTACGACAAGTTCAAAAGCAACAGTTTGTCAGTGGTATTGTCGCTGAACTTGATGTTATCGGTATCTATATTGAGAAATCACAGGTTTGTGTACACGTTTTATTTATACGTGATCAAAAGATACTGGGTAGCAAAAGCTATTTCCCTAGTATTCCTGCCGAAACGGAACAAGCAGACGTTTACCAAGCTTTTATAAGCCAGCATTACTTAGGGCAAGACTTGAAAAGTGCTGCGATACCTAAAGAAATAGTGATCAGTGAAAGTTTTGAACACATTGAAGAGCTTACTAAGCTTTTGAGTGAGCAAGCCGAGCGCAATGTTAAAATATCAACGAGTGTTCGCAGCGAACGTGCCCAATATTTAAAGTTGGCCTGTACCAATGCGCAAAATGCATTAGTCACTAAGAATAGTCATAAAGCGTCAATGCAAGCGCGTTTTTCGGCATTAAATGAAGTTTTTGAACTTGATAATGGCATTAACCGAATTGAGTGTTTTGATATTAGTCATACCATGGGGCAACAAACCGTTGCATCTAATGTGGTGTTCAATCAAGAAGGGCCTTTAAAAAGTGATTATCGTCGTTATAATGTTTATGGCATTACACCGGGTGATGATTATGCGGCGATGGCGTTTGCGCTTAACAAACGTTATGGCAAGGTGAACACCATGGAAAATATGCCTGACATTGTTTTTATTGATGGCGGTAAAGGACAATTATCAAAAGCAGAAGCATTTTTTGCTCAATGGCAAACAGATACCGCTTTAGAAAAAATCCCACTATTAGTTGGTGTCGCTAAAGGAGAAGGGCGTAAGCCTGGACTTGAAACGCTAATCTTAGCAGGTAGTCATCAGCTAATTTCATTACCATCAACCTCACCAGCTTTACACTTAGTACAGCATATTCGTGATGAATCACATCGTTTTGCCATTACAGGACATCGAGCCAAGCGTCAAAAAGCCAGCAAAAAATCGACACTTGAATCTATTGAAGGAATTGGCGCGAAAAAACGTCAAGCCTTATTAAAATATTTAGGTGGGCTCCAAGAAGTTATGCAAGCCGATAGGTCAATACTTGAAAAGGTGCCTGGTATTAGTGCTGTTTTAGCCGATACAATATATAACGCCTTACATGATAAATAAGTTAAACGTCTTCCTGTAATAAACCCACCTTTGTTGTCTACACTTATTATTGCTATTTTTTGATAAAAATTTACGTCTCTGCCTGTAATGTGTAGAATGCGGTAACGCTTGTTGCTTTAGTAGTAAAATAAATTTATGTGGACCATTCCAAATCAAATCACCATGTTTCGGATAGTATTAATACCTGTTTTTTTAGTGGTATTTTATTTACCAGTCTCATGGAATCATTTCGGCGCATTTGCCGTATTCTGGCTTGCTGCTATTAGTGATGCTCTTGATGGCTATCTAGCACGTAAATTAAACCAATCTTCAGCATTTGGCGCCTTTATCGACCCAGTAGCTGATAAATTAATGGTTGTTGCTGCTTTAGTGCTACTTATTCAAGATTATCAACTGTGGTGGATTTCAATTTCAGCAATATTAATGATTGCTCGTGAAATTTTTATTAGTGCCTTGCGTGAATTTATGTCTTCACGCGGTAAACGCGATGAAATTGCTGTTTCTCAAATGGGGAAATATAAAACAGCTGCGCAAATGCTAGGTATTATGGGATTAATTTGGCAACCTGATTATGATATTCCGTTAATTCTGTTTAATTTTCCACATGAAATATTAATGTTTATCGCTTACAGCTTTTATGCGATAGCCACAGTGCTTACTTTTTGGTCAATGCTGGCATATTTTAAAGTAGCTTGGCCAGAGTTAGCAAAACAAAATAGCTAGAAAATGATATATTTAGTTAAAAAAACGTCAAATTAGCCGCTTTTTGAGCAGTCAAAACAAAATTGAAATTAAACTGTTGACTCCAAATAATTTCAATGTAGAATGCGTCCCAAGTTGACAGGGAGTCAGCAGATGAAGCGGCTGTAGCTCAGCTGGTAGAGCATCACGTTGCCAACGTGAATGTCACGAGTTCGAGTCTCGTTAGCCGCTCCAAGTTTGATTTATAATGATTATTTTAAATCGTTATCTATTCAAAGGATTCGGCGGGTTGGCAGAATGGCTATGCAGCGGATTGCAAATCCGTGGACCTCGGTTCGACTCCGGGACCCGCCTCCATTACTTATTTATAAGTGTTGGATGTATGAAGGACTTAGTTTAAATACTAAGAAGTAGGGAACCAATCACTACTATAAAAAATAATTATCCGATGCCCGGGTGGTGGAATTGGTAGACACAAGGGATTTAAAATCCCTCGCTCATAGAGTGTGACGGTTCAAGTCCGTCTCCGGGTACCACTTTGTTTTTAACAGAGTAAAGTGGGTAGTTAAGATGGTGTATGTTGGCGCATGCAGATAAAATTTAAACCTTGTTTGTAATAGCAAGTTATGAAGCGGCTGTAGCTCAGCTGGTAGAGCATCACGTTGCCAACGTGAATGTCACGAGTTCGAGTCTCGTTAGCCGCTCCAAATTTTATTAAAGAAAAGAAAACCTTAAGTAATGATATTATATTACTTAATCTACGAAGCGGCTGTAGCTCAGCTGGTAGAGCATCACGTTGCCAACGTGAATGTCACGAGTTCGAGTCTCGTTAGCCGCTCCAATATTTAGCGTCAAGCTAGATAGTAAAAATCTCTTAGTAATTAAGAGTTAGTAGGGAGCCAATCTCTACTTTAAAAAGAATTATCCGATGCCCGGGTGGTGGAATTGGTAGACACAAGGGATTTAAAATCCCTCGCTCATAGAGTGTGACGGTTCAAGTCCGTCTCCGGGTACCACCTTTTTCTGAACTTCCTAGTTAGTTAAAATCCCCCCATTATTGCAAGTCATCATCTACATCGTTTATATTTTTTCTCTTGAATTATATTGCGCTAATAACTCTGTTGTTATAAACGATAGATACTGTAACTATTATCTGTTTAATCTAAACTCAAAATATTCTTGAATAAAATATCGTCACTTTATTTGAAAGTAGTGCACCTGTAATTATTGTCAGTTTGATATAAGGCTAATTTTTTTGGCGTATTTGACGTAAATTACTGAATAACATAGTATCATCGAATCCATAATCATTAACCCAACAGAGCCATTGTCTTATAGGAGTACCATTAACTATATTACAACTGTTCACAGAGAAATTATGTCTAACCGACCCCCAAAGCAATTAAATATTATTATCGCCATGTATCTTGGCTATGCCGCCATGATGATTTGTCGTCAAATGGTCACTATTCTTAGTCCTGCCTTGCTTGCCGATGAAACCTTAGCCTTAACAAAAACTAATCTGGGTGATTTTGCTGCTTATGGTACTTTAGGTGCATTGGTTGGCAAGCTCATTTGGGGGCCCCTTGCTGATATTATAGGTGGGCGCTTTACTTTTTTGATTGGCATTTTTCTAACGGCGCTCTTTGTTATTGCTTTTGGACTCTCTCCTAATGTAATGGCTTTTACTGTTTTTTCATTCCTATTGTACTGTACAAAATCTTCAGGTTGGCCAGCGATGACCAAACTGGTTGGCGAATGGTATCACCCTCATCATTACGGGCGAGTTTGGAGTATTATTTCTACCAGCTCTAGATTTAGTGTTGTGTTAGCGACTTTATTCTTTGGTTGGTTATTAAGCTTTATGGATTGGCGTTCAGTCGCTTTCATGGCTGCGGCTTTTGGACTGGTTGTTTTTATTGGTTGTTATTTTTTTCTACAAGAAAAACCAGAAAACCCCAACTTTTTTAGAGAAATTGAAAGTGATCATACTGATACCAGTGCCGAAGGTATAGCGCTAGCCAAAGCAGCAAAGCAGGCAGTTGATAACAAATATAACCACCCACTTCAAGATACGAGTATGGGTGCAGGTATGTTGGCATTTATTAAAAGTCCGAGAGTTTGGCTCGTGGTGCTAATGCTAATGATGCTTACTTGTATGATGGCCTTTTTAGACTTTGTTGCCGTTTATCTTATGGAAACCTATCAATTATCTCCTTCACAAGCAGCAATGGCTTCTACTATTTTCCCCGTAGGTTCTTTGGCTGGATTGTTAGCTTCGATAGCATTTTACGACCGATTTTCAAAGAAAGGTATTCGCACCGTATTAACGATAGCGATGACTCTGAGTTTATTGAGTATCCTGACCCTGAAGTATTTATCTTGGTTTGATTTGAGTGTTGAAGTGAATTACATTGTCGCTTTGAGCGCAATTTTCTTATTCGCCTTTTCAATTTCTCCCGCTTATTACCTACCTATGTCAATATTCTCTATCGAATATGGTGGACCCCACAGTGCAAAATTAGTGAGTTTTATTGATGCTTTTGGTTTTGCGGCCAGTGCAACATTTGCTTTTATTGGCGGCAGGTTAGCTGATAGTGCGGGTGGTTGGTCTAGCTTTATGAATATGCTTATATTGATTTCAGCTGTGGGTATTATATCTGTCTGGGCATTTATGCATGCGGAATATAAAGCGGCAAAGTCAGGGGAAAGTGTCGTCAAGTAAGGTATTTAATGCGATAAACTCTTTAACCCTTTAAGAGTTTATCGCCACAAGCTTAAATAAACCCCGTGAGTCGTTCTAAACGTTACTTCTTCAAAATACCATCTTTTCACCGAAGTTTGCTGTTTATTTTAGCTATATTCAGTAATCTTTCCGATATTGTAGTATGCTACAACTTAAAAATTTCTGTGATATTAATCATTAAGTTATATTACAGGCTATTTTAACGACACAGCTGTTTGCGAAAACTTTTGACGGTTTGTCACAAAGAAGCAAAAGGCTGTCACTTGATAAGCGTTTTGCTTCGATATTGATCTATTAATTTACTTAGTATCTGCTAAGTCACAGAAAATAATCAACGAGGGTACTTATGTATCATAAAAACCGACCAGTTAAAACCGTATTGACCATGGCAATCGCTCTTGCATTGAGTAGTAGTGCCGTTCAAGCTCAGGAAAAGAGTAAAGCAGAAGACAAAAAAGTTGAGACTGAGCGCCAGATCGAAACTATAACGGTTACTTCAACTCGCCGTTCAGAAAACCAACAAGCAGTACCGCTTGCTGTTCAAGCCATTAGTGGAGCACAACTTCAGCAACTGGGTATTGACAGCTTTGAAGATTATATTGCATTACTACCGGGTGTTAGCTCTGAAGGTCAAGGTCCTGGTAAGCAAGAAACCTATATCCGTGGTGTATCCGCCGGTCGTGCTGATGTTAGACTTGCAGGTATAGGGGGCGAGCCAAGCGTTGCTTTTTACCTTGATGAAACTCCAATCACTACTCCAGGTCGTAATATAGATTTATATGCGGTTGATCTGCAACGTATCGAAGTGTTAAAAGGTCCTCAAGGCACATTGTTTGGCGCTAGTTCACAGGCAGGTACCGTTCGCCTTATTACCAACAAACCGGAATTGAACGAATTTAGAGCCGGTGGCGAGGTAGGTATGTCATCTACCAAGAGTGGTGGCATCAGTAATAAAACTGAAGGTTATGTCAATCTTCCTATTATAGAAGATGAGTTTGCTATACGAATTGCAGCTTATAATTCTACTGATGGTGGATTTATTGATAATGCGCTGTCTACAACGCAATTACCATTAACTAATCCAGCACTGGGTGGCAGCGTTCCTTCATCTCGACAAGTAGTCAGTAACTCTACACTTGCAAAAGATGATTACAATGAAGCGACACACCGTGGCGTTAGAATTAGTGGCTTATGGCAAATCAACGACGAATGGGATTTGTTAGTACAGCACACAAACCAACAGCTAGATACTGAAGGTTCTTTTGAATATGATCCGTCTATTAGTACTGAAGACGACTTAAATACAGCCACTTTTTCGCCGACGGCTGGTGATGATAAAGTTGACCTAACACAGTGGACGTTGAATGGAATGCTTGGCGGCCTTGAAGTTATTTATAACGGCTCGTTCACCAACCGCACGTTCCAAGGTAATACTGACTATACTGCTTATATAGAAATAGGACCATATGTTCCTTACTACATTTGTAGTTACCCAGGTTATGATGAATGCTTTAGTCCTGTGATGACTACTTCAGAGCAGTTTGAAACAGAACGCGTTGTGCACGAAATTCGTGTTGCAACCAATGCGGAAGACCGTTTTAGAGCGATTGGTGGTGTTTTCTATGATGATCAGCAACTTAATACGTTAACTGACTTTACTTATGCGGGTTCTATTGCCGCTGGATTTTCACCAAACTTTCCGATACCGGGTGCTTTCACTAACACCGATGGCAGTGCTCGACCGCCGGGCGTAACTTATTTCAATGATTATCAATCAGACCGTGAAGAAATGTCTGTATTTGGTGAGCTTGCTTACGACGTTACTGAAGAGGTAACCGTAACAGTTGGTGCACGTCACTATAATATTGAAATGGGCTTGATGGGACAATCTCCTTTCGGTCAAAGAGCATCTGGACCAGAGGCAGATGCCGGAACCAATGTCGATTCAAGACTGGCTGGTTTATCGCCTGCAACGATATCGGGAACCATTTACAAAGCTAATATACGCTGGGAAATGAATGCTGACGCGATGTTTTATGCTACGTATTCTGAAGGCTTTAGAGGCGGCGGATTCAATCGTGCAGTTGGCACTGGTGGCATTCCTGCTACTTTTGATACCGATGATGTTGTTAGTGTTGAATTAGGCTGGAAAACAACTTGGCTTAATAATACTTTGCGTTTTAATGGCGCGATATACAATGTTGATTTCAGTGACATGCAGCAAGGCGTTCTTGATCTTAGTATCGCTAATAGCTCATTCTTTGATAATGTTGGCTCTGCTGATATCAATGGTGTTGAATTTGAACTTAACTGGGCTGCGACCGATAATGTCGACCTTTTTGGCTCATTTAGTTACATTGATTCAGAGTTGACTGATATTCCAAACACCTTAGTTAATATCACACCAGTAGGGTCTAATCTCCCTTACGCACCAGAAAATGAAGGTGTGGTTGGCGCGCGTTACTATCAAAATATCGGCGACTTTGCTGCTGTTTTTCAAGGCGTATTTAAATGGACAGACTCACGTTTTAATAGCTTAGTTGCTGCTGATCGTGTCGAGTTACCGTCTTATAATCAAGTTAACCTATCTGCCTCTATTGGAAAAGATGACTGGAAAGCAACACTCTTCATTGACAATGCTACCGATTCTCTTGGACAAGTTGCAGCGGGTTCAGCTGATAATGTCTTTAGGGTTTCACCAACGAGACCTCGCACAGTTGGCTTTAGAATAAGCTATGATTATTAGCATTTTACATTATTTTAAAGTATTTTAAGATAAGATAGGGTCGGCGTTTAATAACGTCGACCCATTTTTTTTGTATATTTATAGACAATATCAACCATCTCTTGATATTTACCGAGACATTATTTTGCCAAATCAATTGAAAAACCTTCAACCAGACCAAGTTATTAAACAGTGTCAACTTTTGATTCAAAAAGGCCACTTAAGCCAAGCAGCTAAGAACCTAGAAGATATGCTTGTGGAAAATCCAGGACATATTGAAGGTGTTTATTGTCTTGCAGTCTGTCAGCGTAAACAACAAAAATATAATCTGGCTATGGCAAGTCTTGATCAAATTCTTATAAAGCAACCGGATCATGGCCGGGCGCATCAAGAGCAAGGTTATACTCACAAAGCAATGGCGAACACTAGCCAAGCGATAGCATCCTTTGAAAAAGCAGTCGCCTTAAATCCAGCTTTGTTTGGAAGTTGGCGCGCTTTAGCAGACCAACCTGGTTATCCGATGCGTCAGGAAGCAAAAAAACGTGCTGATTGGCTCTCCAGTTTACCGCCAGCATTAGTTTCTGTTTCTAGCTTAATATATCAAAAGCAATTACATCGCGCTGAATGGCTCTGTCGTCATTTTCTCAAAGACAATCCCCATCAACCAGAAGCTATGCGCTTATTGGCTGAGTTAGGAACAAAGTTTCAAATTCTTGATGACGCGGAGTTCTTATTAGCCAGCTGCCTTGAATTTGAACCAAATTACAAAAGAGCACGCCTTGACTATGTTCATGTTCTGCATAAACGACAAAAATTTAATAAGGCACTTGAGCAAGCAAAAATTCTATTGGATTCAGACCCGGAAAATGCAACGTTTAAAATTGGTCTTGGCAATGCGCAACAAGCCACTGGAGATTTTGAAGCAGCTATAAGCACCTTTGAAAGTGTATTGGATAGCAACGCAGCTAATTATTCTATCTATTTAACTCTTGGCCATGCATTAAAAACGATGGGGCGTGTTGAAGACGCGATCCAAGCTTACCGTAAAAGCTACGATCTCAAACCTGACTTTGGTGATGCTTTCTGGAGTTTGGCCAATTTAAAAACTTACCGATTTACCTCTGATGAACGTCAGCAAATGAGGGTTCAAGAAGCAAGCGCCACTACATCGATAAATGATAAAATTCATTTTTGCTTTGCTCTTGGCAAAGATTTAGAAGACAGTGAGCTCTTTGACGAAGCCTTCTCTTTTTACCATCGCGGCAACAAACTCAAGAGCGAGCAAGACAAATTTGACAGCAAATCTCTCGAGTTATCGTTTGAATTTCAGAAAAATAATTTTGACGCTGCGTTTTTCAATCGCCATAAACAAACCGGTTGCTCTGCTGCTGATCCTATATTTATTGTTGGACTACCCAGAGCGGGCTCGACACTTTTAGAACAAATACTCTCTTCACACTCACAGGTCGATGGGACAATGGAATTGGCCAACATTATCGGTCTAGCACATCGCTTAAATGGTCGACAAGCCACGCGTGACACCCCCAAATACCCGAGTATTCTAAGCAATATTACTGCTGCTGACCTCACTAAAATGGGCGAGCTGTATATTGAAGAGACTCGGCATCATCGCCAAGGAGCAATGTTCTTTATCGATAAAATGCCAAACAATTTCCGGCATATTGCGCTTATCAATCTGATCTTGCCTAACGCGAAAATTATCGATGCGAGACGCGATGCTTTGTCCTGTTGTTTTAGTGGTTTCAAACAATTGTTTGGTGAGGGGCAGCAGTTTTCGTATGATCTTGAAGACATTGGACATTATTATCGTAGTTATGTTGAGTTGATGGACCATTGGGACAAAGAATTACCCGGTAAGATTTTACGTGTGCAGTATGAAGATGTGGTTGCTGATCTGGAAAGCCAAGTTAGGCGGATATTAGACTATTGTGGACTTCCTTTTGAGCAAGCTTGTATTGATTTTCATACAAATAAACGCGCTGTTCGCACGCCTAGCTCTGAGCAAGTTCGACAACCTATTTATCAAAGTGGTCTTGAACAATGGCGCAATTATGAGTCTCATTTAACACCATTAAAAAAAGCACTAAAAAGCTAGGTCGGCTTTCTAAAGTGCTAGAACTGTTTTTATAGCAGTTGGCTGCTAATGAGCGCTATGCGTATTGATATTGTCGTGTTAATTATTTTACTATAGAAAATAAAGAGAAATAAATTTTGGATAAAAAGATACTAAAAATAGGACATCGTGGCGCAATGGGTCATGAACCTGAAAACACGCTAAGGTCTTTTAAAAAAGCATTAGCGTTAAATGTTGATGCGATCGAATTAGATGTATATGTATGTAAAACAGGTGAACTTGTTGTTATACATGACGATAAAGTAGACAGAACAACTAATGGTATAGGCTATACTGAAGATAAAACCTTTGTTGAGCTAAGACAACTAGACGCGGGAAAAGGTGAACTTATACCAACACTTGAAGAAGTCTTGGATCTTGTTGATAAAAGCGTGATAGTAAACATAGAATTAAAAGGAAGAAGTACCGCAATTGCAACGTATCATGTAATAGATAAATACATAAAAGAAAAGGGCTGGTCTGAGCTTGATTTTATGGTTTCTTCATTTGATCATCATGAATTAAATAAATTTAAACATTTGTATCCTCAAATACCCATCGGTGTTTTGCTTGAAGGCGTTCCTCTTTCTTATGCTGATTGTGCCGTTGAACTTAATGCTCAATCCATCAACTTAAGTCTAGATTTTATCAATCAGGACTTTGTTGATGACGCACATCAAAAAGGGTTACAAGTTTATGTTTATACGGTTAATGACTATGATGACATTGCCAAAGTAAAAGAATTAAATATCGATGGTATTTTTTGTAATTTTCCAGAAAGATTATAATTAAGACACGATTGCCTGCGATACTAAACGATAAATATCGTGGGATTTTGTATGGGTAGTTTTGATTTGAAAATCCCTGTTATTTAAAGATGAACTAGATTTTAATGTTAACGCACATGAGTATTATTTATTTTGCGATAAAATATATATTTAGTTTATAAGCGAACTTATCAAGGATCTAATGTATGCGTCGTGGGGAAAAGCAGTCAGAAAATAGTGAAAACTATGTTCCAAATGATATCCCTTTACCACAGCGGGTAGCTAAAAAAATACTTATTATTTTTTTACTTTGCTATGGCAGTTATGGTGTCTATAGCGGTACTCTTTATCTCCTCCTGGGAAGAGGTGAAGTTACCTTTCAAGGTAATGCAGTATATTTTTCTTTTGCTGCTCTTTTGTTAGGTGCTTTATATCTTTTGATTGAAATTATCGATCATTACGATAAAAGGAATAATGAATTCTCATATAAACGTATAAAAGGTGTAATTAAAGGACTTGCTGCTTTAATATTGTTATTTACTATCGCTATAAGTGCCGCACTTACACAAAAACTATAAGTCACTCAAATCGGCGCTTAACGTGGCATTTGTGATTAAAGGATTATCGTGATATCAAAATTACCTCGGTGGGTAGAGTATGGCTCGTTTGTTTTAGCACTGGTTGCGGGCTTTATTAACGCTGTTGGACTTTTAGGATTTAATCACCAATCTATTTCACACTTATCTGGAACAGCAACACTGCTTGGCGTAGGTGTTTTAAACTCAAGTTTTTCTGATACGCTTCATTTGGTTTTAATTCTGCTTAGCTTCTTAGTAGGCTCTGCCATATCAGGCTATTTCCTAAATAGTGGTTCGTTAAAGTTGGGTCGTAATTACAGTAGACTGCTTATCTTGGAGGCAATCATTATTTTCGCATCAATGTATTTCTTATCCAAGGGATCACTATTTGGCCATTATTTAGCTTCAGCTGCATGTGGGCTTCAAAATGCACTAGTGACAACCTATAGTGGCGCTGTTGTTCGAACAACACATGTAACTGGGTTATTTACCGATCTTGGTCTTATGTTAGGTTCAAGACTTCGAGGCGAACTCTTTGATAAAAGAAAGGCGGTATTGTTTCTACTGATAATAACGGGATTTATTGTAGGTGGGGGATTTGGTGCTTATTTTTTCAGTATGTTTAAGTTTAATGCTTTATTAATTCCTGCTGTTATTTGCTTGCTATTAGCATTGTTCTATTCAGTTTACAGTGCAAAGGTGAGTAGTTAACAGCCGTATGTTCGCTGTTATCAATACAAAATATAGTGGCTATTATATGCTGGCAAGACCTAATCATCTGACTAAATAAAACAGCAATGATATTTCTATTATTGCTGTTTTAGATATTTTATTTACTGAATGTCGAGTAGTGTCACTTCAAAAACAAGTAACGAACCGGGGGTTATTTTTCCTGCAGATTTATTGCCATAGCCTAAGCTAGATGGAATAAAAAACTTAAATTTATCACCAACAACCATTAATTGAAGACCTTCAGTCCAGCCAGGTATCACTTGGTTTAAGCCAAAACTAATGGGTTCACCGCGATCAACTGAGCTGTCAAATACACTGCCATCGAGTAAAGAGCCATGATAATGCACTTTCACTTTTGAACTGGCACTTGGGTGCTTTAATCCATCACCTTTTTCCAATACTAGATATTGCAAACCTGAAGCTGTTTCAACAACATTTTCAAGGGTTTTATTTGTAGCTAAGAACTGGTTAGCTATAGCTATATTTTCAACCGCGGCTTTTTTATCATTTGAACTTTTTGAAATAAAGAAAATTACCAAGGCAATAATTATAACCAATACAACATATTTCATAACTGATCCGATTAATTTGAATTATTGTGTATTCTAGCATTCGATTCTTTTGCAGGTCACATTAATTTAAAATTAATATGAGTGCTATGTTTTTCATTGTTAGGTAAGCGGATGATTTGCAAGGGTATTAATTCATTCAAAGAGGTGTCTTATGCTATTTACAGTGATGGGGCCTTGAATATTTACCCTTTAGTTATAGAAAAACCCGGTAACATGCATGTTACCGGGTTTAATAAGTAGATTAACAGCTACCTCAAGTTATGTGATTATTGCTAGCGTTTACATTAGCTATTATCACATGTTTTTTCTAATGCTTATCCAGTTTTTGTGACAAGTTTTCAATCACATCAACGGCGCTATAAGTCGATTCATTAGGCATAATGCCTTTGCCCATTCGAATCTCTAAAATACTATGCACTTCTTTACGGTTATTGCCGCTATTAAAGGCAATTCCTATTTCACTATGTGGGCGTTGGTAAGTTTCACAGTTGAATAGGCCACAACGGCGTTCAATGCGCTGTTGATGCGATAAACCAAATGCAGAGGCAACCTCTACTTTTTGAGACTCAACAAAAGTTTCTTTATTGGTCACGACAAACCAATCAAAACCTTGCTTTTGAGTGAGCTCCGCGGATCTTAATAGCGCATAATCAGCTGCATCAGCGACACTGTTAGAGATGATTTTAAATTGTACACGATACCTATCACTGGTAATTTTTTGCTCACTATAACCTGATGACCCTTTAGTTGCAGGGCGGTAGTCAGGTTGAGAAGCACAAGCTGATATTAATAAAGTTACGAATAAAAAGGGAATAAATGATTTCATAATGTACCTCGGTTATTGTTTATTTGTTTGCCAGTTATTGTTTATTGCTCGTTGTTCTTGAGCGCTATCCATTGCTTGTCCTTTGATCATCTCATCTATAGCGCTGTCTAGTTGTGCCTTGTTACTGGCAACACGGTAATTTTCAATATCTTGGGAAAACGCTACGTTTTTGGTGATTTTAAGCTGCCACTGCTGATTTTCTTTACAGGCAATGTTGATACTGGCCGCTTGTAAATTAATGTGCTGAAACTGTCGACAAAAATTACCCGCATGATTAGTGAAACTTAAATTAGCCATGACCTTATCACCTTGGTCTGTTGACGACATTTCACCACTTTTTGCCTTATCTAACACCTGTGATATCTCTGCAGTAATCGCAGTTGTTTGCTCTGACTGCATTAGGGTTATTGTTCCTACGCCAAATATCATCGAAATACCTGCCGCTAAGGCGTAATGTTTTTTAATGCGTTGGTTAACACTTTTCCAGCGTGACAAGCTAACAACATTTTCAGGCGTCTGGTCTTCTTTATTTTCTGCTATTTTTTTATCTAAGGTTTGTGCTAAGAGTAAGATACCATCAGGCATTGTAGTCCTATCAATAATGGCAGCATTTTCGTCAACCCAGTGATCAACTTGTGATAAGTCAGCCAAACGCATCACTAAATCGTCGTCAGTCTCTAGCGCACAACGGACCTCTTCCATTGCTTCTTCGCTCAGTTCGGCGTCTAAAAATGCACTCAATATTTCATTGTCTATTTTCATAAGCCTGCTCCTATTTGATAGGGTTTCATCATATCCATTAGTGCAACACGTGCTCGAGATAGCCGACTCATCACCGTACCAACAGGGATCTCCATAGAAGAAGCCACTTCTTTATATGACATGCCTTGAACGGCCACTAAAGATAAAATTGCCCGTTGATCGTCAGGCAAGGTACTCATCGCTTTATTAACGTGTGCCAGCGTTTCTTTGTTGTCAAATTGTTGGTGTTCATTAGCAGTTTGTGGCTCTTGAAGCTCTGGTTTGAGTACCGCATTCTGCCTAACTTTTCGTGACCGATATTCGTCAATCCAAACATTGCGACAAACCTTAAATGCCCACCTAGTTTCGTCTACTCCACTAGGCACACCTTTATTGAGTATTTTCTCTAGCGTGGTTTGTACTAAATCATCTGCATCAGCAGGATTACCCGTTAAAGAGTAGGCAAAGCGTCTTAGCATTGGTAGTATATTTTCTATAGGTTTATTCATTTTTTACTCCTCTCTACTAAGTAGACGTATCTAAAAAATATTTATTCCATAAAAGGAAATTTATTTTTAGTTGAAACGTTTTATTAACGACACACTTATTTTTTAGGCTGAAGACTAACATGAAAACCTTACCACTTACCGCCATATTTATTTCAATTCTTAGTACATCGCTACCGGCAAAACAACTCACTAGCGGTGATGTTTTAGGAAATATAACCCTAATAGATCGCAATTTAGGCGATATTAGCCAGAAAATAAAAGTACCGCGTAAACTAGCGCCATTTGCGTTAAGTCGCTTACCCAATGTTGATAAATTGACGACTGAGCCACTTACGGCTTTACCTGATTCATTATCAATAGAAACAGTAACAGGAAAACACCTTTGGTTTGATGTTGAGGTAGAACAGGGATGGCGAGCCGTGAAGGGACAATGGATACTCTTAGCCGACGACCTTAATAAGGCACGCTTAATTGGCCAGGGTGCGGTGATAATCAATGAATCTCGTTATTCTGGTTTGGGCATGACATTGTTACGTTTTAATGTGCCACAAGCTCTCGACTCAAAGAAAGCGTTAATAAATATACTTTCTGCCAAAGCGTCACTGAGTTTAGCTAGAAATCATATTTATCAAACACAAAGTCAAGCCCGTCAGCTTACGGATAAAAAAGTAGTCGGTGAAAAGCTAAAAACTAAAAGCCCATTTAATGCTTGTCAGCTAAAGGTAAAAGTTGGTCTAGTTGATAGTGCAATAGACACAAACCATGATGCTTTTAAGCAGGCAAGTATTACCGCAAAGTCTTTTTTGCCTGCTGAATTAGCTGCCTCAGTTCAACACGGTACCGTGATCGCAAGTTTATTGGTTGGTAAGACCGAGCAGTTGGTACCGCTTTTACCACAGGGTCAAATTTACTCGGCAGAAGTATTTTACCAGCAGTCAGATTATGTTCAGGGTGCAACTTTGTCAGCGATGATAGCGGGAATAAATTGGCTAATAGAACAAGACGTAAAAGTGATCAATATGAGTTTAGCGGGCCCAGATAATAAAATTTTGCAGGCTGTGCTTACTTCGGCCATGGCAAAGGGCGCTTTAATTATTGCTGCAGCCGGTAATGAAGGTCCGGCGGCTCCTCCGATGTTTCCAGCGGCTTATAAAGATGTTATTGCGGTGAGTGCTATTGACCAATTTCAACAACCTTACCGTTGGTCAAATCGCGGTGATTATGTCGATTACTCTGCCTTAGGGGTTAATGTCTTAACGGCACAAAGTGGTCAGCGGGTGGGGCGGGAGTCAGGCACATCGATTGCCGCACCTTACGTAACCGCAGCTTTAGCCTGTTTAATTGCAAAAATTGGCGTCAACAGAAATCAATTATTAGAAAAGCTCAATGAATCAACAATAGATTTGGGTCCTCGCGGTAAGGACCCTATTTATGGTGTCGGCGCGATAGTAAGCCGTTAAAATTGCGCTTTAATCGCTAAATTCGAAAGGGTTTGAGTGTATGTTTGGCTATCAAGCTCTGAACGGTAGTCGCCATATTCAACGTTGCCAATAACCACTAAATGTTCGTTAACGTTTAACTGCCACTGTCCGTGAAATATATGCCTATGTTCATCTGCTTTTGATTCACGCTGACTAGGGATATCATTATTGCTGACTGCTTGAAAATCTTTCGATTGAAAACGCCAACCGATAGTTGCTTTGTGAGCTAAGCCAAATAATTCAAATTTTTGAGATAACTTAGTGTTAACCCCATAGCCACCATAATTAAACTGTGAGTCTGTTGCCGTTTCTTTATCTGCGCTAAGCCCTAGCATCAGCATAGTGCGACCGTCGTTGATAAAGTGAAATAATTCAGTACTTACACCAAAAGTGTTGGCATTTCGGCGAGTTATTACGGCAAAGTCTTTACGCTTTATTTTAAGGCTAGTGCGTAAAAATGTTTGGGGTTGAAGAAAAGTTCCCAAGTAAATACTGGCTTGTTGAAAGGTTAAATATGTCTCGCCAGCTAACTTAGCTTTAGCACCATCATAACGTAGCCCTAAATCTTTTTCCTGCCATTTATAGGTCCCATCAATACTGACTTGATGTAAGGCAAGATCAAAAGAATCTAACTGATGATAATCTTGGTCATTATATCGATACGATGATGTTAACTTTGCTTTATTATTGAACGTCCACAAGCCAGTAACCGCAGCCGTTTTTTGAATGCCACTGTCACCCTGTGAGGAAACTTCATCAAGCTCATCGACACTAAGCGCTGAGTTGTTTATTAAAGCCAGCGAAGCCTCACCACTAAAAGTAAATGTCTCTGGCGTTGCTGCCATCACTTGCATACTAAGGATGCATCCTAAACTGCTCAACATATATTTCATCTTAATTTCCTTAAATAGGATGCGCCAGGGTAACTGGCGCATTTAACAAGTTAGTCAGTAAGATTACAAGCCAATAGCTAAGTCGCTTGCCAAAGTGCTTACCACTTCAGCGGCAGTTGCTGCAGCAATTTCAGCGTTAACCTGCTCAGTAACTACACGACTAATTTGGCTATTCACGTTTTGAGTAATAACACTTTGCGTATCGCTGGTAATTGAATTAACAATATTGGCATTAATACTTTGCTCCAAGACCTGTGTGGTTTGTGCTGCTGCATCTGCAGCGGCAATGTTTTGCAAATCTCCTGACAAACTCTGCGACAGTTGCGAGGAACCAGTTAAAGAGGTGGCGGTATCTAACGCACTGGCATTTTGTAAGCCTACTGACATATTTTCAAACATGCCTTGCGATAAATTCTGCGACAGCTGCGACGTATTAGCAAAAGACGTTTGGCTATCAAGGTTGGACGCCCTAGCAACCTCTTCAGGTTCAGCTAAGTCTTCACCAGGTGTCGCTTCACTCTCTTGGGGAATATCATCTTCTGGTAGCTCTGTTGTGCTTACTTGGGTAAGTGATTGGCTCAACGTGGCCGCAACACCAGCGGTTATATTGACAGTGCTTCCCGTATTATTTGTTAGGATCGCAACCATCTGATTATTGCTATCAAAAGCTTTAACGCTTGTTGCATTAACGCTATTACTGATTTGCTGCTCTGTTGGTTCGCTTTGCGCTGGTTCACTTGGAGAAGAGGCTTGCGGATTGTTGTCTGCGTTATTAGCCGTAACTTGTGTATTACTCGTTGCGGAACTGTCTGAATGTACCGACATTTGTGCTGAATTATCAGTGCTATCAACTCCTTGAGATAATTGAGTATTCTGATTAACTTGGGCGTCTTGATTAATTTGAATAGTGTTTGCTTGTGCAACACTTACCCAACAACTTAATCCGCTTACTACCAATACTTTTGCAATTTTATTTAATGAAGTCATGTTTGCTTCCTCTAAGGTTTGTTTATGTTAATGACACTTAGATAACGGATGATGTGGGATATTTATTCCAAGTTTATTTAAATAAAAATACAAATTTAAAGGTTTTGTTTTTTTTAAGTCTGTATATCAATATTTTAGGCTGGCTTTTTGTTTTACTTTTTTCCTCTACATAGATAAGCAGTAATAACACTGGGGGTTAATACCTAGTGTAAAAGAGGGAAATACCTGATTATTTTTTGTCTGAGAAATGGGCACCCTAACTAAGTAAATAATTTTCTTACCCATAAAGTGTCCATGAAAGCGAATGATGTTGACTTATATGTTTAATTATCATGCTCAAGGTCACAAATAATAAAAGGTGATTACAATGAAGAATACATTAATATCAAGTGCCATTGCTTTTGCACTGACTGTTCCGCTAAGCGTTATATCTAGTCAAGTTCATGCATCAACAAGCGATATCATTACTGGAAGTAATGCTGCTAATAAAATCTTAAATTTTGACGTTGCTGGTGTACCAAACGTTAATCAAATTCAAGATACGGGCCTAAATACTTTAATGAGTTTAAGCGCTGAGCAGGCTCAAGCCATCAGTCACTTTCAAGCAGCTAATCCAAACGCACAGGTAAATATCAATCAAGCAACAGGGACTGTTGATGCTATTACCGGCATGACCGTTAAAACGGCGGGTAACTCTGTTGAGAATATGGCGCGTAATTTCATTACCGACAATCAGCAAATTTTTGAAGGTTTAAGCAATGACCAACTGAAATATAATCGTAATCGCTCTAAAGCGGCATTAGGTGGACAAGTTGTTCGTTTCGATCAAGTTGTCGATGGTATTCTTGTTGATGGCAATGGTTTAGGTGTTGTTATTGATGGTAACAACAACGTTCGCGCCATTATGGGTCCTTATCAAAAAGATCTTACAGTAGCGGGTCAACCAGGATTGTCTGCTGATGATGCGGTGTTAATGGCAACGCGTAATCTTGTACAATTTCAAAAGAATATCCCCGCAGAGGCTATGTCAATACTAACCCCGGCCTATGAATTAATAGCAGCAGAACTAGGTGTGTTTAAAACACCAATACCAGAGCTACGCATAGTGCAAACGGCTGATAGCCATAGTTTAGTTTGGCAGTTTTATTACTACTCAACGAATCCTTTTGGCGTATTTAAATACATGGTTGATGCACAAACGGGTGATATAGTTTACCGTGAAGATCAAGTGCGCACGGCCGAAGAGCCACAACCAACCGATCAATTTGCTGATTATTTTCCGACTTTCCCACCAATCACCAAAGAATTACAAGACTCTTGTGAAATTGTTGATGCAGATGGCGGTTTAACGGGCACACCTGAAGGGTTATTGCGCATTAAATTAAGAAAATTTGATGAAACTAACCGAGTAACAGGTGTTGGTAGTGTATTAACGGGGACTAATGCACTTATTCTTAATGCTTCATCGAGCAAATTGCCATTCGCGCAAGCGGCTTTAGGCACTTATTATTTTGACCAAGACGCTGCACCTCTTTATGGCCGCGTTAATGAAAAAGATCATACTGCTGAGCCTGCACAGCAATTCGATGGTATCAGTCAATTTATATATATCACTAACTTAATGGAATATTTAGACTATTTGCACAAAGATGGTGACGATGTTCATGCTAGAGGGTTTGGCAGTGGTAGTTTTCCTGATCAATACCCTAATGAGTCAACGCCTTTAGTAGGTGTCGTTCATATACCTAACGTGTTTATGGCACTAGAAGCTCAAGATATAGACTTTAGTGATCCTGAGCTTTTAAATAAAATAGTAAACTTAGATAATGCTTTTGCTATACCACTTACACAAGAAATTGGTGGTCAGGAAGTGGTTGTTAACCCAACATTTTATGGTCATGGTTATTACTTTAACAACTTAGCAATAGATTTTAGTGTACCAATGCACGAAGGTACGCATGCGACTATCACACCTATTGCTGGCTTTGAAGGTAGCCCTGAAGGTGGCGCCTTGAACGAAGGGCAAGCCGATTTATGGGCTTATACTATAGGTGAAACACCTGATTTAGGTAGTTACCCGGTTGCAGGTTGTGGGTTAAGAGACTTATTACGCGAAAATGGTACAGATCCTGATTCTTTTGAATATATTCGTAGTGGCCAAAGCCAATTACGTTATTCACAATTAGGTACACGCGAAGACGACTTTGAAGTACACAGAGATGGCGAAATATATGCCGGCGCGATGTGGGACTTACGAGAAATTATGTTAGAGATGTATCCAGCTAACGACTTTGCTCGCCCAGATCCAACAACGGGTGATGCAACACAGTTAACCAGTTTAGGTAAAGAAACGTGGGAACGTATTTTCCTTGGCTCTATGTATATTTTAGGTGTTACTGCGCCAGATACCTTTGTTAAAGCGCGAGATGCGGCATTAACAGCTGACGCTATGCTATATCCAACTGACTCTGTTAATGTTGATCGTGAATCTCTAGGTCAACATCATGCTATTATTGAACGTGTATTTGCCGCTCGTGAATTAGGATTAAACGCTTCAGCTCCATTAGGTGGTGTGCAGATGATTTCAACAGCGGTAAGTGAATTTACTGCGGGTCAAGTAGCGCCAGCTGCGCCACAAAATATTGTAGCGAGTATTACCAACCCAGACACAATAGATGTCACTTGGAATGAAGTAGATAATGCCATTGGCTATCAAATATTAAAGCGTAAAGGTGGCAGCCCAGCTCGTTTATTCGCTGGTGTACCGGGTCGTGAATATGTCGACGGCGATATAGAAAATATTGGCTATACCCATGTTGAATTTGTAACGGGTGCCAGTTACAGCGATAAAGGACAAGGTTTTGGTCGTGGCGCAGGTCAAGGTATTGATGCTTATGATTATCAATATGTTGTTCGTGCTATTAAAGTTAACGCTTCGGGTCAAGTTGGTTTTTCTGATTTGTCAGGTACGGCGAAAACTAACTTGAAACAAAGAAATGTCACTAAGAAAGTTACCACGCGGATCGATAATGTTTCTTTTAGTGAAGGTTTATTTTCTTTTGATAATATCTTAACAAATAATGCTTCGCATGATTTGTTTGGGCCGTTAAAGTTTAATATTGTCTCAATTAGTAGCCCTGATGTAACTGTAGCTAACGCTAAAAGTGGCACAGGTCAAAATGGCGATACTGCGACGTTTATTTATGACGAATCTTTATCATCACAAATGGACTCTTCAGCGATTAACTTTATCTTTAACAACCCGATGGCTGAGATGTTTACCTTTAAAGCTAAAGTGTTTGCTCAGATAGAGAAACCTTCAGTTGCGGCTAATGGTAGCCAAAAACCGATGGATTCATCTGCGGGTGCAGATCGTACTGTGGTTTATCATAATATCTCTGAGCATAAAGGCTTAGTTGCTATTGGCACTACAGACGTAGAAGTTGCTGACGGTGTTGATTATGTTGATGTGGTATTTACTGCAGAGACAAGTGCACAAAGTATTGTTGCAACCTTAACAGCAGATACTGAAGTGGGGGGAGCCATTCCAGATTTGGATTTCTCAATGCTCGACAGTGACGGCAATGTCATGGTTACATCTGGTAACTTAGGTCCTTCAGAGCAGGTAGGTAGTACGGTTGTTGGTGGTGAAAGCTACACTCTACGTGTTAAAGGTTATGCCAATGGTCCAACTCAATTTACTATTGTGTTAGACCAAATGGTACTAAATGAATCAGATGCGAGTACCGAAGCAAGTACTGCTGAGTCTGCTGTAGGTTCTGTGGAGCTAGTTGAGTTTGTAGTAAACCCAGCTAATGGCACGATTATGGTCGTCGAACCTGAAGATGCGAAGTCAGTAACTGCTGCGCCAATGATGGGTACAACAGCGACACTTTAATCATTTACTAAAAAAGTAATAGCCCACTTAGTGATATAAGTGGGCTTTTTTTTGCCTTTTTTTTGCTGAAAGTGTTTTGCCACCCACCAAAAAAATATCTTATTAATTAGCAATCAACGAGAAGAGAAGATACAAATATACTATTTGAAATAAATAGTGCATCCATTATTTAATTATCCATCCTGATGGTCAAGTGGCTACTACTTTTAAGCAGAATTGTTAAGTTAAACAGGCTTCTATTTCATTGTTTGTTATTTGACCACTTAGTCAGTTTATGGCATATTTTACTTTAATGTGATTTTTAATATAAATATTTTATTAGGTTATTCATTAAAATGTCATATTTTAGGGAAATAATAGCCATACATAAAACAACAATATAAGAATGTAAAATGGAGTTTAGATACACAGATTTATCTTTTTTTATATTTTCTCTTTTCTCTAAGACTGGAAAGTTTTATTCATTCATTTTATCCACCCTATATTGCTCTCTATCATTGAAAATAATCGTTTCAATTTATTATTTGCACTACCCATTTTTACTAAAATCGCTAAGCGATTATTTCTTAAAATCTTTATTCAAAGAAAAGATGTTAATTACGGGCAGTAATTATAAAACCTTTATCATTCTAAATTATAGACAATACGCCCAAAAAAAAATTAATTACGATGTGAATGAGTGGTTTACAAAAATATTGAATCAAATGGCTAAGTGCAAATACATAGCACTTTAATAAAAATAATAAACGTAATATGGATAAATAAAATGAAAAAAAATCGATTAGCCTTACGACCCAAAATCATGGCTGTTCCCCCTAACAATCACAACCCCAAACGTTGCTTAAAAAAAGTGATGCTTATGTCTGCATTATGTTTTTCTATGACACAAACAGCGTTTGCAGCAGATGTTTTTATTAACGAAATACACTACGACAATGCAGGATCAGACGTAGGTGAAGCAGTTGAAATCGCTGGTGTTGCAGGAACAGATTTAACCGGTTGGTCAATTATTTTATATAATGGTAGTAATGGAACTAGCTATAGCTCTGTAAGCCTGTCTGGCATTATTCCTGATCAACAAGGAGGCTTTGGTACGCAATTTTTTACAAAGTCGGGTATACAAAACGGCGCACCTGATGCATTTGCATTGGTAGATAATCTTGGTGTTGTCGTTGAATTCTTAAGTTATGAAGGAACGTTAACAGCCACAAATGGTGCAGCAAATGGCTTAACAAGTATTGATATTGGTGTTGCTGAAACCAGTAGTACACCTACGGGTTATTCACTACAGTTTGATGGTTCAACTTGGCAAGGAGCTAATGCAAATACATTCGGCGCAGTAAATACAGGCCAAACATTTGATGACAGTGGTGATAGTAACAACGGTGATAATAGTGGTGGCGGCAATGTGGACGATGGTGCCAGTGGCAGCGTCTGTGTTAACTGCCCAGATCTAGAAAAAGTTGCTAACTCGACCAATTTTGACGATGCCACTTATTATGAAGATGTAATTTTGGCGATTAATGGCGGACATGGTACTACCGCAATTAAAGGGGAAATAACCACCGCAATAAGTCAAAATCACAAAGACCTAAGTTATGCAGAGGTTTGGACCGCATTGACTGAAACTGATGAAGACCCGTCAAATTCAGATAACGTAATCTTATTCTATCGTGGTATTTCCAAAGCTAAACTTTCAAACGGCAGTGGCCCAGCTTCTAGTGATCCAGAAAACTGGAACAGGGAACATGTATGGGCGAAAAGTCATGGTGGTTTTAGTAGTGAAAGTCAGTCTGGCTATACAGATATCCATCACCTAAGACCTACTGATATTTCAGTTAACAGCACAAGAGGCAATTTAGATTTTGATAGTGGTGGGTCTGAAATTGGAGAGGCGCCTGGTAATAAGGTTGACAGCAATTCATTCGAACCTAGAGATATAGTAAAAGGTGATGTCGCACGAATGGTCTTTTATATGGATGCGCGATATGAAGTAGCCGACGCTAACATGCCAGATTTGCGCGTTGTGGAAAGTACAAATACCAGTGGGCCTGAACTTGGCAGGTTATGTCGTTTAATTGAGTGGCATAATGCAGATCCAATTGATGCCTTTGAGCAAAAACGAAACAATACCATTTACGAATATCAAGGAAATCGTAATCCTTTTATTGATCACCCTGAATGGGTAACAACTCTATATGGTAGCGAAGCCTGTAACTCTGACGGCGGCGGTGATACTGGCGGCGGTGATATTGGCGGTGGCGATACTGGCGGTAGCGATATTGGCGGTAGCGATACTGGCGGTGGAAATAATGGCGGCAGTACATCAAATATATTTATTAATGAAATTCACTATGACAACGCTGGCGGTGATATTGGTGAATCGATTGAAATAGCGGGTCCTGCTGGAACTGATTTAACCGGTATGAGTTTGGTTCTGTACAATGGTTCAAACGGAACCACATACAAAACAGAAGTATTGGCTGGCATATTGGCAAACCAACAGAATGGCTTTGGCACCTTGTCATTTGACATTGCAGGTATGCAAAATGGCGCACCAGATGGTATAGCGCTTATTGATAGTAATGGCAGTGTTCTAGAATTCATAAGTTATGAAGGTTCGTTAACTGCTACCAATGGTCCTGCAACTGGCATTACTAGCACAGATATTGGTGTTTCAGAAGTAAGTAGCACAGTGGTTGGTTTTTCTCTTCAGTTAGCGGGTATAGGTTTTACTTCCGCAGACTTTACTTGGCAAGGCGCAGCTGAAAATACATTTAACAATGTAAATACCAATCAAACGTTTTTGGCGGGTAGTGTCTTTATTAATGAAATTCACTATGACAACGTCGGCGGTGATACTGGAGAAGCGATTGAAGTTGCCGGTCCAGCAGGAACCGACTTATCAGGTTTGAGTTTAGTGCTTTACAACGGTTCAAACGGAACTACATACAAAACAGTTGATTTGTCTGGTGTGTTGACTAATCAACAAGCTGGATTTGGAACCCTGTCATTTGACATCAGCGGCATCCAGAATGGTTCTCCTGACGGCATTGCTCTGATTGATAACGACGGAACTGTCATTGAATTTTTAAGTTATGAAGGCTCACTTACCGCTACTAATGGTCCCGCAAGCGGAATGATTAGCACGGACATAGGCGTTTCAGAAACAAGTAATACTCTTGCTGGTCTTTCTTTACAGCTTGGCGGAACGGGTTACAGTTCAGCTGATTTTACTTGGGAAGATGTCAATGCTAATACATTCAATAATGTAAATACAAATCAAACCTTTGGTTCTGGTGGTGATACTGGCGGCGGCGGCGATAGTGATAGTGATGGTACACCAATGCTAATAGGTCAGTGTTCAGATCCATCGACGTTTATCCATGATATCCAAGGCAATGCTGATGTTTCACCTTTAGTAGGCCGAAACCTTGTCGTTGAAGCTATCGTAACATCAGTGTTACCAGCACTTGACGGGTTCTTTATACAAGAAAGCGATACAGATGTTGATGCGGATCCGTTAACTTCAGAAGCACTGTTTGTCTTTAATACGGCCAATACAATTACACCATCAAATGGTGATCTAGTCCGTGTTGCTGGTAATGTTTCAGAATTCTTCGGGCGAACGCAATTATCGCCAGCACAAGATCTTATTATTTGTGGAACGGGTAGTGTATCTACTACGACCTTATCCTTGCCCTTTACCTCTGTTGAACAACCTGAAGCATTAGAAGGAATGTTGGTTAGTAACGCCGATTCACTTACCGTTAGCGATAATTATAACCTAGCCAAATTTGGCGAAGTTACGCTATCTAGCAGTAGATTGTTTGTGCCAACTAACATACATTTGCCTGGTTCGGCTGAAGCTGTAGCACTGGCGAATGAAAACTCCTTGAACCGAATTATTTTAGACGATGGTGTTAATGGCTCATATCCTGAGCAAATAATCTTCCCTACTGGAGGCTTATCGGCTGACAACAGCTTACGCATTGGCGACTTAGTTACTGAGTTAACTGGAATAATTGATTATAGTTTCAGTAATTACAGAATAATTCCAGTAGTAGCTCCTACGTTTGTAAATGACAACATCAGACTCGCCCAACCGGAACTGTCGCCATCTAACCTTAAAATAGCTAGCTTGAACGTTTTAAATCTATTTAATGGTGATGGTCAAGGTGGAGGTTTCCCAACAGCAAGGGGCGCAGATACCGCTGAAGAGTTAGAGCGTCAATTTGCTAAAACCGTGGCTGCAATTGTCGCTATTGATGCCGACGTTATTGGTTTAATGGAAATCGAAAATGATGGAGTAGACGCCAACAGTACATTAGCTCAATTAGTTGCGCGTATTAATGCCGTTGTGGGTGCAGATACCTATGCATTTGTTAACACGGGAGGAACCATTGGCACCGATGCGATTGCAGTTGCGCTTCTTTATAAACCTAGCAGTGTTTCAGCGTCGGGTAATGCCATGTTAAATAACAACGGCATATTTAATCGACCTCCGTTAGCTCAAATATTTACGCTAAACAATAACGGTTCAGCTATAACCGTTGTTGTTAACCACTTTAAATCTAAAGGGGGTTGTAGCAGAGCTTCAGGTGCAGACCAAGATCAGAACGATGGACAAGCCTGTTTCAATGCAAAAAGGGTAGCGCAGGCCAACGAACTGATGAATTGGTTAGCGACTGATGCGACATTGAGTCTGCAAGAAGATGTGCTAGTGATGGGTGATTTGAACGCTTATGCAATGGAAGATCCAATCAGAGCATTTACAAGTAACGGTTTCACTAACCTCATTCATCAATTTGCAGGCGAACAAGCCTATTCTTACCTCTTTGGTGGTGAAGTGGGTTACCTAGATCATGCCCTAGCGAGCAGTAGTTTATTAACCAAAGTGGTTGATACAACAGAATGGCATATTAATGCAGATGAACCTTGTGTTCTTGATTACAACACTGAACTTTGTGGCTCTGGTTTTAGCCATCCGGATAAAACGGCTGATCAGTTAGTTAGCTTATATGACAATAATGCTTACAGAATGTCTGACCATGATCCTGTTATCGTTGCATTCGATTTTACACCTGCAGCAATCCAAGGCGATTTTGATGGAGATGGCGATATTGATATCAATGATTTACGCGGTTTGATGCGTGCAATACAGTTTGGACAAACGATCGATTTAGCGTTTGACCTCAATAATGATGGGGCCGTATCTATGATGGATGTTCGCGTTATGATGAGTTTATGTACTCGCACTCGCTGTGCGGCTAATTAGGCTAAATTGCTTAAAACAGACAAACAATAAAACAAACAAAATTAAATTAAATTAAAAGGTAGTAAAATGAAGAAGTTATTAATAGTAGCAACGTTAATATTGTGTGCAACGTTTGGTGGAAACGCTAACGCCGGACTAATTACTCTTTCAGCAGACCAAAGTGATGTTTTGGTTAGCGAAATGATGGAAATTACCTTAAATGCCACGGGTTTTGACGAATTTGATGTATTTTCTTTAAATGTTAATTTTGATACAAGTGTCTTTAGTTTTTTACCCCTTACGTTTACAACCGAACTTTCAACTACTTTTATGTTGTGGAATCAAGTTGGAAATGGCGTAGCTATTGGATTTGTTGATTTTATTCCATCGAGTGGTGATTTTTTATTAGGAAAGTTCACATTGCAGGCAATAGAAGCAGGGACGACCGATTTTTCTCTAGTGGTAAATGAATTTACCTTGAGTGACCCATTTGATATGTTCGCTGTTGCAACGCCTGTTAACGCTGATGCATTGGGTCAAGTATCTTCATCAGTAACCGATGTTCCTGAGCCGTCTACATTAGCAATATTTGCGTTAGGGCTGATGGGATTAATGACGAGGTCTTTAAAGAAAAAATCTTAATTTAGGTTTTAATCTTTGATTATAAAAGCGCTAATCGTCATGATTAGCGCTTTTTTTATCCGTTATTTAATTGGTGTTAGTGATAAAAACCCGTAAACTTTTGTCAGCTGAAGTTATAATCAAACTAAAGGTCTTAACGCTCGTTTTATTGGATATCGACGGTATTACGCTATTAATTGTTAACATTCATCTTTACGTTCGTGTTAATAAACCTTTTTGATACTCATCTAGTACATTACAACGTATCGCTTTTTTGGCTTTAGTGAGCGTTAAAGGTAGTGACTCTACTGTCTTATTTGCGCAAGAAACGCTAAACGAGAAAATAGCATTGATGATTAATGACTAGGTTGAACAAAATAGAGAAAATAAATAAAAATTAGCCATAAAAAAAGCCGCTAGGTTTATCTAGTGGCTTAATACTTAAACTAAATTATTAATCATTAGTTTCAAGTTTTGATGTTGTTACTTCAATCGTATAGTCAGTAGCTACTGAAATATAACCATTAACGCGTAGCGTATAAAGTCCGCCGCTAGTTGGGCGAAAGTTAATTTCTTCTGGGTTATCTAAAGAGGCGCTGTTAGCGACAACTTCACCCGCTTCGTTAAGCAAGTCAAAATCTAAATCTGCAACACCTGACCAGGTTAACACAGCATTAAGCATAGAAACGTTGTCTGTCAGCTGTATATCATGGTCTGACACTTCCATATTTTCATATGACGGGCCAACTGAACCGGCGAAGTTACTGTCAGTTTTGATAATAACTGCAGCTGAGTCGACTAATTGACCGTCGAGTAAAATACCGTCAAATGAAACTGTACCGTTAATGCGTTTAAGACTTATGCTATGAACACTATCGGTAGATAAATCTCTAAATGCAACGGTTTTAACTTGACGTTGAGGTGAATAATAATCTAATAAACCTTGGCTTTTACCATCAAGAAATAATTCGGCATGACCTTTTCTATTATTAGTTATATATTTTAATTGAACGCTATCACCAATGAAATCAAAGCTAATTTGCGCGTTTCTACGTCGTGTTTGCTTAAAGGTGCCATCTGACGATAAGGTACTATTTTTTACAGCCCAACGTTTTTTGTAATTAATATTGTTATCAGTTTCAGAAACTTCAGACCAAACTCCCTGGCTAGACCAACCAGTTTGTCCGTTAAGAAATTCTGCTCTTTCGCCGGTAGTAACTATGGCCAAATCTACAGCCGCTTTTACGTTAATATGACCTGCACCCACTTGATGAACTTTATAACCCGGCATTTCATCTGCGCTGTCTTTTAAAATTTGTTCAACTTGATCGGGTGATAACAGGGGATTCACTTCCAACAATAAACCGACCACACCAGCAACAAAGGGGGTCGCCATTGACGTACCACTCATACTTGCGTAGTACAGGTGATATTCTGGATGTGCAGGGTCGATAATAGGACCTGCAGCGCCCAATGGCGTGTTAAGTGCTCGTGTTGATACAATCGCGCTACCTGGGGCAGTAATATCAGGTGTTTTAATCCAGTCACCTTCAACGCCTCGACTTGAAAAATCAGCTAATTGACGGTCTGTTGTGCCAGCTGCGACGTTAATAACCCATGGTGCAATGGCATATTGATTAAGGGTGTTGTCATCTGGACCACTATTAGAAGCGGCAAAAGTCACTACGATGCCTTTTTTGTAAGCTTGATAAGAAGCTTGATTGGTTGGATTATTCGGATCAAAGCTTGCGCCGTCACCTCCACCCCAACTGTTAGTTATTACATCTATGCTATAACGTTCACTATTAGCGATTGCATAATCAAAGCCAGCAATAGCATAAAGAATTGAAATCGCTTCACCAGCTCCTAGACCCACCAAGGTTGCTTTTGGGGCGATGCCTGCCTGGTAAAAACTTCTACGTTCATCATCTCTTGATGCTTCACCGCTACCAGCAACAGTGCCGCCAACATGTGTACCGTGTCCTGAACTCGTATCAGTATTTGGCACACCTTCTAAAAATAAGTTCTTACCACCAGCAAAATCAAGGTCACCAGCAATTTTAACATTTTGGATAGTTTTCTCACCGAGTAATAAATCAGGGTGTGTTGCATCAACACCTGAATCTAGTACTGCAATCGTTGAACCTTCACCATAAACACCATAATCGTCATGTACTAGATGACCACTGGTAATTTCGCCAGAGTTATAGTTGTAATATTCTAAAGGCGCATCAAAATAAATACTCTTAACCCGTGAATCTTTAGCTAAAGTATTGATTTGGCTTCGAGTTAAAGAAGTTCCCGCCATAGGTAATACTTTTAACGCTAAATAAGGAACGTTTAAAGCTGTCATAACATTATCGAGTTCATTGTAATGGTGAGTTGAAACAATTACTTTAGTACTTTGAACTAAAGTGGGTAACAACGTTTGTAATTTCGAGCCAATAAGCGCATCAGCATTAACATTAAATGTGGTCGCAGCAAGTACACTAACCGATAGTGCCAAAAGTGTCTTTTTCATTTTCTTATACCTTTTGAATGATTATAATTTTGAATGATTTTAATTTCATTAACTTAGCTACTGTGCATAATTTTTTTGAGCGTTATAATCGGGAAGAACCCCTAGGTCACTGTGATAAAACTACTTAGCAATTATTTTAACCGGCTTAAAAGGGAGTGATGAAATAATAATGGTGACTTATATATCGGTCAGGCTTGATAAAATTAATACCTGTAACTTAATGAAAATCATAATAATTCATTGAGTTAATAGCGGGGCTTGTCGAATGAATAAATACAGGAGACTACTTATGGAAATGTTCAAAAACTATGAGTTTAATCGTTAAGCCGTTTTATTACCTTGCTGTCGATTTGATTTCTTGGTTGATAAATGAACACAGCTACTTTTTTTATTTGGACACCGCTTGGTATATTTATTTTTCCTATTCTTATAGGGGTTTTTACGTTTCGCTATAAAATCAATAGTTGACCCGTCATCTATTTGATAAATTTCAGAGTTAAATGCTTTAGCCTGTTGAATTAAAGGGAGTAACGAAAATTGTGATATTGAACTAATAAATACACCTGTATTGGTATTAATTATTTTTATAATCAATACACTAATAATCATAACAGCAATTTTATTTCTCATGACTTTATTTCTTTTAACGTTTTATACCACCAATCTACTGTGTACTATTTAGTTTGACGCTATAATCCGGAAAAACCCCTAGCTGAGGTTGATAAAATCACTTAGCCGTATTTTTATTAGCCTGGTGCTAATATCCAGCACGAGGCATACCATAAAACAGCGTGTGATTTTGAATTAAATCATTGGTTTCACTTTATGCTTTTCGCTAGGGTGACCCGCTTTATTTGGGTGATATACACATTAATCAGCTTGGTGTTTTTAGGGAAAACCTCTAAACTTTAAAGTAAACGTAGAGACACTTTAGATGGTAATACGGTCAAGCGGTCCAGCTTTAGTCATTAATTTTGTCAACGACTTGGTTTGATATCATTATTTTTATTTACTGGCATAAGCTCTGCTGAAACGAGTTTTGAACAACAACAATCTATTTTTGAACTATCACTAGCAGAGCTGTTAAACGTGAGGGTTGATATTGCTTCTTATACTTCTGAACGGATTCTTCAAACTCCTGCAATAGTATCCCGCTATGATCAAAATGATTTAACCTTGATGGGTATTAACAGCCTGAAAGATATGTTGTCGTTTATCCCTAGCTTTGTTCCCCAATAAAACCTAGCGGGGGACACGCCCGTAATGATCAGAGGAATAGTGGAAGCCTTTAACCAAAAAATCCTCTTCATAGTCGATGATGTTCCTTATTGGATGCCATTACATTCTGAAATACCGCTCTTAGGTATTCCTATCGAGGCTATTAGCCATGTCGAAGTTATAAGGGGACCTGGTGCTATTTATTATGGTACCAATGCTTCTGCAGGTGTTATTAAAATCGTCACTAAACAAAAAGCGGGCAACAGCCTAGCCGTAAATTATGACTCTAATCAAAAACTCAATGTTGGCGGTTATTACTTTCACGCTTTTAATGATGACTCTCATTTTTCATTAGGTGTTGAGTCTCAAAAAGATAACGGTTTTACCAGTTACTTCGAGGGCACACCGCAACCCCCTTCATTTCCAAAGGGTAAATCAGATTTTGATAATATTGTTATAACAGAAGAAATGACCTCTGTGCTAGCACGCTTTCGCTATTATAGTTTTAATATCAACTTTCAAACGTTTGAATCAATGACCAATGATACTGACGAACCAACCCCTTTAAGCATCGCGACACAAAGAGAGCATAAGGGGTATTTATTGCATATGGATAAAAGTTGGCAGTTTGAACACGCCAATATGCAAGTTTACAGTGAATATAATCAATTTTATTTACAATTCGTCTCACGAAATGTACTTAGTTTGGGCAATGACGGAGGATTTCGCTTTGATAATAATGGTGACAACAATACCCGTTGGCGAACTGGAGTCACTTTTGATTATCATTGGAATAATCATTTAACGCTAAATAGCGGTATGGAGTTTGAAAAGCGTCGCATTGAAAATTACAATTTATTCAAAGAGGTTTCAGTAACAATCTAGTCAGTTTTTTAATTCAGGCAGTTTTGATCGAAGTGGTATTGAATTGGATTATCAACGTGTTTTAAAAAACTACACGGTATTTGCTAATTTTGCTTATAGCCACTAAGGAAACAGGGAAATATCTGATGATAAATTAGCTGCAATTGTCCCCAGGTTTATCACAGCTTTTGGTCTATCATATCCTTGGGATACGCGACAAACTTTGGGATTTTCATTACGCACGATCAGCAAGCGAAATAAAGCGCAAGCCTCATATTTACTTAATGCGAATTATAATTATAAAACCGAGCGATATTCGTTGTTCTTTACAGTAAAAAACTTACTGGGGGAAAAGATTGTTTATCCAGATACTCAAGATTTTGTAGCAGAACACTTAATTGAAGGTGATAATAATATAAATCTGTCGTTATCACTAAAATATTTATTTTAGTGTACGACAACTCAGTTACAACTTATCTTGAATTTCAAATAAAAACTAAACAAACACTTTGTATTAAATCTGTTTGTTTAACCAAACTAATGCATCGTCTTCATTATCAAAATACTCTATATTTTGAACCGCTTTGGAGGGCACCCATTGTTGGTCAATACTTTTTATTACCTGCGAAGTAATAACGATAGCTTTTGCTACCATATTTTGACCATTGAGCCACTCATTAAACTTATTAGAGATATTAAATGCGTCTGGCGTAGCACCATCCAAGTTTGAAAGATCAACAAGTATCAGAAACTTATTTTGATTGAGCGACTTAATTATTGCTGATGTCTTTTGCGAGACTTCTTCAGCACCATACTCATTAAAAGATCCTTTCAACGTTATATGTATAATATTTTCTTTTAAAATTATTGTGTTATCACCATGCTCTATCGTCAATTTGGTACTCCAATAACATAACCATTTATTAGTCGTGTTTAGTTAATAGACTAAAGTCCTGCATTGTAACTGAATTATTGTAAATATCGCTGTTTATCTTTCATTAGACGATGGCACATTACATTTAAACGCTAAACGCTACTAATAATAAAATACAAACACCGATTAAAACGACTGACACATAGGTTGACTGCATATTCAGTGGCATGACTTCCTGAGGTGAGAGCTTTTTATTAATAAAAGATTTCAGTTGAGCCATTAAGCCTAGATCAATAGCTTTCTCTTGCTCAATATTTGCTATTAGCTTTTCGTTTGTTGAGAAAGGCTTATTTATCGCTATTAGCTTGAATGCATCGAGGCTGAAAATTACGCGTCCGTCTAGTTTAAAGGTCACCAGTAATTTATAGACAACAACGGCAAGAAATATCGGGATTAACGATGATATAAAGCTGTTTATGGTCACCAGTGATAATAAACTGGTTAAGGTGTACTTTTCATTAAGTAAATACCAAGGCGCTAACAGCACTAGTAGGGTGTTAACTAGGCAAACAACCAGTAATGGGTATTGAGGTTTACTGTCATGAGCGCTATTTTTCTGACCTTTATAGTAAGCCATATGGATAAAACGGCACATTAATAGTCCGGTAAATAATGCACTGACAATAATTGCATATTTTAAATAAGGTAAGTCACTCAACAAATTTTTGACTTCATTTTTAGCGAAAAAACCACTGGTAAAGGCTGCCCCAACCAAGGATAACGCAGGTAATATCATGGTGATATAAGTCATACCACGTAAATAGACTGGCGTATTACTTTGTTTATTTAATAGTGGCGTAATTCCCACAGATAAAAATAAAGCCGACTTAGCTAACCCGTGATGAATAGCATAAAAAATAATAGCCGTGGTCATTGCATCTCTAAGTGCTGGAAAGACTAATATCACACCAAAACAAGCAGATAATATGCCCATTTGGCTTACCGTAGAATAGGCAAGTACCGCTTTAGGATCCTTTTGACTCATGCCCTTTATTGCCGCATAAAAGGCGCCAAGGGCACCAATGGCAATAGTCAGTAAACCTAACTGAGAGAATGTGGCCAAATCATCTGCTTGAAAAGGGAAAAACTTAAGCCAACCAATCATACCGGCTTTTACCATAAAACCACTTAATAAGGCACTAGCGGGCACCGCAGCAACAGGGTGTGCAAGAGGTAACCAAGAATGGAAACCAAACAAGCCAATTTTTATACCAAAACCAACAATCAGCATCAGTCCCATAAATTGTAATAACGTTGGGCTAACAGTGTGTTGGGTTAAGTCCATATAATTGAGAATACAAAAAGCACTAAAAATAGCAACTTCACCGATAATGACCCACTTTATATAGACATTAGCGGCTGATATTGCGGCGGCTGTTTTATCTCTAATAATGAGCACATAAGACGACAAACTCATAAAAGTAAAAAAGGTCAAAAATCCAAACATGTCTGTGCTCAGTACTAAACCAAAACTACTGGCCATGGCGACACAAAATAACGCCATAAAGTTAGATTTATTATTACCCAAATGAGGATAAAATAAAGCATACGTTGAGCTTAGTAACCATAATAGCCCCGCCAGCAATAGAAAACCTTGGCTGAGCTTATCAAGTGAAAGTTCACTACCAAAAAATAAGAACGGTATGCTTTGAAAATAATATTCAGGTTGTAAGCCTAAATAAATAGCAGGAATGGCGCAAAGTGGCATTAAATAGGTAAGTTTGATAGCTTTGGGGCGTATGATAATTAATGCTGCTAATATCAAGGGTAATATAATAGACCAAACTAACCAGCTTGACATTTGCTGAGGTAAAATCGACGATTGCAAAAGAGTTGTTGTTTGATTAAACCCAATAGATTCAGAGGTTGCGATCAGCTTTGACCAGCTTAATGCACTGTATTGACTATTAGCGAATAATCCCGCCAAAATAGCAAAAGTTATGGTAACAACCGGTGGTAAAAGCATCATCCAATGTGCTTCTAGCGTTGGTTTGTTCTCTACATGGTTTTGATGCTCAGTATGTGGCTCTGCAGGTAATTCTGCGTGTTGGGTAGCATGTACCGGTGTGGATAATTGTCTTGGTAAACTGGCGTGCTCGGTATCTTGATTCTCTTGTGATGGAGCAAGGAACCATGCGCGATAAACCAAAGGTAAGAAATAAATTGCGTTTAATAAACTACTACCCGCTAGCACTGCTATTACCCAAGAATTACCTGTTTCAATAGCGCCAACACCAAGGTACCACTTAGAAACAAAGCCCGCGATTGGCGGTATACCAATCATGCCTAAAATTGCGATGGTAAAAGCAGTCATGGTGATCGGCATTTTTTTAGCAATGCCATTTAACTGGCTAACTTTATAAATGTGATGTGTTTCAGCCAGCAGACCAGCACAAAAGAACATAGTGATTTTCATTAGCCCTTGATGCACTAAATGCATAATAGCGCCAACGGCCGCAATAGGGCCGGCGAGTGCTATGCCTAGCGTTATATATGACACCTGACTAACCGTTGAATAAGCAAGACGCTTTTTTATATCATCTTGATAAATAGCCCTAACCGAACCATAAATAATGGTAAAACATGCAAAGACCAACAGGACTTGTAAAACACCTAAAGAACTTGCTAGGTCGACGCCATACACATCATAAACCACACGTATAATGCCAAAAGCTCCAGCTTTTACTACCGCTACAGCATGCAGTAATGAGCTAACCGGTGCGGGTGCTGCCATTGCACGAGGTAACCAACCATGCAGTGGAAATAAAGCCGCTTTAACGCCTAAACCTATCATCAGCATAACAAAAATAATAGTGATGGTGGACGGGTCAATATTGGGGGTATTAAGTAAGATATCTGGCGTTGAAAAATCTAAAGCACCCGCGATAGACTTTAACCAGACAACCGCAACCATTAAGATAGCGCCACCGATCATCGTATAACGTAAATAGGTTTTACCAGATTTCAACGAATCGTCATTACCTTTATGAACAATTAATGGGTATGTCGCTAAGGTAAGGAGCTCATAAAAAATTAAAAAAGTAATTAAATTACCCGCTAAAGCGACTCCTAAGGTTGAAAAAACACAGAGACTGAAAAAGCCAAAGAATCGACTTTTGTGTTTCCCTTTCTTAAAGTAACCCACAGCATAAATAGTGGTAAAAAACCATAACACGCCCGATAGTGTCACAAAGGCTAAAGACAGAGCATCAGCTTTGAGTACTAAGTTAATATCAGGTAATAGCGGTAATCTTGTTTCAAATACAGCGCCTTGAGAAACGCCCAAGAGCATTATGCCAATTAAGATAATATTAATTGCCGCACTCGTTAAATTAACAGATGTTCTGAATTTTTCATTTTTCTCATCGATGACCATCATCAAAATGCCGGTACTAAAGGCAACGATTAAAATAATAAGCGGTAGCCAGTCGTTTAACATGCTAATTGTCCTTGAAGCTCATTTACAACATTAATCATTAGTAACTACCCGTAATTAGGTTAGTTAACCACATCGCATTTAAACCAATAATGATGGTAATAACAGAGAGTCCAACTGCACCTAAAAGCTTACTTTCACTGATAGCTAAAGCGGTAAGTGAGTTTTCCTGAGTCGGTGTGGTAAACGCCAAATTGAGTACTCTAAATAGATAAGCACTCGCTAATAGGCCGCCAATAAAGAGGGTTAATACCCACCACCATTGTTGAGCTTCTACGGCATTATTCAATAATAACCATTTAGCAATAAAACCTCCGCTTGGCGGCAGCCCAATTAAACTAGCACTGGTTACCGCAAAAACAAAAATACTAATGGGGAGCTGTGATGCTATGCCTTGCAGTTGTGATAATTGATCATGCCCCATCGCTTTTTGAATAACGCCGGCGGCTAAAAACATCGCGGCTTTTGCACAGCCATGGGCAACAATAAAGTAAATGACTGCAGTTCGTGCTAAATCAGGCGTGGTAAACATTAACGGAAATGCGAGAAATAAATAACCAATTTGTGCAACAGTAGAGTAGGCAATTAATTGCTTTAATCTGGGTGAAGTAAAAGCCCGATATGAGCCATAAATGACCGCCATGGCGCCAAATATACCCATTATAGTCACCGCCGTAAATGTAACCACTGGCGCGAGAATTTTAAACCAAAAGGTAAAAAGGATAAAAAATGCGGCTTTAACCACTAAAGCAGACAACATTGCACTTACTGGCGCAGAAGCATTGGAATGGGCTGAAGGTAGCCAAAAGTGTAATGGAAATAAAGCGCATTTCATCATCATACCCAAGGTAATAAGGGCTAACGCTAACTGCATACTGCTATTACTTTCAACTAAATTAGCAACCAGTTGATTGTCGAGAACGCCATAAGTACGATAAATAATAGCCACACCCAATAAATACATTAACGAACCAAACAGGCCAACTAATAGGTATTGAAATGATGCTTGTAGTGCTTGTTGCGTGCCTTGAATAGCAATTAAACTTACTGCAGAAAGCCCCAAGAGCTCGAGCATAATATAAGTATTAAAAATATCAGACGAGATAAAAATACCATTTAAGGCGGTGATTAAAAACCACCATAAAGGCCAGAAGCGGACTTCTTTTTCGTTATCATCAAAATATTGTGTGCTGTAAAATGTGATAGCTAAACCTATTGTCGAGGTCATTAACAGCATAATGGCGCTAAATTCGTTAATCGATAATCTTATGCCTAGTGGCGGCTGCCAGCCACCAATAATTAACTCAATGGCTACGGCTTGTTGTAAAACATAACCCGCTTGTAGAGCACAGATAACCACTAACGTTATCGAGCTAATAACACTGATTAGCCGGCTTAATTTCGTATTACCTGCCACAAAGCAAATAATAGCAATAACCATAGGGAGTATCATTAATGCCGGTAATGAAAAAGTTGTAATGAAATTATTAATCAAATTAACCTCGACCTTGAGTATCATTGCTACTATTTTCATAGACCGACTCTGATTGTGTAGCCGCTTCTTCTTTTTGTACTAATCGCGCAAACTTGGCTATTTTAGAGGCTAAGTTAAGACCTAAAGCGGTACCAGCTGCAGCAACTATTATTCCTGTTAACACCATGGCATGAGGAACAGGGTCAATAGCATTAGGGTAGGTATGCGCAATAGCAAGTAGCAACATAAAAATAGCAATTCCAATGACATTTAGGCCCAATAATTTACGAATAAAGTCGCTATTCAATAAAAATCCTAGCAAGCCAATAGCGAACAATAAAATTGAGCAAAGGGTGTATAAATTAGTTTGGGATAATTCCATTACGCATGCCCTTTGTTAATCGATTCAAAACAAAGAAATAATATTAAGGCAATCGCGAAAGTTGCAAAAAATTCGATCACTAAAATACTGGCACCGGCTAACTCAACAGGAAACGTGAGAAAAGCATGGGACTGCAAATAAAGAAGTAGTATTACAGCAATAAAAGCGATTAGCCCTAACGACATTAACAAGCGATAGCGTAGTTTAGTAAAATCGATAACTTGTACGTTTGCTAATGATAATAAAACTATACAGCCAGCTAGCAAAGCCGAAGCTTGAAAAGCGCCACCGGGCTTTGTTGAACCAATCCACAGTAAATAACCGGCCATAATAATGGTTAAGGGGATAAATACCTTGGCGATCAGTAAGACTTGCGATTCTTCCTGAAGGGTAAAGGTCAAAACAGGGGTATCTAATATGTAGGGTAACACGGCTATCGCCACCACTAAAAAAACAGCAAATTCAATAAAAGTATCGTAAGCACGATAATTTAACAGCACAGCGGTAACGATATTCGTTACACCCGTTTTATCAAGCGAATTTAACGCTAACGCTTGTAGTTCATTGCCATGTGGTGCCTGGTTAAATAAAGCAAAAATGAAAAATGCAGTAAACAGGGTGACTAAAATAATAATGAGCGTTTTTTCAATAACATCACTATTTTTTGCTAAAAATTTTATCAAAAATCACCTCGACCCTTCTTATCTGTGGGCTTATCTATTGATAGTTTGCGCCATGACGCTAGCAACATTGCTCCCGTTAAACCTGTGCCAATGGCTGCTTCAGCGATCGCAACATCAATGGCATTCAACTGGATCCAGCAAAGGGTGATCACCAGTCCAAGACTAATAAATAATACAATGGCGGTGAACGACTGTTTGACTAAGAACATTGAACCGGCAATAACTAAAACGCAAAGACACAATAAGATATCAATCCATAATTCACTATTCATTTGTTATTGTTCCCGTTGTTGTGCTGATTACCATCATGTTCCACCATTTGTCTTCTGCGTTCATGGCGGGCCACTAAATGACAGCTCGTCGCACTTGTCAGTAATAATAATGCCCATACCAAGATGACTTTTATTGCCATAGAAACACTATTAACTTGTGGTAGTAACCCTAAGGTGATTAAACCTACGCCTAAATTATCAGATTTAGTCAGAGCATGTAGGCGACAAAATACGTCAGGAAAGCGTAATAGTCCTATCGTCCCAGCGATAAAAAATAGGCATCCTAATGACAACATTATGATGGTAAATATATTAGCTATCATGTTTATGATTCTCTGATGGGCTAACGTTGTCGATCGGCTGCTCTGCTAACTTTAAAAAGGCAATGACGGTAATCGATGCTAATAAGGTAAAAACTAAAGCAACGTTAGTGATAACTTCGTTATTTTGTAATACCGAAAAAACAAGAACGATTGTTGTGCCTATAGTGCCAAATAATTGTGCCGCTAACATACGGTTGGCGTTATCAGGGCCAATTAATACTCTGAGCAGCCCAACGATTAAGCAGATTAACAAAATGATAACCACGAAAGTGTAAAAAAAAGTCATTACTTACTCGCTATTTTCGTCGATGAATAATTTTCTTGTGGAGAAATATCTAAATGATAAAGCTCACAAATAGCGAGTTCACATTGATATATATCTTCTAATGAACTGCTGGTAACTGTTAGCACATGAACCAGTACACGGGTAGGCTCTCTAATAACACTTACCGAACCTGGCAATAAGCTAACCACGTTCATAAATAAGTTCATTGGTGAACCAGCCGGTAAATGCTTAATTGAATAGTGAATAAATTCAGGCTGTAATTTCATGTCAACAGAGAATACTCGCACTGCTGTGTCGGTTCCGCCCTTTATCGATTGATAAATGAAAAACCAAATGAATTTAGGTACTTTAGCAATGTTGATGTAAAAAGTGCGGTTAGCACTGTCGGTTTTTTCTGACAATTTGGCAGATACAAAAATGCTCATGGGGATAAAAACAACACCAACAAGCAATGAAGCAAGATCACCATCAGTAAGTAAAAACCAAAAGCCGGATAATAACAGGCTGGATATGAAGTAAAACAAGATTTAAGGCTTAATATTTTTATTGATCATAATATTCACAATTATAGAAGTTAACGTCAACAAAGCCTACAAAAAACTGTCATCTTTTTGGTATTTTAAAGATATAATATAGAAAATATTTTTGTTGGATATTTTCAGGTAAATTAATGAATTATATAATGATGATTGCAGGACTGTTGATGTTAATCATTGGCGGTGAACTTTTGATACGTGGTGCCATGTCTGCGGCGAACAAACTTAACGTTTCTCCCTTTTTAAGTGGTTTAGTCATTGTTGGTTTTGGCACCTCCATGCCAGAATTAATCGTTTCAGTAAATGCCATAATGAATAACAATTCAGCTGTGGCATTAGGGAACATCATGGGGAGTAATATAGGTAATATTGGTCTTATTATTGGTACTTGTGGATTAATAGCACCTTTGGCGTTTAAACAGTCTGCCCTTAAACGTGATGCGATAGTGATGCTAGGTGCTGTTTCTTTACTGATTTTAATAGGGCTAACCGGTTCTTTCTCTATTATTTCTGGTGTGGCGATGATTAGTGCGCTTTTGGCTTATTTAGGTTTCACCATTTACAAAGAGAAAAATCATAATACGGCTTCGCATAAACTCCACCAAGCTGAAGGAAAAGAGCTACACACTAAACCTCACAAAACTTGGCTGGTGATATTATCGATTGCATTCGGTTTAGGTTTTCTTATGCTAGGAGCACAATGGTTTGTTACGGGAGCAACGATTATTGCCAAAGCCTTAGGAGTATCAGACGCGCTTATAGGGCTCACTTTAGTTGCTATAGGGACATCACTGCCCGAATTTACTATTTCGGTAATGGCGGTATTAAGAAAACACATGGATGTAGCTGTTGCAAATGTTGTTGGCAGTAACATTTTTAATATTCTGGGTATTCTTGGTGTTTCTTCTTTAATTTCACCCATTTCGTTCCAAGGAAGATTTGCCGAGTTTGATCAGTGGGCTTTATTATTTATTACGTTGGTATTGACCGTGTTCTTATTGTTTGGTCATTCAATAGGCAAACTAAAATCAATCTTTTTACTCTTGTTTTATGTTGCTTATGTTTCGCTTGGGTATCTCTATTTCAATTAGTTACAAGCACTGATAAAAAAATACCTGGTTGCTAGATGAGCAAACAGGTATTTTATTGTATTATTGCAGCGCAATAGAAAATTATTCTTCACCCATAGCTTCAATTTCATCAGGTGTAATACTAGCAGCATGATGGCCTTTGGGGCCTGCATTTAGTTCATAATCAACGTCTTGACCAGCTTTTAATGTACGGTATCCTTCCATTTGGATTGTTGAATAATGCGCGAAAATATCTTCACCACCATCCTCTGGACGAATAAAACCAAACCCTTTTGCATTATTAAACCACTTCACTGTCCCGTGAGCCATACTTCAACTTCCTTCTACATCGGTAATTAGGTATGCTTGCATAAAAGCATTAACATAAATGTATTAATGATTAAAAAATAATCACTAAAGTAAACAGTAGACAAGTTATATAAATAATCAAGTTAATTTTATCAGTTAATTGAATATTTATTTTTTTAAATGTTAAAGCAAAATCACTAGGTACAGACTAATATAAAATTATGAGCAAGTGGAAAGAGTTACTAGATAATCAAGAAGTCCTTGAAGACGAACTTGTAGAGCAATTTGAAAAGCCCCCTATGTATACTGTTGTGTTACTTAACGATGATTATACGCCGATGGATTTTGTCATAGATGTGCTGTGTCGATTTTTTAATATGAACTCAGATAAGGCGACCGACGTAATGTTAGAGATTCATTATAAAGGAAAGGGGCGATGCGGTACTTTTACTGCTGAAATAGCAGAAACAAAAGTTGAACAAGTTAATCAATACGCATTAGAAAATGAGCACCCATTGCAATGTACAATGGAAAAAGCGTGAATTCGCATGGTTTAAAGTGGAGTAGTCTATGCTGAACAAAGATTTAGAAATATCATTAAATATGGCTTTCCGTCAAGCCAAGGACTCCCGTCATGAATTTATGACGGTTGAGCATTTATTATTAGCCTTATTAGACAACCCTTCATCAATCGAAGCGCTTAAAGCTTGTGCTGCCGATATGGGAAAAATACGTAAAGAGTTACTAGATTTTATAGCAGAAACAACGCCAGTGATCCCAGAAGGGGAAATTGAACGTGAAACTCAACCAACTTTAGGTTTTCAGCGCGTATTACAACGAGCCGTTTTTCATGTGCAATCTTCTGGAAAAAGTGAAGTTAACGGTTCCAACGTACTGGTCGCTATTTTCAGTGAACAAGAATCTCAAGCGGCTTATTTTCTGAAAAAATCAGACATTAGCCGTTTAGACATTGTAAATTTTATTTCTCATGGAATTTCTAAAATAGAACATACGGATTCTCCGCAATCTACCGAAGAAGCTCACGTTGAAGAACCCCGTACTATTGAAAACTTTGCTACCAATCTTAACGAAGAAGCGAGAAAAGGGAATATTGACCCGCTAATTGGTCGCGATAGCGAATTAGAACGAACTTTACAGGTACTAAGTCGTCGCCGTAAGAATAACCCTTTATTTGTTGGTGAAGCAGGGGTGGGTAAAACAGCTATTGCCGAAGGACTTGCCAATTTAGTTATTTCTGACGATGTACCTGAATTCTTAGCTGAAACCACTATTTACTCGCTTGATATGGGTGCTTTATTAGCGGGCACCAAATACCGTGGTGATTTTGAAAAACGTTTTAAAGGCTTATTAAAAGAGTTGGAAGAAGAGGGCAATGCCATTCTATTTATCGATGAAATTCATACGATAATTGGTGCTGGTGCTGCTTCAGGTGGCATGATGGACGCTTCTAATTTAATAAAGCCATTATTATCATCAGGAAAACTTCGTTGCATGGGTTCAACGACCTACCAAGAATACCAAAGTGTTTTTGAAAAAGATCGTGCATTAGCTCGCCGTTTTCAAAAAATAGATGTTGTCGAGCCAAGTGTTGATGACACCACTAAAATATTGCATGGTTTAAAAGAAAAATACGAATCACATCACGGTATTCGTTATACCAATAAAGCCTTGCGTGCAGCTGCACAATTGTCGGCTAAATATATCAATGAGCGTTTTCTTCCCGATAAAGCCATTGATGTTATTGATGAAGCGGGTGCAAAACAACAATTAGTTGCTGCTTCGAAGCGTAAAAAAGTAATTAACGACAGTGATATAGAATCTATTGTTGCCAAAATGGCGAGGATCCCTGAAAAGTCAGTTTCATCATCAGAAAAAGACAGTCTTAAGACATTAGACCGTAACTTGAAAATGGTTGTTTTTGGACAAGACCACGCTATTGATGAACTGACTTCAGTAATTCGCTTATCTCGTGCTGGTTTAGGTAATGAACACAAACCTGTTGGTTCGTTCTTATTTGCTGGGCCAACTGGGGTGGGTAAAACAGAAGTAACACAACAATTAGCTAAATCTTTAGGTGTCGAACTATTACGCTACGACATGTCAGAGTACATGGAGAAACATGCGGTAAGCCGTTTAATAGGTGCTCCTCCAGGTTATGTTGGTTATGAGCAAGGCGGTTTATTAACGGATGCAGTCATTAAGCATCCTCATTCTGTGGTCTTGTTAGATGAAATTGAAAAAGCTCATGAAGATGTTTATAACATTTTATTGCAGGTCATGGACCACGGAACATTAACCGATAATAACGGTCGTAAAGCTGATTTTAGAAATATTGTTTTAGTGTTAACAACCAATGCGGGAGCTCATGAAATAACTCGCCAATCTATTGGTTTTAAACAACAAGATCAGTCAATTGATGCAATGGGTGAAATTAATAAAACCTTCTCACCTGAATTTAGAAATCGTTTAGACAATATTGTCTGGTTCAACCATTTAGATGAAGTTGTTATTCAACAAGTGGTTGATAAATTTATTGTTGAACTACAGGCACTACTTGATCAAAAAGGCGTTTCATTAGAATTAACGAAAGACGCTAGAAAATGGTTGGCTGTTAACGGTTATGATAAATCGATGGGCGCTCGACCTATGTCACGTCTAATACAAGAGCACTTAAAGAAACCATTAGCTAATGAATTATTGTTTGGTGATCTAACACACGGTGGCGTGGCGAAAGTTGGTGTCAAAAAAGATAAATTAGTACTCAGTTATATTCAAAAGAAAGAATTGGTTGAGCATTAGCAGCAAACGGAGCTAACCAAACACTTTACGTTACGGTGTTTGGTTTAGTTTCACTTAGATAAATTTTGCTGAATATAAAAAAGCCGCAAGGGAGTTATCCTCAGCGGCTTTTTTTATTTAAGCGTTGAAATATGCTTTATAGATAAATTTAACGTTGAGTTGAACGTTTAGCTTGAACAGCCGCCGATAACTCATCTAACAAACTGACACTGGTGTCTAAGTTAATACAGGCATCAGTGATACTTTGTCCGTAGGTGAGTTTGTTAACATCAACCACTTTTTGATTACCCTCAACTAAGAAGCTTTCAACCATTACACCAAATATAGCGTTGTCGCCTTGCTCCATTTGAGCTCTTAAAGAGCGAGCAACGTCAATTTGTTTGTTATGGTCTTTAAAACTATTGCCATGGCTACAATCGATCATAATACGATTATCTAAGCCAGCTTTAGCCAATACTTCACCGGTCTTACTAATGTTTTCTGCGTGATAGTTCGGCTCTTTACCGCCACGTAAAATAACATGAGCAAATGGGTTACCATGCGTTTGATAAATACACATTTGACCACTTTTATTGGGTGAGTATAAAACATGAGGCACACTTGAGGCGTTGATGGCGTCAACAGCAATCTGTACATTACCGTCAGTGCCATTTTTAAAACCTACTGGACATGAAAGTGCTGAAGCTAATTCTCGGTGAACTTGGCTTTCAGTTGTTCTAGCACCAATAGCTCCCCAGCTTATTAAATCTGAAATATATTGGCCGGTCACCATATCTAAAAATTCAGTACCTGCAGGTAAACCGAGTTTATTAATATCCATTAATAACGATCGAGCCAGGTTTAAGCCTTTGGCTACATGAAAAGATTTATCTAAATCAGGGTCACTAATCAAACCTTTCCAGCCAACCGTTGTACGAGGCTTTTCAAAATAAACACGCATGACAATCAATAAATCATCTCGGTACTTATCATGTAATACTTTAAGTTTCTCTGCGTAATCAACAGCAGCAGTGGTGTCGTGAATTGAACACGGGCCAATAATGACCAGTAAACGGTCGTCGTCACCGGTAATAATCGCTTCAATGTCTTTTCTGCTTTGGATGATAAAACTCGCTGTTTCATCATCTAGTGGGATTTGCTGTGCTAATTCTTCAGGAGAAACAAGGTTTTCAATTAGCGTGGTTCTAAATTCATCCGTTTTAATAGTCATGGTAATCTAATTTTTTTATTTGAAGGCGTTAATGCGCAATAAAAAAGCCAGCGCAATATAATTTATCGCGCTAACATAACCAAATTAGCGGCTTATGTGAAATGCTTTCTGTATTTTCAAAGATTAATTTGAACTAAGTTAATATTTATAGCGTTGTAAGCCTGTTTCATTGAGGATTTTTGCTGATATTTCTTCTACTGAAAACTTTGTGCTGTTAAGGAAGGGAATTTTTTCTTTTTTATACAGTTTCTCCACTTCTCTAACTTCCATTCGACACTGTCGTGCTGATGAATATTTACTGTTCGCTAATCTTTCACCGCGAATATCAATTAAGCGTTGTGCGTCGATAGTTAAGCCAAACAGTTTCTTTTTATGAGGTTTTAAAAAGTCAGGTAAAGTCAGGTCGTCCATATCATCATCAGTAAAAGGGTAATTCGCTGCTTTGATACCATATTGTAGTGCGAGGTATAGCGAGGTTGGTGTTTTACCCGAGCGCGATACACCCACGAGAATAACGTCGGCATGCTCATAATTGGTAACATTTGAACCATCATCATTGGCCAGTGAATAATTAACCGCATCAATACGATAATCATAACTATTTTCGTGAATACTGTGCGTGCGATGAGCGGTAGGCTTAGCGTCTAGTTGCAGTTCTTTCTCAAGTGGCGCGACAAAATGCTCTAGGAAGTTATAAATAACGCCATCACAACTATCAATAATTTTTCTAATGTCGTTATTAACAAAGGTATGAAAAACTAACGGCGGCATACCGGTACGTTTAGCGGCCTTATTAATTTTTATTTTTGCCGCTTCTGCTTTTTCAACAGTTTCAACAAATGAAATAGTGTCGTGATCAAATTCCATTGGGAAAAGTGATAGCAAAGCATGACCAAAAACCTCTGATGTAATGGCTGTGCCATCAGAAATATAAAAAGCAGCGCGCATTTAAAAACCTCTTTATTATTTTTAATACCCAACCAATAAAATTAGCTGAGTTTTTTTATAGTTAAAATAAATGACTACTGCCAGATAAAATTAATAAGTAGGTTAATGACTTAATAAATTTTATGCAGGATATTTACCCATTTTTCTGATGAAAACTAGGCCATTCAATTAATTAAATGGGTATAACTGTAACTTATACTGAAATGTTTCAAATAACATTTCAGTTTATAAAGTTCGCAGTGTAAAATGTCTTAAGCTATAAATATACTGATATAACTCATAAATCTATTTATTTTTGTTTCTTTTTTTTTGGAGAAGATGTCGTGCAAGAAAATGTACTTTGGTATGAAGTTTTAGGAATGAATGATGTTGACCGCGTTGGCGGAAAAAATGCATCACTTGGTGAAATGATCTCAAACCTTTCAAACGTAGGCGTGCAAGTCCCAGGTGGTTTTGCTACGACTTCCTACGCATTTAATGAATTCTTAGAACAAAGTGGCATCAACGACAAAATATATCAGTTACTTGATAATTTAGATGTTGATGACCTAGCCGCATTATCAAAATCAGGTGAAACAATCCGTAATTGGATCATAGAAACACCATTTCTACCTGAAATGCAGCAAGATATAGCAAAAGCCTACACCACCTTAGCCGATGGTTTTGCTGACGATGCTTCATTTGCTGTTCGTTCTTCAGCAACGGCAGAAGATATGCCCGATGCTTCTTTTGCGGGACAACAAGAAACTTTCTTAAACGTACGTGGTTTTGACGCTGTGATGATAGCGATCAAACATGTTTACGCTTCTTTATTTAACGACCGTGCTATCTCTTACCGTGTTCATCAAGGTTATGACCATCGTGGTGTTGCTTTGTCTGCTGGCATTCAGCGTATGGTACGTAGTGATATTGCTTCAAGCGGTGTGATGTTCTCTATTGATACTGAGTCTGGCTTTGAAGACGTAGTCTTTATTACCTCAAGTTACGGTTTAGGTGAAATGGTGGTGCAGGGCGCAGTTAACCCTGATGAATTTTATGTTCATAAACCTACACTTGCTAAAGGTAGACCGTCGGTTGTTCGTCGTAATATCGGTAGTAAAGCCATAAAAATGATTTACACCACAGATCAAAGTCATGGCAAACAAGTTGAAATTGTTGATATTGAAGAAAAGTTGTCTAATCAATTTTCATTAACCGATGATGAAGTTCAAGAACTTGCCAAACAAGCCGTTATTATTGAAAAGCATTATCAACGTCCAATGGATATTGAATGGGCTAAAGATGGCTTAGACGGTAAGCTTTACATCGTTCAGGCGCGCCCTGAAACAGTTCGTAGCCGCGAAAGCGCAAATGTCATGGAACAGTTTCAATTACAAACAACCGCTGATGTTATTTGTGAAGGTCGCTCAATAGGTCACAAAATTGGTAGTGGTGAAGCAAAGGTTTTAGCTTCACTGGCTGAAATGGATAAAATTAAGCCCGGTGATGTTTTAGTCACCGATATGACCGACCCTGATTGGGAGCCTATTATGAAGCGTGCTTCTGCGATTGTTACTAATCGTGGTGGTAGAACTTGTCATGCTGCAATTATTGCTCGTGAAATGGGTATTCCTGCGGTTGTTGGTTGTGGTGATGCGACAAAACGTATTGCTAATGGTGATGATATTACCGTTTCTTGTGCTGAAGGTGATACCGGTTTTATCTACAAAGGTAAACTTGATTTTACTGTAACAACTTCACAAGTTGATTCGATGCCAGAAGTTCCATTAAAAATAATGATGAATGTTGGTAACCCAGACAGAGCCTTTGGTTTTGCTCGTTTACCTCATGCGGGTATTGGTTTAGCGCGTTTAGAATTCATTATTAATAAGATGATTGGCATTCATCCAAAAGCGTTGTTAAATTTTGACGAGCAATCTGACGATTTAAAAGATGAAATTAACGACATTATCGTTGGTTATGCTAGCCCAGTTGAATTTTATATTGCTAAGCTAACTGAAGGTATTGCAACCTTAGCGTCAGCTTATTCGCCTGAGAAAGTAATCGTTAGAATGTCTGATTTCAAATCAAACGAATATGCTAACTTAGTTGGCGGCGACGTGTTTGAACCGGAAGAAGAAAATCCAATGATTGGCTATCGCGGCGCAGCACGTTATATCTCTAAAGATTTCCGTGAATGTTTTGCACTTGAGTGTGAAGCGATTAAACGCGTGCGAAACGACATGGATTTTACCAACGTTGAAGTCATGATCCCATTTGTTCGTACGGTAGAAGAAGCCGAGCAAGTCATTGAAATACTAGCTGAAAATGGTCTGAAACGTGGTGAAAATGGTTTGCGCGTTATTATGATGTGTGAATTACCGTCGAACTGTTTGTTAGCCGATCAATTTCTAGATCATTTTGACGGATTTTCTATCGGTTCAAATGATTTAACGCAATTAACACTAGGTTTAGACCGTGACTCTGGTTTAATCGCTCATTTATTTGATGAACGTAATCCTGCTATTAAAGCCTTATTGTCGATGGCGATTAAAGCTTGTAAAGCGCGTGGTAAATATGTGGGTATTTGTGGCCAAGGCCCGTCAGATCACCCTGATTTTGCCGCATGGTTGGTTGAAGAAGGTATCGACAGTGTTTCGCTTAATCCAGATACGGTATTAGCGACTTGGTTGTATATTGCTGAAAACCACAAGAATAAATAATCGTATAGCGTGGTTTATCGGTGAATAATGTGAGGTCATAGCCTCACTGGCAATATAATAAACAAAGGCTAGGTTCTTTTTACTATAAGTTTAGTTAAAAAGTTCTTAGCCTTTTTGCACTCTTCAACAAAACTTGAGTCATAATTCAAAACTGACGTGATATACTTACCTTAACCTTAAATCGTTAATATGTTTTTCGTCTATGTCTCAGAGCTTACCTTCATTAGAACACCAAGAACTTATCGCTCCACTGTATCAAAAGTTTTCTCAGGAGCTTGGTAACAGTCAATATAGCGGTGAAATTAATTGCCAATATAGTGCTCGGCTAGCGGTTGCTACCGACAACAGCATTTATCAACAATTACCACAATTGGTTTTACATCCTCGAAGTAAGCAAGACGTACAATTGATCAGTCAATTGTCTTCAACGCCAAAGTATCAAAGTATTAAGTTTAGTGCGCGTGGCGGTGGAACTGGCACCAATGGACAAAGCTTAACGCCAGGCATTGTCGTTGACTTGTCAAAATATATGAACCGTATTTTAGAAATTAATATTGAAGAAAACTGGATACGTGTTGAAGCGGGCGTCATCAAAGATCAATTAAATGATTATTTACGTCCACACGGTTTTTTCTTTTCTCCAGATTTATCAACCAGTAGTCGTGCAACCATTGGTGGCATGATTAATACTGATGCTTCCGGGCAAGGCTCTCTGGTCTATGGCAAAACCTCTAATCATGTTTTAGCCCTAGAATCGGTTTTAGCCAATGGTGACTTTCTGTCAACATCTCCGATGTCCATTGAGGAAGCGGAAGAACTCGCGCAACAAAATAGCAGTTACGGCCATATTGTTAAACAAGTACTGGCCTCATGTCGTGACAACCGAGCCTTGATTTTAGAAAAATTTCCCCGTTTAAATCGTTTTTTAACGGGTTATGATCTAGAAAATGTTTTTAATGATGATTTAAGCCAAGTTGATATTTCTCGTCTGATCACCGGTTCAGAAGGTTCGTTAGCCTTTGTTTGTGAGGCAAAACTCAACTTAACGCCAATTTTAAAAGCTAAAACACTGATTGTAATTAAATATGACAGTTTTGATTCTGCGCTGCGCCATTCACCGGCGCTCGTTGAAGCTAAAGCGACTTCAGTTGAAACCATCGATTCAAAAGTCTTAAATTTAGCCAAACAAGATATTGTCTGGCATTCGGTGCGTGATTTAATCACCGATGTTGACAGTAAAGTCATGGACGGTATTAATATTGTTGAGTACAACGGCACCAGTATTGAAGCTTTAGCCGATCAGGTCGCACAATTAACAGCACGTTTAGATAGCGACATTAGCAATAATACCGGTGTTATTGGTTATCAAGTGACCACTGATTTAAGCAGTATCAATAAACTTTATGGTATGCGAAAAAAAGCCGTTGGCTTGTTAGGCAACACAGCAGGTAGTCAAAAACCATTAGCTTTTGCCGAAGATACTGCCGTGCCACCCGAAAACTTAGCGGATTACATTGTTGAGTTTCGCGCATTACTCGATAGTTATGGTTTGCACTACGGCATGTTTGGTCATGTTGATGCGGGTGTTTTACATGTCCGCCCAGCACTCGATATGTGCGATCCTGAACAAGAAAAGTTGCTCCGCGAAATCTCTGATAAAGTGGTAACGTTAACCGCTAAATATGGTGGTTTAATGTGGGGTGAACATGGCAAAGGTTATCGAAGCGAATACAGTCCAAAATTTTTCGGTGAACATTTATTTACTGAACTAAGAAAAATTAAAAGTGCTTTCGACCCGCATAATAAAATGAATCCAGGTAAAATTTGTACGCCACTTGAATCGAGTGAAAAACTAGTCTCGGTTGACGACACTAAACGGGGTTTCTATGACCGGCAAATACCTATAACGGTAAAAGATTCATTTAGTTCAGCGCTCGACTGTAATGGCAATGGCTTGTGTTTCAATTATGATGTAGACAGCCCAATGTGTCCTTCAAGCAAGGTAACGCGTGACCGAAGACATTCGCCAAAAGGTAGAGCAGGCTTGATGCGTGAGTGGTTACGTCTTTTAGAAGCTAAGGGAGTCGATATCCTTAGTTTAGAAGAAAACATTCAGCATTGGTCTGTAAAACGTTTATTAGATAAGATAAAAAATCGTTTTTCAGCACATCAAAAAGAAGATTTTTCTCACGAAGTGATGGAAGCGATGCAAGGCTGTTTAGCCTGTAAAGCTTGTGCGAGTCAATGCCCTGTAAAAGTAGATGTTCCAGATTTTAGAGCGCGCTTTGTTAACTTATATCATTCAAGATACTTCCGTCCGTTAAAAGATCACTTAGTCGCTAATGTAGAAACATTAACACCATTAATGGCCAAATCTCCGAAATTAATTAATTCGGTATTATCCCATAAATGGTACGACAAATTTTCACGAGCAACGATTGGTTATATTGATACTCCGATACTTTCTGTACCGACCTTAGCAAAGCAAGTCAGAGAAAAAAATTATCAATCCTTTGACCTTGCTTATTTACAAGGGCTCAATAAAGAGCAACAAGCGAGTTATGTGCTGATCGTTCAAGACCCGTTTACTTCTTTTTATGATGCTAACGTCGTTGAAGCTATGATGGCATTAATTGAAAAGTTAGGTTTTACCCCAATATTATTACCGTTTAAACCTAATGGTAAACCGCAGCACGTAAAAGGATTTTTAGCTAAATTTGCAAAGACAGCTAAAAATACCGCTGAATTTTTAAATGAACTTCATCAGTTAAATATACCTATGGTCGGTTTAGATGCTTCATTGACGCTTTGCTATCGCGACGAATATAAACAAACGCTTGGTGATAAGCGTGGCGATTTTCACGTGCTGTTAGCCCATGAATGGTTATTAACGGTTATAGAACATCAGAATACTAAAATAGCACTTTCATCACTAACGGGTGATAAACCAGTGGCGCCTTATAAATTATTTGCACATTGTACTGAGAAAACGGCATTAGCCGGTAGTGAAGGGCAATGGCGTGAGATATTCAAGTTATTTGGTTTGACACTTGAAAACGTCTCTGTGGGCTGTTGTGGTATGGCTGGTACTTACGGACATGAGCAAGTAAATTTTGAAAACTCGAAAATGTTATTTGAAATGAGTTGGCAAGATAAGTTAGCTAAATTAGAGGCTAAACAAGTCTTAGTGACTGGCTACTCCTGTAGAAGCCAAACAAAGCGTTTAGGAAACATGCAGACTCGTCATCCTGTGGAAGCGTTATTATCAGCTTTTGAGTAAATGTTATCATTGACTAAAGTTATGATAAAGAGAGTCGATATAGTTTGTGACAAATGTTGTACTTGTTCTAACTTGCTATGTGCATAGCTAAAACGTGAGAGGCTTTATGTCGTTATCATTGAATAATATTGAAAGTGTGCAAACAGATATAACTACAGGTTATGCATTAAAAACCGCAGCCTTATCTAAAGGTCAGCAAGAGCTTGAAGGTGAAATGGCGCTAAAGCTTATCGCCTCGGCTGGCAGTATTGACTCCGTGGCATTACCAACATCAGGTAGCAGTGGTTTCACTATCAATATTAAAGTTTAATATTGATAGTCGGAGAGTAAAACGTTTAAATACAGCGTGCTGGTTTGGGTAAACCAGCATACTTTGTTGCTTGTTTTGCTGGCCCTTCTTTGAATAATCGATATAAGTACCGACTACTTGATTTTTCTTCGCCAAATTCTGCTTTCATCGCTTTTGTTAACGCTCTTATTGCCGGGGACGTATTGTAAGTCAGGTAGAACTCTCTAACAAAGCGTATAACTTCAAAGTGTTGCTCCGTTAATACCAATTGGTCTTTATCAGCAATTATCTGCGCTAAATCTGTATGCCAGTCTTTAAAGTTAATTAAATAACCTTGCTTGTCGGTGGCGATTTCTTGCTCATTAAAAAATAAACTCACTGCCAAGTTACCGATTTTTCTGTTGCACAAATCAATGTCATTAATGCATCGAGTGATAAAGTGTTTATTTTTTCTTTATCAATCGTTATAGCTCTTGCTTGTGCGTGCGCTTCAACAATATAAAGCGCGGGCAGCGCTATTTTACTTAAGGCTTGTTGCCATAAATCATGACTAAGGTTGTAGCAACCATCATCAAGTAGCACGATAGTGTCATTTGCTTGTATTACGTCAAGACATTGTTCAAAGTCGCTTGTTTGAAAAGCGGATGTGCGCACTAAGTGAAGCATACTCATGTGGGTTAAAACCTTAATATTGATTGATGTTGGTGTAATGATATCGAGAACTCTGCACGGTCAAGTACTGCTACGTTTTCAATAGAAAAATCGTTAGCCAAGCCACGTTGAGTCAGTGAATGTTGGCAAACATAAATATTTTCAATATCATAAAACTCTAATGCCGCTAACGTTTTTAAAAAGTCTTTTTGTTGGATAAATTCAGGTTGTTGTTTGGCTATTAATTGATAAACGCCATCGCCTTGAAAATACAAACTAATGGCTTGTTCATAAGAGCCAAAAATAAGGGCAACATCAAGAGAATCTTTAGCATTTGCTGCTGAAAAGGGTGCGCTGGCATTAACGATAGCAAGTGATTTTTTGGCTTCAGACATGATAAATACCTTACAGTTGAATTAGACGATCAGCGTTGACATTCAATTCTACTAACTCACCTAGGCCCGATAAGGTAAATGCCTGATGAATAGTAGCGGCTTGACCATCATTAATATCATCACTTAGTCCACGTTTTTCTGCTGCAGTAGCACATAAGTGTAAAGGAATATCATAGTCGTGATGTAATTGTTGCCATTGTCGATGGGCTTGGTATTCGTCATTAGGGAGTGCAAGGTGCTGGCTACCATTTAAAACACCGTCTTGATAAAAAAATACGCCAACAACGTTAATATCACTCTTTAACGCAGCGGTAACCATATTAATAGCAGTAGCCGTTAAGTTACTGTTGGGCGGGGTGGTAATAACAAAGGCGAGTTTTTTCACAAAATGTCCTACATACACAAGTAAATAGTGATTATAAATGAATATAAAAAAACCTCGGTGACCGTAAGATCAACGAGGTTTCATATTATAAGCAATAACTCACTTACATTCTATTATCTTACGATATTAATCATCGCCGCCCATTACGCCTAAAAGGTGTAATAAATGCACGAAGATGTTGTAAATATTCAAGTATAAAGAAATAGTTGCTCGAATGTAGTTGGTTTCACCACCATTAATTATACGACTAGTATCAAACAAGATTAAACCAGACATAATCATGATAATAGCTGCGCTAACTGCTAATGAAAGAGCCGGTATTTGAAAGAAAATATTTGCAATACTTGCAACTATTACCACAATTAAACCGACCATCAAAAAACCACCCATAAACGAGAAGTCTTTTTTGCTAGTTAATGCATAACCCGATAAGGCGAAAAATATTAATGCAGTGCCACCTAAGGCTTGCATTATCATTCCAGGACCTGCAGGCATTGCAGCGTAATGGTTAAGCATAGGGCCTAGAGAGGCTCCCATTAAACCAGTGAATGCAAAAATCCAAAAAATACCACTCGCTGAATCAGCTTTTTTGTTTACAACAAACATTAAGCCAAAAGCGACTAATGTCATTATAAGAGCTGCGCCGTGTGGCAAGTTCAACGACATAGAAATAGCGGCAGTAACGGCACTAAAAGCTAATGTCATTGATAACAACATATAGGTATTTTTAAGTACCTTGTTAATTTCTATAGCTGAGCTTTTACTCGCTTGTAAACCAATATTTGATTGCATAAAACTTCCTCTGATAACTTTAGTTATACTTTTTAGATAAGGCCATTTAAGTAAAATTCAAGAGTACTCTTAAATTTTCTTTATGACATCTTGACATATTATGACATGGCGTTTTTTAAAATACTATTATTTAGTTGCTTAAATTTGTTGATATTTACTAATAATTTGTGAATATTTGTAACTAAAAAATTTAGCCGCATTAACTAGCATTGGTGGCTTGTTGGTGATTGTTATTTTTCCAAGGTATTACTCACTTATTTTCTAAAACAGCTATTTGAGTGGTCATTTATCAATCCGGTTGCTTGTAAATGTGAATATAAGGTTGTTGAGCCTAGAAATTTAAAGCCAATCTTCTTCATGTCTTTGGCTAATCTATCACTAATAGGCGACGTAGCAACTGATTTCTCTGTATCATTTATACTGTTAACTTGGGTTTTATTATCAACATAAGACCAGATGAACTGACAAAAACTTCCGTACTCTTGCTGTATTTCAATAAATCGTTGTGCATTATTAATAGCCGCTACTATTTTTAGCCTGTTGCGTACTATTGAGGCATCTTGCATTAAACGTTCTACATCGTCGTTAGTAAACCTTGCAACTTTATTTACATCAAAGTCTAAAAATAACGTACGGTAACCTTCACGTTTCTTAAGAATAGTGTACCAACTTAAGCCAGCTTGTGCAGATTCTAAAACAAGGGATTCAAACATCACTTTATCGTCATGAACCGGCACTCCCCATTCTTCATCGTGGTATTTTACATAATCAGGTTTTGAGGTATCAAGCCAAGAACAGCGGCACTTGTTTACAGAAAAATTGTTATTACCCATACACACCCTTGAAGATTGTTTAAATAGCTAGCGATTTGTTGTTTTTTTTAGCAAACAAACATTTTTGTTAAATAAATGCTTTACAAGTCTTTTTCTACACTTTAATATTCGCCTCGTCTTCAAGCAAGCAATTGTTTTGAGACATTCAGGTGAGATGGCTGAGTGGTCGAAAGCACTGGTCTTGAAAACCAGCAAGGGTTTATAGCCCTTCTAGAGTTCAAATCTCTATCTCACCGCCAAATAAGAAAAGCCGCTAATCGAAAGATTAGCGGTTTTTTGCTTTTTGAAGTTAGAAATTATAAATAAGGTTTATAGCACTAAACCTTTGAGTAGAGTTCAAATCTCTTTCTCACCGCCAAATAAAGAAAAACCGCTAATCGAAAGATTAGCGGTTTTTTGCTTTTTGAAGTTAGAAATTTTAAACCTGTGTTTATAGCACTGCTATATCTTTTACCTTACACTAAGATAACCAATTGATTTTAAATTAAAAATTTCTCTGGTTAAGTTTGTGCGTTCATTTTTATATTAGGCTTATCATTTTTTATTATGTAGTATGTTATGAGCCTATTTGAGCCTATTTGAGCTGATTGGCTTTTCGGTATTTACCTTGATAGTCAAAAAGTCTGTTTTTGACACGCCAGTAGAATTTTTGTTTTCTACCAATGACAAAGTCAGGACACGGCAATATGTTAGCTAACTTTAATGCTTGTTCAAGTGTAGTCACTTCAAACGATCCAGTAGAGCCCAGCTGAACACTAATTTTAGCGCTAAGGCGTTTAGAAAAGATATCATTGAACGCTTTAACTTGATTTGGCTTAGTGAAGTCAAAAGATTCATTGAGTTCAACGCCTTCCTCGTCATGGTAAGTGATTTTTAACTTATCAGCTCCCTTATCACTAACTTTCGTTAAATTAAGACCTGCGCAACGAATAATTTTTGAATCTTTAAGTTGCAGTGCTTTTTTTAACATATCATCGGGATCAACCAAGACTTCATGACACTGTAAACAGTTACGAGCAGCTATGTCATTTTCACCACCGCAGTGTGGGCATTCTTTAAATACAAAACGATAGTCACATTGGCTCTGTGTACCTTGTTCTTCAATTAGGCCTTGGCATCGTCGGCCGTAGTGTTCCACTAAATAACCATCATCATCACAAATGCCCCAAAATAAATTGGGAAATTCACAACTTGGGCAAATAACTTGCACCGGCTGACTTTTACTATTCGGCTTTTTCTCACCAACTTCGGGATGATAGAGGTCAAAATCATTGCCCGTATAGTCAATGACCAAGCAATCTTTTTTGTTATCACTCAAACGCAGACCACGGCCAATGATTTGCTGATAGAGACTAACTGATTGTGTTGGACGTAATATCGCAATCATATCGACATGTGGTGCGTCAAAGCCAGTGGTTAATACTGAAACATTAACTAGGTATTTAATTTCTTTTCGTTTGAATGCCTTAATTAACTTATCGCGTTCAGTATTGTCGGTAGCACCGGTAATTAATGCACTCAATTTGGCGGGTAAATAACTAAAGACTTCCTTTGCATGCTCAACTGTAGCGGCAAATATCATAATACCTTGACGTTTATAGCCTAACTCAATGACCTGCTCAATAATGCCTTGAGTCACCCGGGGATTTTTATTTAATAGATGATTGATATCTGTAGGACTATATTCACCCGAGGCGTTTGCTCGCAGGCTACTAAAATCATAATGCTCTATGGTGGCATCGACTAAATTAGGTTCGGTTAAATACTGGCGTTTAATTAAGTAACGAAGGGGTAGTTCATAAATACAGTGCTCAAAAGGTCGCTTTTCTTCACTTCGCATGAAACCACGGTAATGTTTTTTATATATCCAGCCCATACCTAAACGATAAGGGGTTGCGGTTAAACCCAATAATTTAACATCAGGATTAACTTGCATCAATTTTTCAATAATTTGTTGATACTGGTTACTATTGGACAGCTTGCTTGCTTTTTCTTGTGTTTGCTCTTTAGACTTGTCTTTAACCAGCTCAGTGCTGGCTAAGTTAACTCTATGACATTCGTCAATAATAATTAAGGAGTAGGGCTCACTAAAGTCATCTAGATTGCGAGCTGCCGATTGTATACTGGCGAACGTGACTTGGTGCTGAGTTTCTTTCAGTTTTAATCCGGCCGAATAAATACCGGCGGTAACACCATAGCTTTCATATTTTTGATGATTTTGCTCGACCAATTCTTTGACATGGGTGAGTACCAATATTTTTCGCTTTGCCAACCGAGCAAGCTCGGCAATTACCAGACTTTTACCTGAGCCTGTAGGTAAAACAATCACCGCAGATTCGTTGGTTTTTCGAAAGTGTTTAAGCACCGCCGAAACAGCTTCTTGTTGATAATCTCTAAGTTGAAAAACTTCCACGCAGTGCTGTTGCCTTAATAGGGAAATGAAAACAGTCATAATAGCAAAGTAGTGGATAAGTCCAAAATTAAAAACCAACTTTAAACCTTGATTAGTTTGTAGCAGTTAATCTAATAGTAGGGTTTAATAAAAGACTAATATGCTGGGCATTACTGGGAACACCACTGAGGTAATTGAGCCTTAATATGATTTTTTTGCAAAAAGTTATACAAAGTAGTACTGATAGGTAGCTTTACAGTCTCTTATTAGTAACTAGGGAGTACTTCATAAAAATCAAACAGACAATTTATCTGTTTAATTTCTTATCTATAATGATCATGAGTTTACTCTAGTGGAAATTTATTGAGTAAAATCAGTGCCCATAGACGTCCCATTCTTCACACAAAATATAGAAAAACCTATAATCAAAAGATTATGGTTTTTTGTTTTATAGCGCTCAAAATATTAACTTCAAATATAGACAAGGGTTTATTGCACTAAGCCTTCGAGTAGCGCTCACACCTTTATAGCAAGGGGTATATAAAAAAGCAGTATGAAAGTTCTAAGCTTTTGCATTATAGTAATATATGAAAGTTTGAACAAATGAGTGTTAGGAAAGGTTTCACAAGTGATCTCAAACCACTAGGTTACGGTAATGTTTAATGGTGTATTTATATATTTATCTTTTAAAATGCTTAAAATCAGACTAAAAAATTGTACCTGGGAGAGTTAGAAGTATTATCTGCACAATATATTATTATTGCTAACACAAGAGAAAGGTATAAAAATTGAAAATTAGCATAAATTATTAATTCAGGTATCATGTACCTAAAGTGTTATTAAATTATAATTTTTTTAGTTATGCTTTAGTGTCGTGTTTTTTAACAGTTATCAAAAATGAAGTTTACATTTGAATGTTACCCATTGAATTAAATGGGGTTTTATTTTTGGTGTATATCTTGCATACCACAAGTATCTTGAAGTAAATGTCGTTATGCGACATCAAATTATTAACCCATTAAGGGCTTAAGGAAGTTGTATGAGTTCTAAAATCATAAATATTGTTGTAGTTTGTGTGTTATCTCTTTTTGTTGTAGAAAGGGCCAATGCGGGACTAATTAGGGGTCAGCTATATTCTGATAATGCTGGTATCCAATGGGAGTATGTTAATAGTTTTGATTTATCGCTTGGTGAAAGATATAAACAGAATAACATTATCCAAAATGTTGAAACATTTAATGGCTTAGAAGCAGCAGTCATATTGTATGGTCGACTTGCTGGTGGCGCAATTTATGCTTTGAGTTCAAATAACTTTGATGAATACTCATTCTTTAATAATACCATCGATGGTTTTGTTAATCATAATGCTTGGTATGACAGCTTTGGTCAGAATGGCGCAATTAGATCTCGTGCTGAAAATATAACGACTGATAATGCCGGTGCTGCTGGTTATAATACAGTTGGTGACTATTCAGCATATATTAAAGACCGAGCGCAGGCGGGACACTTTATGAATCATGTATTCAAATCTGTGACAATTTCAGTGCCTGAACCATCAACAATTGCTATTTTCTCACTTGCTTTAATTGGATTAGTCTTTCGTAGATTCAATAACTAATAATTTTATTATCATCATCAAGGCGGTGTCACTCGATACCGCCGTTGTTACTGAACATTAATATCTATTTTGCATGTCTTATCTCTATAAATAACATCTATTTAATTGAGATACAGACCCTAGACATTGAATCATTATTGTAAGATTAAGTTTTATAATATTTCTGTATTAAAACTTAATCTTTTTATTTAATTTATCTGTTAATCAATTCATTAGAAGACCACCTAAAATACATTGTCTTTAGTCTAAATACTTGTAATATGTAACCTCATAAGTATGTTTACAGTTATCAATCAGCTGCAGTATTTTTAGATTGTCTAGAGTATGTGGTAAGCCAAATCATTAGGAAGTTGTTTATGGAAAACTATACCAACCCAAAAAGTGCACAAGTCATTAATGTTAAAGGTGAAATTCACACCGATGTGGCTGTAAATACTCTATTACAAGTTGGTGATGTCGTTAAAGCAGGCGCCGTTCTTAATTTAATCAAAGGCAGTGAAATTGTATTAGCTTATGCTGATGGAAGTCAGCATAAAGTCTACAGCTCCGAGGCTGAGTCGGTAAATGAAATTCGTGTAGATATAATTTCTCCTGATAACAATACAGAAAGTGTTGATAGTGAAGATATCAATAATATTCAAAATGAAATTTCAGCAATTCAAGATTTAATTGATGCTGATATTGATGCAGAGCTTCCTGAAACAACTGCAGGTCTTACTAGTAATGAAGGTACAAGTTTTGCCACGGTAAACAGAACAGGCGATGAAACGTTAGCGCAGGCTGGATACGATACAACAGAACAAAATAATATTTTTGTCTTACCTGGTGATTTAGATAACGAAAATAATAATGATAACTTTGCCTTATTTGATGCTGATGAAAATGTCACTGTAGCAGAAGATACATCAGCCACAGGTAATGTGCTAGATAATGGTGCCAGCGCAGGCGGCCCATTAAGTGTGATTAACTTTAGTGTTGATGGTAATACTTTCGATGCGGGCGAGACAATTAATCTAGTAGAGGGTGAATTTACCTTAAATGCAGACGGTAGCTATACCTTCATACCTGCTGATAATTTTAATGGCACTGTGCCCGTGGTCAATTACACCGTTACTGATGGTGCAGGTAATACGGATAGTTCTACTTTAACGATTTTAGTAACACCCGTATCAGATCTTACTGATGCGGATGAATCTGTTACAACAGCTGAAGATACCCCTGTTTCTGGCAATGTACTTAATAATGCTGAAACTGCAGATGGCCCTCTGACTATAACGAGCTTTACTGTTGATGGTAATACTTTTAATCCAGGTGATACGGTTACTCTCGCTGAAGGTGAACTCACTTTAAATCCAGATGGTAGTTACACCTTTATACCAAATGACAATTTCAACGGCAGTGTACCGGTGGTCAGCTACACCGTTACTGACGGTGCGGGTGATACCGATAGTTCTACGCTAACAATTTCAGTAACACCGTTACCAGATCTTACTGATGACAATGAATCTGTTACAACAGCTGAAGATACCCCAGTCTCTGGTAACGTTTTGGATAATGCAGCAACTGCAGATGGACCATTAACCGTAACCAATTTTACTGTTGATGGAAATACTTTCAATGCAGGTGATACGATAAGTCTCACTGAAGGCGAACTCACTTTAAATGCAGATGGTAGTTATACCTTCACACCCAATGATAACTTCAATGGTGCTGTTCCTGTAATTACTTATACCGTCACAGATGGTGCCGGTGATACGGATAGTTCTACCTTAACGATTTCAGTAACACCCGTATCAGATCTTATTGATGATAGTGAGTCTGTTATAACAGCTGAAGATACCCCAGTCTCTGGTAACGTTTTAGATAATGCAGCAACTGCAGATGGACCATTAACCGTAACGAGTTTTACTGTTGATGGTAATACGTATAATGCAGGTGACACGGTTACTCTTGCTGAGGGTGAACTCACTTTAAATGCCGATGGTAGTTACACTTTTACACCAAATGACAATTTCAATGGTGCTGTGCCCGTAGTCAGCTACATCGTAACTGATGGTGCAGGTGATACGGATAGTTCTACTCTAACAATTTCAGTAACACCTTTATCAGATCTTATTGATGATAATGAATCTGTTACAACAGCTGAAGATACCCCAGTCTCTGGAAACGTTCTAGATAATGCAGCAACTGCAGATGGACCATTAACCGTAACCAGCTTTACTGTTAATGGAAATACTTTCAATGCAGGTGATACGGTAACTCTCACTGAAGGCGAACTCACCTTAAATGCAGATGGTAGTTACACTTTTACACCCAATGATAACTTCAATGGTGCCGTGCCAGTGGTCAGCTACATCGTAACTGATGGTGCAGGTGATACGGATAGTTCTACTCTAACAATTTCAGTAACACCTTTATCAGATCTTACTGATGATAATGAATCTGTTACAACAGTTGAAGATACAGC
>NZ_JACGVP010000036.1:0-6630 GCF_014077275.1 Colwellia sp. BRX8-7 | reverse complement strand
ACCTTATCTATAAAACGTTAAGTTAACTACTTTACTCTAAAGTGATGTAGATAACTTATCAAAACAGCTCTTTCGTGGTTCGTTTTGACTGAACCCCTTGGAACTGGAGCGCATTCTAGACATTTTCTAAAAACTATCAAGCACTATTTTCATCTTTTTGTTTGTTCGAATGAAAAACAAGCAGACAGGATGATATTAAAACATATATCTACTAATAACTCCCCTACAGTTATTTATAAGCACTATAAATCTGGCCCTATTTTTACTTTAACTCATCATGTCGAATATCAAATAGTATTCTTCAGCGTACAAATATCAATATGATGTGCTGCATATTTAATTAATTTACTCATCTCACCTATTAATTAGTCGTTTTGTTTTTACTTATTTACGAATAAATTCGTATATATATTGTTTTATCGATAATTTGAACTAATGTAAAAGATATACGAAATAACTCGTAGAATGTAACTAACAAATATTGAGGTGCCAGGATGAGAAGAAATAAACTTTATGAAGACCAAAAAGCTGAAGCAGATATGACACCTATGCTTGATATTGTTTTTATCCTTTTAATATTCTTTATTGTGACCACCTCATTTGTTAAAGAACAAGGTTTCTTAGTGAATAAACCCGATGGCGGCAATCCTAATCAGAATAATAATCCTATGTTACTTATAAGAGTAAATGAAAATGGTCTTGTTTCCTTAAATGGTAGAATTACAGATATTGAAAGACTACCAGCAAATATAGAAAATTATATGGCTACTAACCCAGTATCTGCTGCTGTTGTGATCCCTCACGCAAATACAAATTATGATAATGTAGTTAAGGTTATCGATCACATAACTATGGTTGGTGGGCTTACGGTATCTATAGGAAAATAGTTTATATATGAGGGTTAGTCTTTTGATGGGCTAACCCTTTAAACTCAGGTTCCTGTTATATATGTGCTTCGATATATTAAGGTCAATCATATTAGTTTGTATAACCCGCTAGTCACTAAAATGATATTTAACTCTGTTAATGCTGACAGTAATAATCAAGTACTTGGCATCTAGCTTGTGTTATTAGCGTTTACATAGACAAAGCAGACTATTAATGACACCTAATACACTCTTATTACAAGAGACGATTAACTCATTATCCCCGGCGCTTAACCTACTCCCTACTTAATATTGTTTATTAGTAAAAAATTATTAATCTGGTAATAAGTCTACCTATGTATAATGCTGTTGATCACTAAATAAAAACTTCATCAAGACAAAAAATCTCTATTGACGGACCAAGCTCCTGGCTAGACAAGACCATTCTTGCTGCTACTTGCTCACCCGTTATCGGGCGGAAGCGTCGTAGCAAGGGTATAATGCATAAAATAGGCATGAACCAACTAGCCATTTTTTCACCTAAGCGAAATTCTGTTCGTTGACCAAGTAGTAATGACGGTTGAAAAATACTAATACGTTTAAAGGGTAATTGTTTTATTCTCTGCTCCAAAAGACCTTTCATTTTCAGATACGAATTATTACTTTGATCATTAGCCCCAGCAGAAGAAACGAGTAGGTAGTGATTAACACCGTTGCTTACTGCTAATTGTGCTGCTTCAAACTGGTAATCAAGATCTACTCTACCTTGTTCCACGATTGAACCCGCTTGCTTAACTGTTGTACCAAGACATGAAAATAAAATGTCCGCATGAAATAGTGTGGTGTAATTATTGAGGTGTTCGAAGTCCACGACTTGATTACAAACTTTTGTTGATGTATGTGGGGAAGGCCTACGTGTTAGTGTAATAATTTCACTAATATGGTCACTGCTAACGAGTTGATCAACTATCGCCCGTCCGACTAACCCGGTAGCGCCTATAACTATAGCTTTTTTTGCCATTACACTCTCTCTAGTATTATCCCGGAAAATTGATGCTTTTTTACTGTGTCGAAAATATATTGAGCTGAATTAATGCAGGGATAAGATAAAACCTCGTTAAAAGGATAATAATTGTTAACTGAAATTTATGAAAACCTATACTAGCTAACAATTTATCGTCGGTCTATATTGGCTTGTAGCTTTGTTATTGGCATGGTGTCTCTGAAGTTCTTTTATATAAGTAGATAAAAGTAGTCCAACGCAATAATTATATCGGTTATGCCACCCAATTATATTAGAACGGCCGTTAGCCAACTGTATTTTGTCCCTGTTTAAATTCTGGTGATGTTTTTATACCGACGATCTCACTATTTTTAGAAAATAACCAACCATTAAAGAGACTAACAAACCAAAAAACGAAACAAGTGCAGATACGAGTAAAACTGCTACACCAATATTAGCCGTTTCAGCTGTATTTTCGTCTAAGCCTAGGTAATTAGACTGAAAAACAAAAATAAATAATAGTGATACAACAACAATGGCAAGAGTTGAATACATTGATGCTTGCCAAAATGAGTTAGGAAGTTTCCAATGAACGCCACCCGCAATTAATATAGATAATCCAGCTAGTAAATATGGGACCAATGCTCAAACCTCTCAAAAAATATAGTTGGCTAAAATGGAAAACGAAGTGAAAACAGCCAACTGTATCTTCCGTTCGAGTTATTGTTAGGGCTTATTGCTTATTGCTTATGAAGAGTAAACGATGTTTTTTTTGATGTTAATCGCTTTGCTGATAATATTTTATAATAACCAAGTGATATGCCTGATTTTACAAATGCATAGCTTAACGTATTCCCTTTATATGGGAAAACGTCACTAATCTGATCTTGTTGCAGCTCCATATTTATTAATTCGTCATAAGAATTAAATGAAGAAGTTAAAACGTCTAAACCATCAACTTGAATAATATCCATAAATTGTGACCTTATACTCTAACGCCCTATTAAGAGACAAATGAATGTTAGCTAAAATAAACATCGAAGGAGTATATAGCCAACTGTTATTTTTCCTGCTTGAATGGCTTATGCTACTAAAACTCGGTGAACTGAATATTATTAAAAAACGCATCACTATCGTTTTGTAATGTTGAATATCCAGTATCTACAAAGTAACGACTAGAGTACTCAATATTTACACCTACTGTATTTTTTTTAGGATGTTGGCAATTATAGCCAATACTTTCAAATAACATTGAGGCTTTGCCTCCTTGAATATTAGCATTAGTATCTTGAGATATTGAATGGTATTTAACACAAACAGCACCATTAAGTAATGAAAGGTTTTCGGTATTTTCTTTGTTTTCAAATCGCCCCGTATTTGGGGCAGATGCTCTCGAACTAACAATATATTCTAGAAACTTTTTATCTGAATCTAAACTTGGCAATTGAAATATAGAAACATTTACAACTTGCGATTCATTTTTAGCAACGCCTTTACTCCCAAGAGATGATTGATAGCCTGAAGCAGTGATAACCACCCAATCTCCATTTTGTGGAGGGAGTGTCGTTACACCATAGATGTTAATAGGGCTATTTGAATTTACAATGGGTGCCAAAGTTGCACACGAAGCAAGAAATAAACTTGATAATAATACTATAATTTTAAACACTAACTTTCCTTAGTAGCATAGCGCCGCGTTAAGTGGCTTTTAATTGTTGGCTAAAATATCAAACGGAGCCGAACCTAGCGACGGTTAAAAGTTCTGCTTTAATAGCTTATTATGAGATTACATACTCGAATTAAGTATTTTTAAATCGTTTGCAGCTTGTTCTTTATTAACTTCAATTAATCCCGCAGCCCCCGAAAATGACATTACTGTCCCCATTGATGTTGCATCTTGAAATTCTATATCGAACCTTAAGTAATATGTCTTACCTTTTTCCATATCAATATTTCCAATTACATCTCCAAAAATCCAATTATCTAGAAATGAAGTTGAACCTATTTTTATCTCATGTGCCCCTGGCTCTAGGTGAGTTAAGACATAACCAGAATTTTTTAAAGAAAACTTTTCTTTACCATCGATGAAAATGGTTGGCCAAGTTCCCCCTTGAAAGAATTTAGATGGCCTATAAATATATAAAGAACTCTTATTTACAGCTGAATTTTCAAAACCTTTAAACCGATCTCCAGAAGCAGAACATCCACTAAAAAGTAGTGTGCATATAATCAGAAATAATACTCTCAATTTAAAAACCTCATAACGCCTCATTAAGAGACAAATAATTGTTGGCTAAAATAGCGACGCAGGAGCAAAAGCCAACTGATATTTGTCCTGCTTGAATGACTTATAAATCGTTAATCACTACACTCGACTTTGGCATAATCACCGCCACCAACTGTACTATCAGGTATAGTAAACCCTATATTTTCAGCAGTTTGCGAATGATTTTCGTGAATAGTAAACACATGTAACTTTCCTGTTCCCCCTCCACAGACTGAGGGGTAATCAACCAATATTAAATTACCACAACTTTCAGCTTTAACTTCAATACCGGCTTCTTGCAGATAACTCTTAGTTAATGATATTGATAAACCATTATCCTGACACTGTAACTCCCCTGTACTTATATATACTTCAATATTATTGTCAGAGTCCGATTGGTTGCAACCGGAAAGAGATACCAGTATTGGTAGTATTAGATAAATAAATTTCATAGCGTACTCCATTACTTTATTTAGATTTTTAACACCCCATTAAGAGGCTTTTTATAGTTGGCTAACATGTGAGGCGAAGCGGACTTAGCCAACAATTTTTAGCGTAGGTTTGAATAACTTGCTATTTTTACTATGATACAGAAGCATTTACAACTTCCAACGTTCCATTGCGCTGTACTATGTGAACGAAAGCTAGGAACTCGTCATCTGATTTTGAATACCCTTGTTTCCAGAAAACCCTTACGTCACTTTTTTTTCTAATAACACCAACCAACTCTCGTTTTGTAAAAAAACCAAGAGTTTCTTGATATGCTTTGCACTGCTTTTCAAGTTCATCTTTAGTTACAATACTTTTCATATTGTCACTAAAGTCTCGCACATGCTTTTCATGGTCAATTTCAGTGGAAGCATCCATAAGGTTATCCATTATAGGATTAACTAATTCCAATATTTCGTCATTTGAAAGCTTCAACCAATTCATGAATAACCCTAGATAGCTAACGCCCACTTAGGCGAGAAATATAGTTGGCTAAAATGTTGAACGGAGTGAATACAGCCAACTTTATATTTTCCGTTTGAAGTTCCTGTTATGCATTTTTTAGCATAGTGCTAATTTTATTAATAGTATTTAGATTTCTACCTGTCGCACTTTGACCTAAGCAAGACTCTACATTTGTTACTAGTTTTGAACGACCTATGCCTTGAGGTGCATATAAATAAAGGACATTACCTTTAACTGTATACTCTTCAGAACTTGATATATATTTATTTAACTTATCTTGAACTAGGTTGAGATTATTTTTACAAAAGTAAAAGTGTACAAATTTACCTTCAAATTCTTTGTATGGATTATTTAAAGCTGATGTTGAGAACACTGATTCTTCTAAAGAAAAAACCGCAGGAGCAAAGCCAAAGTTCTTGGATATAATACTTTGCACTTGCTCTGTTGGATTTTTAGGGCTTTTTAAAACGATATTGCCACTTTGGATATATGATGAAACACTTTCATAGCCACTTTGTTCCAAAAGCGGGACAAGCTCTTTCATCGGTAATATATTATTGCCCCCAACATTGATCCCTCTGAATAATACGATGAATTTTTGCACCAAATTCCCTTAAATGTCTAACGCCTAACTAGCGGCGCGAAATTGTTGGCTAAAATAGCGGACGGAGTAAAACTGCCAACTGTCTTTTATCCGTTTGAATGCTTTGTTAGTATCAACACATTCAAAATAAGCCATTTTAACTAAATGATAATTAAGTAGAACTTAACACCATTCAATAATTTTTTATCGTGTCAATACATGCCAAATCACATAAGCCCAAGACAAGAAACCGTGCAGAATTGCCCATAAGATTGACTTATTTACGCTCCATGAAATAGCAATTGAAAGAGCTGTTCCAAATGTAATTCCATACTTTACTATTTCTTTCCCTGAATTTTCCATTAATGGCATTCCTAGTTTGGTTATTTTTATTAAATATTATCAATTATAAGCATAATACTATGATGCATTGATATATCAGGGAGCTGGTACTCTCCGATAAGCGGTTTAGTTCAACAGCTTATATGGAGACTACTCACTAATGTACATCCATAAATTAAATTTATTATGCATTAATATCACATAATTTTAACAATTTAGGAACGATAAACTTTGAAATTTCATCACTATTTGGATATTACTGAGGCTTATCACTAATAACACAAGGCTAGGTCATCAGAAAATATATTATAAATATTTTAAGTTCAACAATACCGCGAAGTGATCACTACTTCTTATATTATTGAGATAGCGATCTTCTTACCGCCACCTTAAATCAATGAATGATTTTGTCGTCATTTACAGTGGTGCATCAGGATGTAATTCGCTGACTAGGCAAACGCGATTATGAAGGGTTATTCTGCTAAGTTTTCAAACGCCAGAAAGCAAAAAACCCGACTCTTTCGGATCGGGTTTCTGACGTGTAGGGATATACTAATGTCGCGTTGCCAAGGATGGCAAAGAGCGACCTAAATAGGAGCTTAGCAATGTCCTATTC
>NZ_JACGVP010000025.1:0-38759 GCF_014077275.1 Colwellia sp. BRX8-7 | reverse complement strand
GTTATTTTAAGTTTCTTTTCGTGGATCAAGCGTCGAATAATTTCAATACCATTTAATTCGTCGCCATGTACCGCCGCACTCAAAAAAATAGTGGGCCCCGGTTTTTTAGCGCGAATAATATGAACAGGCAAAGAAACGTCGGCATCGGTATATAACTTAGCAACCGGCAACTCTATTTTGCGCTGCTCTCCAGGTAAAATTTCGAACTCACCTATACGTAATATGTCCATAAAACTCTCTTTAATTATCCTTTGCCACGTGTTTTGGTGTCATGAGGTTTTGCATTTTTTTCTAAAAACTCAAACACCATCCCAGCAACATTTTTGCCCGTCGCTTTTTCAATACCTTCAAGGCCAGGAGATGAATTAACTTCCATGACCATAGGACCATTTTGTGAACGCAGTAAATCGACGCCACACATGTTCAAGCCCATCGCCTTTGCCGCTTTAACTGCTGTGTCACGCTCTTCTTTCGATAATTTAACTACAGTAGCAGAGCCGCCGCGATGTAAATTAGAACGAAACTCACCTTCAGCGCCTTGACGTTTCATCGCCGCAACCACTTTACCGCCAATCACTAAACAGCGAATATCAGCACCACCGGCTTCTTTAACAAATTCTTGTACTAAGATGTTCGCTTTTAAGCCCATGAATGCTTCGATGATGGCTTCAGCCGATTTAGCGGTATCGGCTAAGACTACACCTATGCCCTGCGTGCCTTCGAGCAATTTAATAACCACCGGCGCGCCGCCAACATTTTTAATTAAATCTTTGGCATTATCAGGCTTGTTTGCAAAACCCGTTCGCGGTAAACCCAAACCTTTACGCGATAGCAACTGTAATGACCGTAATTTATCGCGTGAGCGGCTGATAGCGACGGACTCATTAATATTGAAGGTACCCATCATTTCAAATTGTCTTGCCACAGCCGTGCCGTAAAAAGTTACAGAGGCGCCAATACGAGGAATAATTGCATCATACTTTGGCAATTCTTTACCCTTGTAACGCACAGCTGAACGAGTACTCGTGATATCCATATAACAGTGTAATGTATCGATAATATCAACTTCATGTCCCATAGCTTCGCCGGCTTCTTTTAAACGGCGCGTAGAGTAAAGATTTTTGTTTCTAGATAAGATAGCAACTTTCATAATAAGTCCTGTAGTGCTCACCTTTATTTAAGGTTAAAAAGTGAGGTAATAAGTAATATCGAGTGTATAGCTAGCTCATTAAATAATAAAGCGCTATATTTCGATACGTTTAATCAAATAAAATGATTAGACGGCGATTTATATAATTATAAAGTCGTTATTATAGAATATTTTACGTCAATAGTTGAAAAAATAACGATTAAAATTTATTAGGATAAATCACTGAGCAAATTTTACTTGTTTAGACAAATTTATGGGCTCTACAACATTGGACTAAACTGTGATTTTCCCAGGAAAAATGGCTTAAATGAATAATGGCAGATTATTTTGTATATGATTTTTAAAATGGCAATACTGGTAGAGTTTTAGAACAAAAAATGAGGGGGAAGTTTGTTGAGAATAATCAATACCTGTGTTTATTTACGAATAGATGAAGTGAAGTAAGTGAACTCAAATTATAAAAACCACTTATATTAAGTGGTCTAAATAATTTGAGTGACTTAGACAAGCTGGTAATACAAAACGATTACTCGTCTTTAGGTAAAACCTTTATTGCTTTGTAATCGCCTTCTTTTAATTCATCATTGATACAATTTAATAAATAAGTTTTCATATCAGTTTCTGCTATTTCATCTTCAATAGCGTATTCTTTACATTGACTTAAAAGACTTGATACGTAGTCACTAGGTGCATCCATTAAAGCAGGTTCTGCTTCTTCACTGTGCGCTATGCCTGAAGTTAGGGCTAATAAAGCGATAGCTAAAATTGTTTTTTTCATAAATATTCTCTTTACATTAAAATTACTTACATATCCCAATAGTCACTTAATGAATTAAGTTGACGGTCAAGGAACCTTTTTTCATTTAAAATATCTAATCTTTCTTTAACCAGATATTTCTGTTTGGCGATATTGCTAATTTCTTTTTTATTTGCAGAGCCACTCGTTACTTCGAATCCGGAGATACCAGGATTGAAATTCAAATTGCTACCTATGCCAGTACTTTCGTATGTATCAATATTCATTTTTTGCCTTCAAAAAAATCATAATTAGATTCTGGATGGATAATGTTCCACTATTTGAGAATTGAAAAGCAAAATATTTTCGTTTAACTAATCAATTTTTTTTGTTAAACAAGGAAAATAGCTAACCCTTGATATAATGAGTGTGAGTACTGGAAGATTAAAGCGTGACGGGGAGAGAATAAAAAAACAACAAACCCATTAAAAACAAGAGGTTATATTTAAAACAGATTATTTAAATTGATTATTTGTTAACAATAAAATAATTCCCAGCGGCTTAAAAAATTAAATTGGTCTGCAAGAAGCAGCAACATTATTCTTTTCAGCGCTGAGAATAGCCACTATTTTTATCGCTAAAATAACAATAAAAACGTTAATTAAGCTGATTTTTCTAAAGCAGTAATAAGGTACCGCAGCCAAGAAAGGCTATAAAACCAAATATATCTGTTACGGTTGTTAAAATAACAGCTCCAGATAATGCTGGGTCGATGTTAAATTTATTTAATATCCAAGGTATCCATACCCCTGATAACGAAGCAACTAAAATATTACCTAAAATAGCGATACAAATGGTGACTGATAGCATTGGATTTTCAAACCAGTAAAAAGTGATGATGCCGATGACCGTCGCCCATAACATGCCATTAATTGCGCCAACTTTAAGCTCTTTTTTAACGATAGCCTGCCTATTAGCATCACTAATTTGCCCTAACGCTAAACCACGTATAATCAAGGTTAACGTTTGACTACCGGAAATACCGCCCATCGATGCAACCACCGGCATAAGCACGGCAAGTGCAACAACTTGTTGTAAGGTCGCTTCAAATAAACCAATAAACCAAGAAGCTAAAAATGCAGTCACTAGGTTAATACCCAGCCAAATCGCTCGGTTTTTACTACTTAACCAAACACTGGCAAATAAATCTTCTTCATCACTCAAACCAGCCGATTGCATTAATTGATTATCTTTATGCTGGTCTTTGTATCTATAAGCAGAGTGCAAATCTAAACGGCCGGTTAAATGGCCATTTTCATCAACGATAGGTAATGCTGATTTTCCAGAAAGGATCACTTCGTCAATTGATTCATCTATATCTTTACTGGCTTCTAAAACTTGAACATCTTGATACTCTACACTGGCTAAGGGAGTATCCCCATCTAAAAGCAATAGTTTATTGATGGGGATCTCACCAAGTAATTGGGCATTATTATCAACAACATAAATAACTTCAGTTAATGGTAATAAATTTTTTGCACACACTTTCTTTGCTGCTGCTACTTTCAATTTTTGCGAAATTCTTTTTTCGTCAAAGCTTTGCCAGCGCCCTACTTCATCTTCAGAATAATCTTGAGCCTTTTTTAAATACTCTCTTTGTTTAGCTGTCATTTTTGTGACAGCATATTCAATGAAGCGATCGCTTAAATCTTCAGTAAGTTCTATTAAACTGTTGGCATCTAATTTATCAAATAAAGGAAAACAGGCATCGTCATCCATTGCATTTAATAACATCTGCCGAGATTCATTTTTCATCTCTAGAAAAATATTTTGTTGATAATCTGCGCTCAACAACGCCCAAAGACTTAATCGAGGTTTGATAGGAAAAGCTTCTAAAAGAATTGCTACGTGCTCTGGCATGAGCGTATCTTCAATTTCAGCAGCTAATTCATTTAATTGAAGATCGTTGGCTAATAGTTCTTCGATTTTTTCAATATAAGTAGGGAGTAGTTCTAGGGACATTTAATTTCCTAATAAAGATTTCAACAAATTTTTTGAATCAAACTAAGTAAAATTTTGCGTTTTATTTTATGGGTTATTTAACTATAGAATCGCATTATTCTCTAATCATTAAACTAGACAACTAATGAAAATGCCAAAGTTACAGCCTTTTGCTATAAAAACGCAAAAGTTTTCATTTTATTCCAAATTGTGGCGATTACTTTTTAAGAAGCGGCAATGGCAACTTATCGAAGATTGGCATTATACCTTACCTAACAAAAGAATCGTTATAATTCCGAAAGGCTTTATTTTTGATGGTAGTTCGTACCCGGCAATAGTCTGGCTTTTCTTCTCGCCAACAGGGTTATTACTCATCCCGGTTATTTTGCATGACTTTTGCTTTGAGTATAATTATTTATGGGCGAAGCAGGATGATAAAATATTTAAATTTAAAGAAGGCTATGGTTTTTTAAAATGGTCAACACTGATCCGCAAAGTCGGTATAGAAAGAAACGAACTACTGCTGATTGATTATTTTATATGGGTACTGTGTATGGCTTTTGGTTGGGTAAATTGGCTAACATTTCAGCGCAAAACTAAGCCGACGTTATTACCTGAGGACAAATAGGATAATTTTAAAAGTCTCAACTGAGAATTTGTTAAGAAGAGGATAAACTTATCGGTAAGTTTATCCTTAAATCTACTGCATATTAATTATTTTATCGACTAACTGGCTGCTGCTTGAGTAAATATGCTGCCATTTAAACAGTGAAACGACTTATGCCTGGTTATTTTTATGTATTTTTTCCACAACAGTTCAACTTTAGTTTGACCTTCAAGTTGTGATTCACACATGTTTACAAACTGTATTTCAACTTCATTTTCTGGCGAACAAATAGCTTTTTCTAACATCAGTAAACGTTTGCCTACCTGTGTTAATAATTCTGCTTCGGCGATATTGAAATCTCCAGATTTTCTGAAACCACGTGGAAAATGTACATCATCGTAAAATTGTGTTGCAGCAATAAATCCATGTATTAAAGTCATTTGCGCCTCTATTGACAGGGTATAGGTTTTAGCGGATTATGCGGCTAACAAGCAAGGCTGTAAAACAAATAATAATTATCGTATCGATAAGAGATTGCAGTATGGATATTGAGTTAATTAAAACCTTCTTAGAAGTTAAGGATTGTCGTCACTTTGGTAAAGCGGCAGAAAACCTATATCTGACCCAAGCGGCGGTTAGTACTAGAGTTCGTCAGTTAGAGAAATACTTTAATGTGACCTTGTTTCAGCGCACCAGAAACAATATTCAATTAACACCCGCAGGAGAAAAGCTTGTCCCCTACGCGGAGCTTATGATCAATACCCTTCGAATGGCAAAACAAGATATTGCCATAAGCACTGAAAAAGTTGCGCACATTTATATTGCCGGCACACCTAATACTTGGGATGTTTATATACATGATGCCATTTCAAAGATATATAGCAATGAACCACAAATCAGTTTAATCGCTGAAATATTATCGCGAGAGCAATTAACCAGACAATTACTTGAGCGTACTTTAGATGTTGCGATTCTATTTGATCCCCCAAAAGTAGAAGAACTAAAAATTGAATCTTTACATATGTTTAATTTAATTCCCGTGACGACTTTTAATAACAAAGTAACAAGCCCCGCAGACTTACAACGTTATATTATGATTGATTGGGGAACTAGCTTTACTCACTGGCATGCTAAAGAATTTTCTGACATATCAATTCCTGCAATTAGAACGAGTACAGCGCGTATTGCACTTGATTTAATGCTGCAATGTGGCGGGAGTGCCTATCTACCAGACATGCTAGCGAAACCTTTTATCGAGCAAGGTAAGTTATTTAAAATCAATGCCCTGCCTATTTTTGAACGTGAATTATTTATTGCCTTTCATAAAGAAAATGAGAATGAAGAACGAATTATTGATATTAAAAATTTACTGAGAAAAGATGAACCAGAAGCCCCCGCTATTATGAGCCCCCAGTAACGTGAAAAACAGATGCAATTTATAGCGAACTAGTACAGTAAATTCAAAATATTTTCAGTAAAAATGATTTATCGTTAACGTAAAAATATTTTACTTTTCTTGTTAGCAAAAAGCGTAGATTATGCTGTTTTTACTTGAGTATCCTTTGGTGATATAACAATGAATATCAATTCTAATTATGAGTTATCAGCTTCTGATGAAATAAGTTTTAACTATGATCTATCTTCAAACGAAGGAGATGATAATAACAATGATGATGATAATGATAACGATAGTGACAATAACATTGCTGAATTTGAGTTACATACCTCACCTAGCGATGTAAAAAAATCAAGACACAGTAACAAACGTAACTATTTAGCCAAGAAAAAAATTGAACAGCTGCAAGAAGAACGACAACTGAGAAGGTTCACTCAAGATTACTATGATGATTGGGATTAAGCGCATAATTAACGCTTAATCGATAAAATAATAGTAACGCGAATTAATGATGAATTAATTCGCGTTTAGTTCTTTAGCAAGAATTGATTACCCGCCACAAGATTGCCATTGAGTGAGTTCAAGCAAAACGTTGTTATCGACTGACTTCCATTAAAAAGTGATTAGGTTTATTACTGAGTCATAACTCTTCAATATTCAGGTCTAAACTAGTCTAAAGTTAAAACTGGTGTTAAAATATCAAACAGCCCATTTAGGTTTCAATAATGACACAATAAGGCTTGATAGCATCAAAAACCACAAATCAAGAATAAACCTTGTAAGTCAACCGCTAGCACCTAGACCTCAAACAACTTAAGAGTACTAAAAACCATGAATACAAAAATCTACAAGCGCGTATTTGCTTTGGCTGGAGAGTTAATGCTTGCTGCTCAGGAAAGAAATCAAATCAACTTTGACAATTGCTACAGTGAATTAAAACAACTCTGTGATGATAATGAAAATACCGATAAAGACCATCCTGTACAGTGGGAAACACTGGCTGACTTTACCGACGATTTACCCTTAGCTATTTCAATTTACGAAAAAGCATTACTTAAAGCAGAAGAGATTAATTCAAAAGATTTTCGTTCATCAATTGGCTTCTCCGTTGCATCACTACAAGTTGAACTCGGTGAAAAAGAACAGGCGATTGAAAACTTAGAAAAAGCAAAAATCAGCTGTAATAAAATTGTCGACAAAGAATTAAAAGCTGAAATTCATGATTTATTAGAAGCGTTAAAAACTGAAGTATCGAGTCCTTACTAAATAACTCATCAGCCAGCGAGTAACTTTATTTAGCTTTGATCAATAATCAAGTTACCACCTAAAATAATACAGTCGCCTGCTAGCGTAGACGACTGTAATGTCTAATTTATAAGCTATAGTAAGGTCGCTTTACGTTATTAATTCTGTGTCTTATCGGCTTTAGTTGGAAAGTTGATATCCGTTAAAGTCAATCACTGTTGCATTGAATGTATGCATTTTATCGACGCTGCTCACCTAATATAAAATCAATATATCGCCAAAATAATTTTTCATACTGAGTATGACTTTGTAAATTTGATGTAAAGCCAAAAAAAATAACCAAACAGAGATCATAAAGTATTGCCCAGCGCTAAATAAAGTGGGGAATAAACATAAATTCTCCTTTGATACTCAGTATATATAGGTAATACTTAGCAAATATTCGCTTGCACAAATCTGTGCTCCCCCTGAATGGATCTATTCACTAGAACGGAGTAATAAACAATCATGATTATCTTTTTTATCTGTATCACTCTATTAATATTGGGTTATAAGTTTTATAGCCCTTTCATTGAAAAACAAGCGGGCATTGATGAAATGATCAAAACACCTCAAGCACGTTTTGAAGAAGGGGTTGATTACGTTGCCATCCACCCGGTTAAAGCCTTTCTTATTCAGTTTTTAAATATTGCTGGGGTAGGTCCTATTTTTGGTCCTATCCTTGGTGCACTCTATGGACCGGTTGCACTTATTTGGATTGTACTTGGTAATATTTTAGGTGGCGCAGTACATGATTACTTTTCTGGGGTCATGAGTATTAAAGAAGATGGTAAAAGTTTGCCTGAAATTGCAGGCCACTATTACAACGTTTACTTTAAAGGGATAATGTTGATATTCACCACCATGCTACTGTTTTTTGTTGGTGTTGTTTTTATCATGAGTCCTGCCGGATTATTAAGTAATTTAAGTTATTTTGAAGGCACATTTTTAGCCGGTAATACCTTTTGGGTTTTAGTTATTTTAGGCTACTATTTAATGGCAACACTATTACCCATAGATAAGATAATAACCAAGCTCTACCCCCTTTTTGGTTTACTCATGATAGTGATGACCTCGCTTATCGCGGTATCATTACTTATGAATGCGCCACACTTACCTGTCGCTGGTGATTTTTTGGGGTATTTTAACTCAGACCATTACAGTCATGACTTTTTAGAGCCTAATGCTGACGGTCTCCCTGTCTGGCCATTATTATTTATAACAATTACCTGTGGCGCAATTAGTGGTTTCCATTCGACACAAGCACCGATTATCGCGCGTTGTTTAACCAATGAAAAATATGTACGCCCAGTCTATTATGGCGCGATGATGTGCGAAGGCATTGTAGGTTGTGTTTGGGCCTTAGCTGGCATAGCAGCATTTCCTGAAGGTTACTCAGAGCTTAAAGCATTGCTTGACCAAGGCGGTCCTGGCTTAGTGGTTAACCATATAGCAAACAGCTACCTTGGCGCACTCGGTGGCATTATGGCTATTATAGCCGTTGCGATATTCCCTATCACTTCTGGAGATACCGCTTTTCGGTCCTTGCGTCTAACCTTAGTGGATGCATTTAATATCCCACAAAGTTTACGCAACCGACTCTTGTTAGCCGTGCCTATTTTGATTATTGCTTATTTTATGACAAAATTAGATTTTTCAATAATATGGCGTTATTTTGCTTTTTCAAACATGCTACTTTCTACCAGTGTATTATGGCTAGCCACTAAATTTTTGTTTGACCGAGGCACTTTCCATTGGATTGTCAGTTTACCTGCCATTGTTGGTACTAGTGTTAGTGTCTCTTATATTATGACGGCAGGAATAGGCTTAAACTTACCCAGTGAATATGGCAAATTAATCGGGGCTGTGGTCGGTGTTATCTCACTTATCTTATTAATACTGGCACACAATAAACGGGTAAATATTGCCTCGACATCACCTTAAAATTTGAGATGTTTGATGTTTGATGTTTGATGTTTGATGTTTATCATTAACAACAAAAGCAGTGCTAATTAGCACTGCTTTTTGATTTTTATCTGCCCAATAAAGCGCAATTACTGTTAATTTTTCAGGATAAAAAGTTAAAGAAAGTCCTTATTTTCTAGCGGTTCAAGCAGACCTAGGCCAAATTGATAACTGGAGATAATTAACGTATTCTAAGCAGTAACAGCCAATAGGAAGGCGTACACTTATATTTTTAATTTCCCTAGCCTTTGAAACCTTGCCAATATAAAAAATGTTACTGTCGCGCAAAACGACCATAATTATTATGCTGAAGCTAAAATATGGGGTATTAGTACTCTTATAGTAAAAAACATTATCGTGTTACTGACAACATACCAAGGGAATTGCAAAACTTATGCAAAATTTTTTTAAAAAAGGACTCAATGTCGTTCGCTCAGTTGCAGACAAAGCTACAGAAGAGTTAGCGGCTAATTATTCCATTGTTAAAGAAAAAGTGAATGGCTTACCCGTCTTTATTTCCGCAGAGAAGTCAGACAAATATAACGATATCCAGTATGACGAAAAACACTATTTTGTTATACCTTTCCAACTATCAGAATATAAATTTGCCTTACACACCATGCGGTGTCTCCCGAATGCTGTTCCAGAAATTAACAACCTGCCTAAAAGGCGTGTTTTTCACTTTCCCAATCAACATTCAGAAGAAATGCTTAAAGATTATATGCGCCAATCAGCAGAAGAAATGGTAAGAAATAAAAGCGCAAGTAATCCAAACAGTATTGAGTCTTTGGCTGATCAAATTGACGCGCTAGATAAAAAACTCACATATAGCATGCTATTAGTGGGTGGTTTGGCCGCTGTGGTAAATCCATTATTGGGCGTAGGTATTGCGGCAAAAGCGTTGTTACCCAGTGTTGGCGGTATAATTAACAAGTACGGCTTGCGTCCTACGGGAGAGAAACTTTCCCAACATCAGATGAATAAATCTATAGAAGAAGCTGATGCACATATTGCAAAAGAATTTGCCGATGCAAGTACACTGCAGGTTATTAATCCTATATTACAAGAATTAGAGTTGACACTACGTACCACAGAATTGCAGCATGACCCGATAACTGACGCCAATTTAGCTGATGGCAGTATTCCTGAACTTGATGGAGAAAGATGGCGAGAACTAACTGAGGTCGCTATTTGTCATGTTTACAAGGAAGTTTATCAAACGCCATCTCTGCACAAAAAAGCGGGTCTTGAGCCTAAAGACTTAAGATGGCTAAAAATAATGTTTGAAGTAAACAGTAAATAAAGCTGTTCTGCATAAAGACTTTACCAGAAGCGATTAATTATTAAACTTGTTAACATTCACCATAAAACAAGAAACAACTGCCCTTAGCTAACCATGTATTGTCAAATCAATGACACAGGGGGTCAGTTTTACTGACCCCCTGTGTCATAAAAGCAATGCTGATTTATACCTACTAGCGAGTCACTTATTGACCACTCAACCTTTTGCCAAAAGATATAGCATAAGCTGGTGAGCGCATTCTTAATACCGGATCATCACTTGGCGTAAAGCCTGCAGACATCATATTAGGATCAAAATTAGTATTTTTACATGCATCGCTGCCACTGGTATTAACGGTCACTGTGCCTAGCATTACTTGAGGACGCTCACTTGGCCATTGTTGTGATGGGTCAATATCACTGTCTTGTGCTTCACCTAAACTTGCCATAATGTTAAAACTAACCGTTTCATTTTTAAGCTGTTGCGCAAAGGTATCTGCTAAAAACTCAGTAGGCATTTTAGCAGCCTCAGCTTTTTCTAATGTTTTAACCCCTAAATTAGGCTCAATGGTCCAGCGAAATTTAGTTTTCTGTTGATTAGGTTGGTCAAAGTAAAAAGTGTGCAAACCAAAGAACTCAGTGTTGGCAAATGAAGCGGCTGTTTTAGCTGTTTTATTCCACATAGCATTAGCTTGAACACTCGGATGTTGTTGAATATATGCCATGGTTTTAGCGGGATCAGTTTTACCATTTTCATCAGGAAGTAAGGTCGATAAAAAACCATGAAAAACTTCTGGATTTTTACCGGCAAACACCGGAAAGTTATTACCAGTAAAAGTGTGAAAAGAGCCATCAGGTAACTTTATTTGCATGCCCATGCCGCGTGTGCCAGCCGCTTTTTCATCACTATTGGGATTTGAACCGCCAACGGAAAATCGAATAGATACCGGTAGTTCGCCGTTCGATAACAAAGCAGCTCCAGTAAAATGTTGATTGGGTGTTGGTACAAAAGTACCTGATGCACACAAACCTTTAGCATGTGCTTTTCTATAGCCAGGATGTTTCCCACCCAATTTTTCAAATATTTCAACAAAATCATTGGCGACAACTTCTTTATCATTGGCTGCAGCGTTCGATGTTGCTGTAGCAGTAGTGATAAGAAACAAAGCACTAATACTTGAGGTAATGAGATTATGTTTCATTGGTTTCCTTAGAGTGATTATTTCAATAGTTCAAATGACGAAAAATGTCATAGATAAGATCTAGAGTATTATCTACAAGCATAGCAAAGGACCTTAATAGTGTAATAAATATTTCACGACCAACTTGCATAAGACTAAAGAAATTTGTTGTCATAGTTATGGTGAAAATAATAATGATTTAATGACACAAAACATTCTTATTCAACTTCAAATATTTCATCAATAAAAAAGCTGGGTTTACAACCTACCCACCGGTCGGTTAGAATGAATTATCATTAATAGTTAATTAAGTCGTGAATATGAGAGACGCAGAGCTAACTCGTCAAAAAATACTAGAAATAAGTGCAGATGAAATTCATAAAAAGGGTTTCATCGCAACAAGCTTATCTTGTATTTTAGTGCGCTGTGAAGTTTCAAAAGGTGCCTTGTATCATCATTTTAAAAATAAAATGGAGCTGGGCTACGCTGTTTTTGAAGAAATTTATACACCCATGTTTTTAGAGTTATGGCAGCCAGCAGTAGAGGTAGATGATCCTATTGAAGGTTTGTGCGACTTTTTTACCGCTATGTATACCAACTCATCTTGTGACGAGATTGTTTGTGGTTGTCCTTTAAACAACCTTTGCCAAGAGATGTCTGGCGTAGATGAAGGCTTTCGCTTACGTATTTTAAACATGCAGCAACAACTCAATCAACTTATCGCCATTAACTTACAACGTGTCGCTAACCAGCTTCGTGACGACATTGATTTTAGCCAAGTTGCCTATTTTATTGTCTCAACTTTTCATGGTTCTTCTAGTTTAAGTAAAAGTTCTAAAAACAAAGACCTCTTTGAAAAAGTCATCAAAGAACTGTGCAACTATATTAGAAATCTTAGAAGTCATTAACGCCACTCTTTTCACTTATCTCCTTGGCTTTTCACAGCCGATATAGCAAATAGTAATAAAAAATATCAATAAAGTATTTACATACCGCATGGTCGGTATGTAAAATACCCCTAATGAATTAACAATGAACTCAGCACTTAATACGCTCTCTCAAATACGGACAAAAACATGAAACACTTAATGGCAATATTTACTCTCTTATTCATGACTTCATTGGCAAGCTTTTCCAGCAATGCCTACAGTATTGAAAACTCTCCATACACAGTAATTGCTGAAACAGGAGAACGTTTGTTTTCTCGTATTGCTAAAGATCAAGAGTCACTGAAAAAATTCCCTGAACTGATGCGTGATATTGTTGAAGAAGAGTTAATGCCATCAATAGATTACAAATACGCCGCATTCAAGGTTTTAGGTAGAAATTTGAGAACGATGACCCCAGAACAGCGTGAAAAATTTGTTGTTTCTATGCGCAGTTACTTAGTAAGAACTTACGCAATAGCGTTAAAACAATATAAACAACAAGACGTTGCATTTGAATCTCATAAATCAACAAATGGCGCTAGAATTGTTGGTGTTAATTCAGTTATTCGTAATGCCAATGCGCCTGAAATTAACATTACTTTTCAAATGCGCCAAGACAGACAAACAAGTCAATGGAAAGCTTACGATATGATCATCGAAGGTATCTCTTTACTCAGTAGTAAAGAAGCTGAAATAAGCCAACGGATCCAAAAGAGTGGCATTGACCAAGTGACCTTAGAGTTAGCTTCTTTTAATCAATAAGTTCTCTAATTCCGTCATCAAGCTATGCTAAAATATTTTGTAATATTATCAATGCATGAGTAAGTATTAGCATAAATGACGGTTATTAATTTTTATCTTACGCGCCACGGCGAAACACAGTGGAATAAAATAGGGAAGTTTCAAGGACAGTTAGATAGCCCTTTAACCGATAGAGGCTATCGACAAGCTGATGGAATTGCTAGGCAACTAGTTGATCACAAGATAGACCTTATTGTAAGCTCAACATTACCAAGAGCAAAAAGTACCGCTGAAATTTGTCAGGTGACAGTAGATTGTCCACTTAACTTTGCGCCGGCCTTAATCGAGCGAGATTTTGGCCTCTGGCAAGGAAAAGTTATTGACGAAGTTAAATTAGAAAAAAACTTCCACGCTATTTTTCATCAAGTAAACGCCTCCGCACCGCCGAGTGGAGAATCGGGTATTGACTGCGCACTTCGCTTTCAACAAGCATTAATTGAGATTGCTAATACTAGTGATGATGATCAAAAAACGCCACAAGATAAAACGACCACTAAGCCCAACAACATAGCGATTAAGAGTATTCTTGTGGTTAGTCACGGCGATATATTACGCTGTTTTTTATCTTTGTTTGTTGAAAATTTTTCTGATAAACAAGCAATTAACAGTCAACAAAAAGCCTTTGATAATGGCTGCATTTTTCAGCTTGCCTATCAGTGTAAAACTAAAATATTTACCCTTATAGCTACACACGACATCACTAAACCTTCAGCAGTGATAATGCCGCGATGACAAGTTCTGTGATCATGGTGATGGCATACCTACTAGATCGTTGGCTCGGCGAAGTAAAACGATTTCATCCTTTAGTAGGCTTTGGTTGGTTAAGTACCGCAATAGAGCATACCTTTAACTTTCAGCATGCGACACCGAAAACAACCTCCATATTGTTGCCTCGATTATTGGGGATTTTATCGTGGCTTATCTTATGTTTACCTTTACCTATTCTTTATTATTACTTTCACCAAAACCAGCTATTTTTTTGGTGCTTAGATGCCTTAGTCCTTTATTTCGCTATCGGTTTAAAAAGTCTACAATTACATGCTTTACAAATATTTAATCCCCTTAATAAAAATGACTTAGCCACCGCACGATATTTTTGTGGTTATTTAGTTAGCCGAAATACAGCAGACCTATCCGAACAAGAAATTTCCCGTGCAACCGTTGAGTCTGTCCTAGAAAATGGTCATGACGCCGCTGTTGCTAGTTTCTTTTGGTTTATTATTGGTGGTATTCCACTGGTGATTTTACATCGACTCGCCAATACATTAGATGCAATGTGGGGCTATAAAAATCAACGTTTTATCAATTTTGGTTGGTGTGCTGCCCGCATGGACGACTTACTCGGTTGGCCAAGTGCAAAAATTACCGCATTACTTTATGCTTGCCAAACAAATTTGTCTTACTCAAAAATGATCAGTGCGCTAAATAATGGTTATCGACAAGGCCAGCATTATAAAAGCCTAAATGGCGGTTGGGTAATGGCGACGGGCGCCAGCGTTCTAAACTTCACGCTGGGTGGAACAGCGACTTATCATGGCAAGGCAGTAACGTCGATACCATTAGGTTGCGGTAATAGCGTTGTTAAAAATGATATTTTTCGTAGTATAAACCTGGTCAATAAAGCGGTTATTATTTTGATTTTCACTTATTTTTGCTATCAATTCCTGCATTACTTTTATAGTGTAAATTTGTGATGGACAATAAAGCTAATGAAAGTTCGCCCCTGTTAGTACACGGTGGTCAGCTCAATGAAGTTGCCCAACACTATCAAATTCCTTTCGAGAAATGGCTAGACTTGTCAACAGGTATTAGCCCAATTAATTACCCGATCCCCACTATTCCTACAAATATCTGGCAACAGTTACCACAGCCAAACCAAGCAATGCTATCTGCGGCTAAAAATTATTATGGTACACAGAATATTAGCGTAACGAGCGGTAGCCAAGCGGTTATTGCTCGTTTACCTGCACTCTATCTTAATCATATCAATCAGCCAGCAAACGGGATAGAGGTATGGTTACCGGAAGTGGGCTATAAAGAGCATGAACGAGCATGGCATGATGCTGGTTTTACCATAAAAAATTATCAGCAGTTACCCACTTGCGAAGCGCTATCTCGCTACGCGATTGTTGTGGTGATTAACCCTAATAATCCAACCGGTGAATTACAGCAACAGCAAACATTAACCACACTGTTAACGACGCTTGAATCATTGTCAGGTTGGTTAATTGTTGATGAAGCTTTTATGGATGTCATAACACCGAGTCAATCGCTGATCCACTTAACGGCTAATAAACATCTTTTTGTGTTACGTTCAATTGGTAAATTTTTTGGCTTAGCGGGGATCAGAATCGGCTTTGTAAGTGCACACCCTTCTTGGATAAATAAACTACAGCAGTTATCTTCACCTTGGGAAGTTAATGGCCCGGCTCAATTTATTACTGAGCAAGCCTTAAAGAATAAAGTCTGGCAAGTAGCACAACAACAGCAGTTAATCGCTTTATCAATAAAGTTAGAAGCGTTATTAGCGAAAACTTTTTTACCTAACCAAAATAAAAGCGATGACCTAAGCATAACCATCACTGGGTGTGGTTTATTTAAAACTCTCTTTCATCCCCAAGCTACAGAACTTTATCAAGAATTCTGTTGCCAAGGACTTTACGTGCGCTTGTGCGACGAAAAAAATGCTTTGCGTTTTGGCATACCTGATCAAGAACAATACCAGATATTAGCAAAATTATTGGCTGAGCATAGCCATAGCTGAAGCGAGCTTTTCAGCTAACTCACCCTTTTTTAACTGTCCTTTGTCGGCATCAAAATTGTCATAAAAACTAGGTATAGATAAATGGGCTTTTACCTCGCCATCAAAAAAGGGTGCCGATCCTACAGCGGCGGCAAGAACAGTTGCAGCTCCACCAGGTCCTGGTGACGTCGCTAATAAAACCATAGGTTTATGCTGATAGACTTTTTGTAGCGTGCGAGAGCTCCAGTCAAATAAGTTTTTATAGGCGGCCGTATAAGAACCATTATGCTCGGCAAAACCTATGACCAAAGCATCTGCAGTGGCTATTTTATCAAGAAAGTCTTGTGCTAACTGCGGTTTACCGAGTTCAGCTTCTCTATCAGCACTATATAAAGGCATTTCATAATCATTAATATCGAGTACTTCAACTTGTGCATTCTCAACGAGACTAGCGGCATAGCTCACTAACTGTTTATTAATAGATTGACGACTACTACTGGCAGCAAAAGCGATAATTTTCATATAAACTCCAAAGGTAAGAAAAGGTAAGAATAGGTATTTCAGTGAAGATAGTGTAATTTGTTTCCTATATAAGATTAATAACTTACTTACAGATACATTATTTCCATATGAAAGCTAATACACTATTTTCTTCTTCACAAAGTCAAAGTAACTTACTTGATGGTATAGCTGTTTTTGTCCAAGTTGTGCAAAGCAAAAGTTTTGTCAATGCCGCTGAAAAAATGCAGCACTCTACGTCTTATATCAGCAAGGAGGTTAGTAAGCTAGAAACCCGTTTAGGCGTCCGCTTGCTACACCGCACGACCCGAACTTTAAGTTTAACATCAGAAGGCGAAGTCTATTATCAGCAATGCCAACAGATCATTGAAGATGCTTTACACGTTGAAAATAGCCTTTCTGGACGTCAGCAAATACCGCAAGGTCGATTAAAGTTAAGTTGTCCTATTGGTATAGGTGTTTCTCGTATTCGGCCGATCCTCGCTGAATTTATGGCTAAGTATCCGAAAGTAACATTAGATATCGACTTAAACGATCATAAAGTTGATTTGATTGCTGATGGCTTTGATATTGTGATAAGAGCCGCTATGCAACTTGAAGACTCAAGCTTAATTAGCCGACGTTTTATGAACTCAACTAGCTTAACACTCGCTTCTCCTGAGTATTTAACACAATATGGTCGACCTAAACATCCCGATGAATTGGTCGATCATCACATGATCAGTTACCGTAACTTAAAAACGCCCGAAACTTGGCAGTACAGCTCCCAGAATGGCCAAGTAACGCAAACACATGTAACCAGTCGAGTATCATGTAATAACTCAGAAATGATGATTTCGTTATGCTTAGCAGGACAAGGTATTATTCGTATGCCATTATTTAATTTACGTGAAGAAGTGGCAACAGGGAAATTAGTGCCCTTGTTTGAAGACTTTATGCCAATAAACATTGGTGTTTACTTGGTTTATCCCAGCAGAAAAAATATGCCAGCTAAAGTGAAATGCTTTATCGACTTTATTGTCGATAAGTTAGGCGATAGTTAACCACAACTACGCTAAATTATTATCCTGAGTAAACATGCCGTTAACTAATGCCAGTTGGGCGAAGTAATAGCTAATCATGATCCAAACACTGGCATAAGGTATTTGATGATAAAACTGATTAAGCCCGATTAATGAATCAGAAAGAATAAAACTGAGCCCGCCGATAATTAGCCAAATATTAGCTTTTTGTGAAAGTAAGGTGGTGATCCCCATTAATAGCAGTATGGTCATATAAACCAATACAGGGATAAATAACTCGCCTAAGCCAGCGTATATGACCAAAAACACGCCAACGCCATAGATACAATAGAGCCCAATAAGTGGTAAACGTTTACTGATAATAGGCTTGGCTACTAAGGGCTTTAAGCTAAAGATGTAAAAAAGATGAGCTACTAAGAAAGCCGCTAAACCGAGTACAAACCAATTAACTCGGTCATAATCTAAAAAGAAATCGCCAAAAATAGAGAAAACCAAACCGATCATAAATAACTTATGAGCGCGTTCTTTAGTACCTCTACTGTTTTGCCATGAAAAATGCAATAACACTAATATCGGCAAAATTTTTACTAACCAGCTCAGCGGATAAGGCTTAAAAAAAATACTCACCATAAAGCCACAGGCAGTAAGTAAAAATAAAAGTAAATGGGATCGGGTCATTGCTGTCATCTTCTTTGTATAAACCTTTGGTATAAACCTTCGCTAAAAATCACTATCTACTTAAAAATAGAAAATAAGTTATCATTTAGCTCGAGATAATATCGCTAAACTAGTGATCGCTATTTGTTAGCACAGACAAAAAAGGTAGTATACCCTACGCCCTTTTTCAGCTATTCGGCTTTTAAATGACTTAAACTCTCTCAATAATTAAGGCTATGCCTTGGCCGACACCTATGCACATAGTACACAGTGCATAACGCTTGTTGGTACGTTGTAGCTGTCGAGCCGCAGACGTTATTAAACGCGCACCACTCATGCCCAAAGGATGCCCCAAGGCAATAGCGCCACCTTGTGGGTTAATACGCGGATCGTCATCTTGTAAACCTAATTCTCGAATACAAGCTAAAGCTTGTACTGCAAAAGCTTCGTTCATTTCAATAAGGTCGATATCTTCAAGCGATAAGTTTAAACGTTTTAATAGTTTTTGTGTTGCCGGTACTGGGCCAATCCCCATAATACGTGGCGGTACACCAGTGACAGCCATACCTAGCACTTTAGCTATCGGGGTTAAGTTGTTTTTTTGTACCGATTGACTTGACGCCAATAATATTGCGGCAGCGCCATCATTAATCCCTGAGGCATTACCCGCGGTAATACTGCCTTTGGCATGAACAAAAGGTTTGAGTGCTAACATTTTTTCTAAGCTTGTTAGGCGAAGATGCTCATCTTGAGAGAAAATAATCGGCTCTTCTTTACCTTTTATAACACTGACAGGCATTATTTCTTCGGCAAAAAATCCAGCTTGTTGGGCACTCGCCGCTTTTTGCTGGCTAGCAAAAGCAAACTTGTCTTGGTCTGCTCGGCTAATGTTAAACTCTTCGGCAAGGTTTTCTGCTGTTTGTGGCATACTTTCAGTACCATAAGCGCTATCGAGTGCTTTGTTAACAAAGCGCCAGCCCATAGTCGTATCAAACATTTCTTGAGTACGCGAAAAATTACTTTCCGCTTTGCCGATCACAAAAGGCGCGCGAGTCATACTTTCAACACCACCGGCAATAATCATTTCAGCTTCACCTGACTTAATCGCTTGCATAGCAATGCCGACAGCATTCAACCCTGAGCCGCATAAACGGTTTAGCGTTGTTGCGGGAACTTGGTAAGGTAAGCCGGCTAATAACGTTGCCATACGAGCAATATTACGGTTGTCTTCCCCTGCTTGGTTAGCACAACCTAAAATAACATCGTCTACTTGGCTAAAATCTAGAGTTGGATTTCGTGCCATTAATGCTTTTAAGGGTAAGGCGGCTAGGTCATCAGCCCTTATAGTCGCTAGCGAGCCGCCATAACGGCCAATGGGTGTTCTAATTGCATCACAAATAAAGACTTCATTTTGTCCGCTGTTTTCAGTTTTTGTTGAAAAGGCACTCATGTATATATTCTCTTTTGAGTTTATCGGTGCTGCGATCTAACTGACCTCAGCATAATCATAAGCGCCATGATAAGCACTTTTTACTTTAACTATTTTTTCTTTACCGGTAAAAGCATAAGAAATCGCTGACAACGCCAAGTCTATTCACCCTCTTTTTCTGAGAATCCCGATTTATTAATAAAATCACCGAAGAGATTGATCATATCCAGTTAACCTTGATGACTCACAAAATCCTTGTGACAGGCCTGTTACTCCAGCTCATTCAGTTGAAAACTACAAAAACGTCTTTGCTATCTGACAAGACTATTATCTGACAATACAACCATCAACTTACTGCGAAAAAGCTTGGCTTATTGCTCAGCAACCTTCAATTTATATTGCTGAAGACAAATCATGCCCTTTATCAATCGAGCACCTTGTGATGCACTCGATAAATTAAAAGTGGTTATGGTCGATGAATCAATAAGGTTTTAGCCACCGGTGAATATCAAACTATTGAATACGCTTTGTAATAAGTCTGTACTGGCATTGGTGCTTCAATACTCCCTGATTGGCAAGCAATCTTAGAAACTGAAGCGACCGTATAAATACCAATAGAAAATAATAAATTAATAAAAGAAAATTGTCGCTCTGCTCCAGTGAGTTAAATTTACTTTATCGCTTAAATAAAGTCTAAACAGATATCGGTACAGCCTTTGCCACAATAAACACCCGGAGTACTTTTATCTTCAGGGACAATTAAACGCAGTATACTGCCGCAAGTTTCACATTTCATTTCACGGCCCGCCATCACTTTTTTAATCAATGCTTTTTGATCGTTAAATGACTTTGCACTGCTTTTTTTTAATAGGTCAAACTGTGTTATATCAAGCATAAAGCTGCCTTATTAATGCTAAATAGCCTTCAGCATCTGGGTAATAGTCAATGGATCTGAACTTTTATTAATATAAGAGCGCTAAATTAAACAGCGGCGCAATAAAACCCGTCATATTGACCACCTAACGGCTCAGCGCTTGAAATCAATAAATTTTGGTAGGAACTAATATTTTCATAACTGGCGCCAACAAAAGGATAAGCGGTAATTTCCCAAGGAAAATCATCATTGCCTTCATAAGGACAAAAAGAGAGTTTTTGATTATTTTCTAAAAGTAACTGACCAAATTTCAAAGCGGCTTCTTCGTTAGGAAATATCACTGAAAACTCAATTTCACGGGCTTGGTTTAAATCATCACCATCAATCATCATTTGCCATAAGGCATCACCAACATTGTCTTGTGGAAATAGGGCTAAATCACGGTTCATTATTTTTCATCTTATCTTTGTAGGCATTAATTCGCTATTTTATCTGATGAAAAACATAATACCAATTCAGTTAGCGATTATTTTTGGTAAACTAGCGATATAACTTACCAACGAATCACTCACCTTGAATATAGCCTTGCATAAATTTGAGCTTCATATCGATGTTAATACAGAAAATAGCAGCATTATTGGCGAACTTAACCAAGCATGCCCATTAAGTAATACTCAATTAAAACAGGCTATTCAACGAGGTGCGTTATGGTTAACCCGTGGTAAAAGCACACAGCGTTTGCGACGCATCAAAAAGCCATTACAAGTAACCGATACCCTACACTTTTATTATGACGAACAAGTATTAAGCCAACAGCCTAATGAAGCGTTATTAATTAATGACGATGTTGATTATAGCGTATGGTATAAACCTTACGGTATGTTATCTCAAGGTTCAAAGTGGAGTGATCACTGCACGATTGCCCGTTGGGCTCAAACACATTTATCCTCTGAGCGCCCCGCATTTATTGTTCACCGTTTAGATAGAGCAGCCACCGGATTAATTCTAATTGCCCATAGTAAAAAAGCAGCGCGCGCATTAAGTGCGATGTTTGAAAAACATGACTTAGAGAAAATTTATCATATTATTATTCACGGCGATCATCGTTTACGACCACAACCTGATACATTAACCTGTGATGTCGATGGTAAAAGCGCCAGCAGCCATTTTAGCCATCTTGCATATAATGAAAAAAATAACACCTCGTTGGTGCAAGTTATTATTGATACGGGGAGAAAACACCAAATAAGAAGTCATGCTGCAAGTATTAATATGCCGGTGGTTGGCGATAGATTACACGGGGAAGTTGGCGACGCCAGCATTGAAGAAAGTATTAACTTACAGCTGTGCGCCGTGGCACTTAATTTTATTTGCCCGCTAACCGCAGAGCAGAGGTCGTTTAAAGTGCCTGAACATTTAATGCCCTCATTAAATGCTCTTGGCTAAGTGTTGTTTATGAACAGTAATTAAAATCACTATCATTAAGCAGAGCTAATTTATCACCAACAATTTCAGCCGCATCAAGTTTAGCTAACAGATCAAAACCGATTTGACGTTGCTCTAGTGTCAATGCTAAATAAGGCAATCTAAAATTAGCTTGAACGGCACCTGTCATCATTAACGTGGTATTTATGGCAATAGGGTTAGGCTCACAAAACAACCATTTCATCAGGCTTTGTAAACGTTCATTTAGTTCGTCATCTTCACTGTCCATTAATGTTCTCATTAGGCCCGGCACTAGATTCGAGGTTACAGAAATAACACCGTGAGAGCCAAATTGGTGGCGACCAACATAACATTCATCATCATTACCTGACCAACAAGCAATACCTTGTTTTTCATAATAAGCAATACGGTCATTGCCGCCACATTCTTTCACGCCAATAAAGTTTTTATGCTTTGACAAAGGTTCGATCAAATCAGGCGTAAGGTCTTGGCCCGTTCTTCCTGGTACGTTATAGATAAACGCAGGACCAATATCTAAGACTTTGTTAAAATGCGCGGCAACACCCGCCATTGAGGTTCGCCCGTAATAAGGATTAATTTGCAATGCTGCATCCATACCCATGGCAAACCCATTTTGTGTGGCTTTAATTGCCTCACGGGTATTATTACTACCGGTATTACCAACAATAATAAGTTTGTCACTATATTGATGAACGGTATGAGCGATTAACATTAAATGCTCTTCCCAACTTAATAAGTGTCCTTCACCTGTAGTACCACCGACAACAATACCGTCAACACCCGCCGCTATTTGCTTTGCAACCAGCTTGTCATAAGTAACAAGGTCAATTTCACCCTGTGCGTTGTAAGGGGTTTTTATCGCAGTAATTAAACTTGCTGCCTTTATATTTTTCATTTTTTCTCAACTACATATTAGGTAAAAGGGTAATTTTTCTTATTTTTGAAGAATAACTGAATTTAACAATGACCGATTTTATCAACAACTCGGCGCAGGATAAACACTTCATTACTAACAATGTGCTGATATTTGAAAATTTGACTGTCTAAGGCTAAAACTTTATAAGCCTGATAGTTATTTTCATCATTTAAATCGGCTCGATAATGCTCACCGTCAACAACTTCTTCTTGTGTGATAGTAAAGTGAATATCTCCCACTAATCCCCAATCGCCTAACTCAATAATTTGGCTAACAATTTCGCCCTGAGACGTTTGTTCAACAAAAGAAAATTCAAAACTACCATCAAGGCAAAGCTCAGCATACTCAACAAGTTGGTGACCGACGTCGTTCATTTCCATACGATACCAACGGCCGGCTAATAATGCTCGGTTATATTGTTCACTCACTTAAAACACGCCTTAATAACTCTGTCAGATATAAATACTATTGTGCATTATTTTCACCGACAACCAAATAAAAAAGACCACAACATTGATTGTTGTGGTTAAATAAAGCGCTTGACGTTTTATTAAAAATTAGTTTTTTAAGACCTTAATGCTGCCATTGACACTTTCTAAATTAATCGTAATATCGCCGCTGCCGACTGTCCCAGATAAGTGACGACCACTAAACATTTTTTTCTCACTTGAAAGCCCAAATGCCGTGTCGATACTACCGTGCATGGTTTCGGCATTAATCGTGGCATTGAGCTCACCAGGCATATAAAGTTTAATACTGCCGTTGACCGTTGTTAGCTCCACGCTGTCGATGTTGTTACCAACTTGCTGGTAGGTCGCATTAATACTGCCATTAACTGAATTTAATTCAAGGTTTGCAGCTAAGCCTTGCACACTAATAGTACCATTGACTGTATTCGCTTTTATGTCACCTTGTACTTTATCAATCACCAATGAACCGTTTACTAATTCAATATCGGTTAATGCCGCGCCAAACGGAACCATAACAATATAATCAACTTTCCCAGAGCTATTATTATGCCCCCAAGATGATTGTTTTTGGTATATAGTTTCAACACTAACGCCCCTAGAACTTTCAGAAAACTCAAGGTTTATACGGTCTCTATCAGTTTGATTTTCCGCGGTCACTGTTGCTGTTATTCTAATTTCATCGTTACTCCAACCTTGAATATCAACACCACCATTTATATTAGCTAAACGTAAACTTGTTTGTTCATTAACAACAAATGATTTTTCAATGGTATCTTTAACATCTGCATATACGGTGCTAATACTAGCAAGTGATAAAATTGTGGCTAAAGTAAGTTGTTTCTTAAATGACTGTTTCATGAAATTTCCTTGAGTTTTATAAACTATTTTAATGACTATAATGGTTAAGTACACAATGGCATTGAAAAGGTTTAAATTTTATTTTACTTTTTTAAATGACCTTTCCTGCTCTTAATAACTAACAACAATTCAACTTTTACAGTAACCTAACGGTAATTTTTACCTATTAACAGGATTTATAAATGACCATCGCTAACGTGCACTTACTTCTTACTGGCAATGAATTGATGACGGGAGATATTGTCGACAGTAATTCAGCAATGATCGCTCAACAATGTAAAGCCATTGGCATAAAAATTAGTCGAAAAGTGACCTTAGCTGACGATCTTGATTTACTTGCAAAGGAAATAGAACACTTAACAAAAGATGCCGATGTATTAATTATTAATGGCGGGCTTGGTCCAACAACAGATGATTTAACCGCGCAAGCATTGGCGATGGCGTCACAACGCTCTTTAAAGCAACATCCTATGGCATTGGCCCACCTAAAAACCTGGTGTGAACAACGTAATGCTCATTTAGGTAAGGCTAATTTAAAGCAAGCCCTGCTGCCAGAAAATTGTAATATTATTGCCAACCGAATAGGCAGCGCAGTTGGTTTTTCCTTAACACTGAATGATTGCCAAATTTTTTGTACGCCGGGGGTCCCTAGTGAACTTAACATAATGCTTGATGAAGTAATCATTCCTGAATTGGCCTCACAATCTAACTTCACTGCGGAAATGGATATTACACGCTTACAATTATTTGGTATTGGCGAGTCAACCCTTCAGTCAATGTTGGTAAAAAATTTTCCCAATTGGCCTAAAGAAGTTGAAGTCGGTTTTCGCGCATCTTCGCCATTAATAGAATTAAAGTTAACTGTTGAAAAAAATGAGCATTTATCAATAAAAATCGATCTTATTCAAAAAATCAAAACCTTATTAAATGATCACATCATTGAAGAGATTAAAGATAAACCTTATTCTTTAGCCGAACTAGTATTGCAATTATGCCAACAAAAAAATCTTAAAATAACGACAGCAGAGTCTTGTACCGGCGGTTTAATCGCCAGCGAAATAACCAAAATTTCAGGGTCATCATCTTCGTTTGAGGCTGGCTTTGTAACTTACTCAAATAATATGAAAAGCAAACTATTGCATGTTGATGAAAATATACTTGAACAACATGGCGCGGTTAGTGAACAGACAGTAATAGCGATGGCAGAAGGTGCATTAGCCATAGCAGGAGCTGACTTAGTTATTGCCGTTTCAGGTATAGCTGGTCCAACGGGTGGCAGTAAAGAAAAACCCGTTGGCTCAGTTTGGATAGCTTGGGGTAATAAAGATAAAATACACACCAAATATTTTTGTATAAAGGCAAATAGGGAAAACTTTCAACGTACGGTAGCAGCAAGATCTCTTGATTTAATAAGACGGTTATTAATTGAGAGTAGTCAAACACCACTTTATTTTTAATATATAGCCTTAATATGTTGTATGCATGTTAACGTTAGGTGTTAACTATAATAATATTGAAAGAAATGTCATTTTTATTGCGCCATAAATCAAATCTTTATATATTTATAGGCAGAATAAACTAGAATAGAATTATAAAGCTGCATATTCGTTATTTGGGTAACTAATATTGCTAGACGTTTGAGTAGAAATAGGAGCATATTTTGATAGAAAAAAACTTCATCACGAGTGGTCGTAATACCATTATCCATAAGATGAGAAAATTTGATTTATTGATTATAAATGGCGGTCACCCTGTAGTGATTGTAAGTAACCGTGGTATAGGTATTTACAAAGGTGAAGTTCCAAATAAGAAAGCTGACGCTAAGAAAGCCTATCAAGATGTTGTTGATGTTAGTGCAACAGACGTTTTTGGAGAGAATAAAACATTAATTTTTATACAAGCATTAGATAACAAAGAATATAAAATTGATTATTCAAAAGTAAATACTGGCTCTTTCATTAAAATTCACCAGGAAAACTACATTTAATCGATATTTTAAGTGGTAATATTGGAGTAAATCTAGCGTGACTCAAGCAAGCTTAGTAACAAATAAAAAAAATAATATTGACCTTGTTTTGCAACCGGTTAAAGATGATACACAGGTAACAGAAGCCAGCGTCCATGAACTAATAGAAAATTCTGAATTTAAAGATTTATATGTTGATAATGGTAATATAAAAAATGCCATCGCCGAACTTAATAGTGTCCTAAAACCCCTTCAAACGAATAAATCTGGCCGAGAAATTAGTTATCAAGTGCTTGAGCGCAGAGACGCGACTATTTCAATTACCATTGATAAAGATGAAATGTCTGCAACAGCTGAGATTTCAACAGCGCTTGGTGGTAAACATTTAACCGCTAAGGCCATTCTCAACTCTGCTCAAGAAGCTGGTGTTAGCAAAGGTTTTACCAAAGAGCAATTATTAAAACTTGCTCATCAAGCCGCGAAAGAACCTGCTGGCTCTATAATCACCGGCGAAATAGCCCACGGTAAAATTGCCATTAATGGTAAAAATTCAAAAATAAAATGGTTAGTGCAAAGCGCCCAAGATAGAATTTTACGTCCTAAAGATCGCGAAGATGGAAGTGTCGATATGCGTGATTTAGGTGACATAATTTGTGTGAAAGTTGGCGATCCGCTCGCGAAAAAAATTATGCTTACCGAAGGTGTTAAAGGTTTTACTGTGACTGGCTCTGCCCTAGATCCTTTACCAGGAGATGACATCACGCTAACCGCTGGCGAAGGTACAACAATAAGCCCTAAGAATGATAAAGTCTTAATCTCGACACTGGTCGGCTTACCAAGAATTATTGATAACGGCATGGAAGTTGATCCGGTTTATCGCATAAAAAATGTTGATATCAGTACTGGGCATATCAAATTTGAAGGCAGTGTTATTATTGATGGTGATATTTGTGAGGGTATGAAAGTAACGGCAACCGGCGATATCACTATTGGTGGTTTTGTTGAGTCAGCAACCTTAGAAGCTGGTGGTGACATTACTATTGGTAGTGGCATTATTGGTAAAAAACAAGACGTTGAAGGTCAATCTCTCGATAATATTAAAATGAGTGCTTATATATCTGCTAAAGGTGATATTTTCGCAAAATATGCTCAATATGCTGAAATATCTTGTCACTCCTTACGTATTGAAAACCAAATGATGCACAGCATTATTGATGTTGAAGAGACACTTTGGTTAGGCACTGAAGAAAAAGCTAATGGTAAGCTTATCGCTGGTTACATAAAAGCGGGAAAATCTGTTCATGCCGGTATTGTAGGCGCAACAGCAGGAAGCAGCACCATTATAAGCTTTTCCAAAAAAGTGGATCTAATGAAAGAACAGTTAGAAGACATTGAATTTAAATTAAAAGTTGATTCTGATAAATCAACAGAATTACAATTAGCCGTTAATAAACTCAAAAAGTTGCCTACCGATAAAGTAAACCCTGAGATGCTCAGTAAACTGGTTTCTACTTATAAGTTTCATGCTCATCGCGTAGGTGAGATCCTTAACGAAAAAGAAGCTTTTGAAGAGCAAATACAAACCTATATGGCAAGTGTCTATATAGAAGCAACAGAGAAACTTTATCACGGTGTACAAATGATTGTTGGCGACTTCCAAGATAGATCTCGCCGTGAATATGGACCAACTAAAGTGAATTATAAAGAAAGAAAAATTCATTTTAATCCTATCGTTAATACATAGAATATTACTGAACATTTTCCATCAATATCATTTTAGTTACATTAGGAAAACGATGAAAATTAATACTCTTGCTTTAATTGCAACGAGCTTAATTGCTGTTACAGCTTCAGCACAGCAATGCGATATAAACTTTAATCATGGTGTGGTAATCAACCCTTCTCATGTACGTATTTTGAAAGAAAGCCAAACCTACGTTCAGATTAATAATGATCAACAATTATTTATTCGTGGGCGTGAGATAGCCCTCAATGAAGAACAAAGACAATTACTCACGCAATACAGCCAAGGCATTCGTAAACAAATCCCTGAAATAGTGGCGATAGCGATTGAAGGTGTTGATATTGATTTAAAAGCAGTAAACAAAGTTATTGCGGGTTTAACGGGTGAAAATAGCGCCTCACATCAAAAAATTCAAGAGCGCTTCGATGAGATGCAATACCGTTTAAGAGAACGTTTTAACCATAGCGATACTAATTATTATATTGCTTCGCAAGATTTTGCTGATTTTGATGAAATTTTTGCTGGCGCCTTTGAACAAGAAATTGAAAGTATCGTAACCGAATCAATTGGCACTATTTTAATGGCCGTTGGTGAAGCAATGACCACCAACGAAGCAAGCAGTAGTGAACAGCGCGTAGAAACCTTTGACCAACGTATCAAAGGTATGGAAAAGGATTTGCAGCTTGACATTGAACCCCGCGCACAAGAAGTTAAATTAAAAGCGGCGCAGTTTTGTAAAAGCTTAAAGAAGTTAGATCAACTAGAGTCGAAGTTACAGCAAAGTATCACTGCACTGAGTGAATTTGATTTGATACAGACAAAGTAATTCCGTTGCTCCCAAAGAGCAACGTCATAGTGAACAAAGTGCCAACCTGAACACAACACCGTCATCTTGAACACAACACCGTCATCCTTAGACAGGCACCGTCATCCTGAACATAACGCCGTCATCCTGAACTTGTTTCAGGATCTGTACTTGTAACAACAAAGACCAGATACTGAAATGAATTCAGCATGACGATAAAAGGACTAAACGATCACCGACTCCTTAATACCATGACTATCATCATCAAAATAAGCCGTCATCCCAAAACAAGCACAATCACCTGAACACAAGCACCGTCACCTGAACACAAGCACCGTCACCTGAACGCAACACCGTCATCCTGAACTTGTTTCAGGATCTGTACTTGCAACAACAAAGACCAGATACTGAAATAAATTCAGCATGACGACGAAAGAACTAAATGATCACGACTCTCTGATAACATCACTATCATCAACACAACGCCATCGTCCTAAAACAAGCACAATCACCTGAACACAACACCGTCATCCTGAACTTGTTTCAGGATCTGTACTTACAACCACAAAAACCAGATACTGAAATGAATTCAGCATGACGACTAAAGGACTTAACGCTCACCGACTCTCTGAAACCATCACTATCATCAACACAACGACTTAATCCTAAACATATAAAAACCTGCATCAGCAGGTTTTTATAATTAAAATCGCACAAATGGTAACTTACATATTTGGATAATTCGGACCACCGGTGCCTTCTGGTGTTACCCAAGTTATATTTTGGCTTGGGTCTTTAATATCACAGGTTTTACAGTGAATACAGTTTTGTGCATTGATCACTAATTTATCACCCTGCTCTGTCGATTCAATTTCGTATACGCCAGCCGGACAATAACGCTGAGCAGGCTCTGCATACTTAGCTAAATTAACCGTAATTGGAACATCAACGTCAGTCAGTCTTAAGTGACAAGGTTGTTCTTCTTCATGGTTAGTATTTGACAAAAACACTGAGGTTAATTTATCAAAACTTAGTTTATTATCTGGTTTTGGATAATTGATAACCGCCGACTCCGAGGCTAATTTAAGCTGGTCATGGTCAAGCGTGTCGTCCTTAAGGTTAAACGGTAATTTACCATTAAATAGGTTTTGATCTATGGTGTTGTAAGCACCACCCAAGGTCATACCAAACTTATGCATAGCCGGGCCAAAATTGCGAGAGCTATAAAGTTCGTCATATAACCAAGAGTCTTTAAACCTTTCAGTATAATCAGCAAGGTCTTTACCGCCTTCATCACCGGAAACAATCACTTGAAAAATACTTTCAGCGGCTAACATACCCGATTTCATTGCGGTGTGATTACCTTTGATTTTAGCAAAATTTATCGTTCCAGCATCACAGCCGACTATAATACCACCAGGCATTGTCATTTTAGGTAGTGAGTTAAAACCACCCTTTGCCATCGCTCGTGCTCCATAAGAAACACGTTTACCGCCTTCAAGGTACTGACTAATTTTTGGATGATGTTTATAACGTTGAAATTCATCAAATGGACTTAAATGCGGGTTGCTATAATTTAAATCTACAATAAGACCTACAAATACTTGATTATTTTCTGCATGGTATAAATAGCCACCACCTGTTGCGCCTTGATCTAATGGCCAACCAGCCGTATGTACTACGAGACCTTCTTGGTGCTTAGCGGGATCAATGTCCCAAATCTCTTTAAAACCTAAACCGTAATGCTGTGGAGAGACACCTTCATCTAAATTAAATTTACTGATCAGCTCTTTACCTAAGTGACCACGGCAACCTTCAGCAAAAACAGTATACTTAGCGCGAAGTTCCATTCCAGGAACAAATGAATCTTTTTCTTTACCATTAACATCTAGACCCATGTCACCGGTAATAATACCCGCAACACTACCATCATCGTTATAGAGTACTTCATGTGCTGGGAAACCAGGAAAAATTTCAACCCCTAATTCTTCCGCTTGCTCTGCTAACCAACGACATACGTTGCCCATGCTAACAATATAGTTTCCATCGTTATGCATAGTTTTTGGTACAGAGATGTTAGGTAATTTTATCGCGTTGCTTTCGCTATTAAGTAAATAAAGATCATCGCCGGTAACTTTTGTATTCAGTGGCGCGCCTTTTTCTTGCCAATCTGGGAATAATTCATTTAGCGCTCTTGGCTCAAAAACAGCCCCCGATAAAATATGTGCTCCAACTTCTGAGCCTTTTTCAACAACGCAGACTAAGAGTTCTTGATCTTTTTCTTTTGCTAACTGCATCAAACGACAAGCTGTTGCTAAGCCAGACGGACCAGCACCAACAATAACAACGTCAAAATCCATCGATTCGCGTTCCATAAATTTCCCCAAAAAATATTCATTTAAATAAAATCAAACACTCGTTTGATTTTCAAACACCTGTTTGATAATATCACTCATTATAGATATTTTGTTGATAAATACTATCTTCTATTGAAAGATATTGCGACAAAAGCTATTTAAGCTCAATTTATCGAGACAAGCACCGTATTACGTTGACGTTCACGTAGTCTAGTATTAGTCTGTCGAGCAATAATGAGAAATACTTGCTAATGTTAGTTTAATTAATCAAACCTTAGCTTTACACTATAAATACAAACACAACAAACGCAATCAGAGGCTACGATGAAAGTATTAGTACCTATTAAACGTGTAATTGACTATAACGTCAAAGTTCGCGTAAAAGCAGACAATTCAAATGTTGATCTTGCTAATGTAAAAATGGCAATTAACCCTTTTTGTGAAATCGCTGTAGAAGAAGCGGTTCGTTTAAAAGAAGCTGGCGTTGCCACTGAAGTTATTGTGGTATCCGTTGGTGACAAATCTTGCCAAGAACAATTAAGAACGGCTTTAGCATTAGGCGCAGACCGCGCTATTCAAATCGAAACTGATGAGAAGTTAGACGCTCTTAATATCGCCAAACTTTTACAAAAGATTGTTGAAGAAGAACAGCCACAATTGGTTATTCTAGGTAAGCAATCTATCGACAGTGATAATAATCAAACAGGTCAAATGCTCGCTGCCTTAACAGGTATGCCGCAAGGTACTTTCGCATCAGTGGTAAAAGTTGAAGGCGATAAAGTTAATGTAACACGTGAAGTTGATAGCGGCTTACAAACTGTATCACTTAACCTACCTGCAATTGTTACTACCGATCTGCGTTTAAATGAACCTCGTTATGCTTCATTACCTAATATCATGAAAGCAAAGCGTAAACCATTAGTGGTTAAACCCGCTGCAGATTTTGGCATTGATTTAAGCCCACGTTCAAAATTAATAAAAGTTGTACCACCTGCAACACGTAAAGCCGGTATTATTGTTGATGGTGTAGATACATTAATTGAAAAACTGAAAAATGAAGCGAAGGTGATTTCATGAGTATTTTAGTATTTGCTGAACATGATAACAGCACATTAAAAGCTGACACGCTTAAAACAGTTGCTGCAGCTCAAGCAATTGGTGGTGATATTCATATATTAGTTGCTGGTAGTAATTGTCAGAGTGTTGCACAAGAAGCCGCTAAAGTTAACGGTGTAAGTAAAGTGCTTGTTGCTGATAATCCAGCTTATGAACATCAGTTAGCTGAAAACATTAGCTTATTGGTAACAGAACTTGCTGCTGATTACGAACACGTCTTAGCAACAGCTTTAACAACAGGTAAGAACTTTATGCCTCGCGTTGCCGCTTTATTAGATGTTGCACAAATATCAGATATTATTGCTGTAGAAAGTAGTGATACTTTTGTTCGTCCTATTTATGCAGGTAATGCTATTGCCACAGTGCAAAGCTTAGACAGTAAAAAAATAATTACGGTTCGTCCTACGGGTTTTGACCCAGTTGCCACTGATGGTAGTGCTGAGATTGTAACAGTAGACTCAGTAACAGACGCTGGAATTTCAACGCATGTAAATGATGAACTTTCTGTATCAGAACGTCCTGACTTAGGCGCAGCAAGTATCGTTATTTCAGGTGGTCGTGGCATGCAAAACGGCGATAACTTCAAGTTACTTGAAGGTATTGCAGATAAGCTTGGCGCTGCTATTGGTGCTTCACGTGCCGCTGTAGATGCTGGCTTTGTACCTAATGACATGCAAGTCGGTCAAACAGGTAAAATTGTAGCTCCTGACCTATACATAGCTGTAGGTATAAGTGGTGCAATACAGCATTTAGCTGGTATGAAAGATTCTAAAATCATTGTTGCGATCAACAAGGATGCCGAAGCGCCTATTTTCCAAGTAGCTGATTACGGTATTGTTGGTGATTTATTTGAAGTATTACCAGAGCTTGAGGGTAAACTGTAAACTATAACGTTTTCAGACTTATTTTCTAGGTATAATAAAGCCACTTTAATAGTGGCTTTATTTTTATCTTTTATTTAACCACTCAGTCAATTAACACTCGGGTACCACATCATGAAAAATAAACTTTCTAGTCTTAGCGATCTTGCTGGTGCATTTGGTAGAGAGAGTGCTACAGCTGAGCATTCGGCCAAACAGCAACCAGCCGATAGTTCATTAGTATATTCAACAGATAGTGGCCGTATCAAACAAGACAATAACGCCCAAACAATAACAGCCAGTGATGGCTTTGCTAAAGTTAGGCGTGAAACTAAAGGCAGAAAAGGTAAAGGTGTCATCACCATTAGCGGATTAGGCTTAGATGCAAAAGCGCTAAAAGAGCTTGCTACAAAATTAAAGAAAACCTGTGGCACCGGTGGCAGTGTTGTCGGTGAAGTCATCGAAGTGCAAGGCGATAAAAGAGAGCAAATAAAACAGGTCCTTGAGAGCAATGGCTTTAAGGTAAAGTTTGTTGGCGGCTAGTCAGCAAACATCTAACAGGCTAACTTATATCGTACTTTCGTAATTTCATTGCTATTTTATTGTGTGAAACCTTTAACCGCTCTGCTAGTTTTCTCGTTGTTGGGTAAAGCGGATACAAGGTTTTAAGCAAATCGCCTTCAAATTTTTCTTGAGCACTATTCCAGTCAGACCATTGAGGCTGCTCAGCAAAATTTTCACCATCGCTAGCAGAACCAGCAATATTATGACTTATCGGTAAATCGACTGCTGAAAATTGTGATAACGCACCATCGATATCAGACTTTTCAATAACACCGCTATCATTAAGGGCTACCGCTCTAAATAAAATATTTTGTAACTGGCGAATATTACCTGGCCATTGGCATATCTTAAGGGCAGCAAGTGCTTGCTCTGTTAAAGTAGGTACTTTTCGTGCAACTTGAAGCGCCGCCATTTTAATAAAGTGTGCCGCTAATAAAATAATATCATCGGGTCGTTCACGCAGTGGAGGTATCGACAAATTCAATACATTTAGGCGATAGAATAGGTCTTCTCTAAATAATTGTCGTTCAATCTGTTGCGGTAAGTGTTGGTGACTGGCACTGATTATACGCACATTCGCCGTTAACTCTTTTGTACCACCTAGACGACGATATTTATAATCCTGTAAGAATCGTAATAACTTAGCTTGTAAATATACTGACATTTCTGCAATTTCATCTAAAAAGATAGTCCCTGTTTCTGCCAGTTCAAATAGCCCAGGTTTCCCCCCTTTTTGAGCCCCGGTAAAAGCACCTGGCGCATAGCCAAACAGTTCACTTTCCAATAAGTTTTCGGGTAATGCTGCACAATTCAGCGCTAAAAAAGGCGCGTCGGCACGTCGACTGGCATTATGCAAAGCACGAGCTAATAACTCTTTACCTGTACCTGTTTCACCACTGATAAGTACCGGTAATTCTAATTCTGAAAACCTGAGTGTTTGAGACTTTAAGAGTCGAATAGCTGAGTTCTCACCAATAATATTATCAAATTCAGCTTGCTCTCGACTCTGTATTAATGCGATATGCTGACCAACACGGTTCATTGAACGTAAGGTGAGAATAACGCCTGATGAACTATGTTCTGAAAATATTGGCGTGATATCAGCTAAATAAGATTGTTCGAGGAATGAGAGTGAAAAATTACTCAGTGAAGAATTAAGCATGTATTGAAATGACTGATCTATATATTGATCGATATGCTGTCCCTCAATTTTTATAACTAGATCTTTTAATAACGACTGAGCGGCCGTATTAATAATAACAATAATACCATTTTGGTCGATATCAAGTATAGGGTCTGGAATAGTGTCTAATAAGGTTTTTAAATGAGCCTCACGTCTTTGTGTCGGTAATAAGTCGACAGATAAACAATGAACTATGTCATCGCGGTGCGACAGAGAATTTTGCACGTCAGACAATGCTAATTCATTGGACATAAAGTGGACATAAATAAAGTGACTAACCACTTCAAGTGAACGTATATTCCAACGATTATCAGCAAAAATAGCCAAGATTTCTTGGCTTATACCAATACGATCTTTTACTTTAATTTCAATTCTCATCAGTTTATCTCAATGTTTCAAAGTCATATTGTAATAAATTAATTACGATGTATTAATTATATTACAGAATAACTGATAAGCGAACGAATTGTAATAAATTAATTACAAACCAATCAACCCTTACACCAATAAAATTATAACCTATTGTTATTATTGATTTATATTTTGCTGGCTCTATTTTTGCTAATATGAAGACAAACGGATCAATATAAAAGAAATTAGCGGCGCAACCTATAAACAATAACAAAGTGCGCCGCTAATTTTCTTCATCGAAATGCATATTAAAGAGAGAATTTATGAAAAATAGTAAATATGTTGAAACACAAGCAATCCATTCAGGACGTATTAACGATGAGCAATTTGGCTCTTTAGCAACACCACTTTACCAAACGTCTACTTTCATTTTTGAAAACGCTAAACAAGGCGCCGACCGTTTTGCGGGTGAAGCTGAAGGATATATCTATGGGCGATTAGGTAACCCTACAGTAAGACAATTAGAAATGCGTGTTGCTGCCATGGAAGAAATGGAAGATGCCGCTGCCACAGCAACAGGCATGGCAGCTGTTTCTGGCGCCTTATTAGCTAATTTGCAATGTGGTGATCATATTATTTCATCTAGTGCCTTGTATGGCTGTTCATATGCATTGATCAGTCATATGCTAACCAAATTCGGCATTGAAGTTTCATTTGTTGATATGAAAGTGCCTGAAAATATTGAAAAAGCGATAAAACCAAATACTAAAGTTATATTCCTAGAAACACCAATAAACCCAAATTTAGTAGTTTTAGATTTAGCACGTATTTTAGCGATATCAAAAAAACACAGTATTCTATCAATCGTTGACAATACTTTCTTAACCCCTGTTTTACAGCAACCTGGAAAATTTGGTGCGGATATCGTTGTTCACAGTGCAACTAAGTATCTAAATGGTCATGGTGATGTGGTAGCGGGTATTATCTGCAGTAATGCTGAAATGATAGAACACATCAAATTAACAGCACTTAAAGATATTGGCGCAACAATGAGCCCTCATGATGCATGGTTAATTATGAGAGGATTAAAAACCTTACCATTGCGTATGGAACGCCACTGTTCAAATGCACAAACAATCGCTGAGTTTTTAGAAAGTCACCCAATGATAGCTAAAGTTTATTACCCTGGCCTTAAATCGCATGACGGTTACAAATTTATTGGTACGCAAATGAAAGCGGCTGGTGGAGTTATCGCTTTTGAATTAAATGCAGACTTAAAAGGTGGCGAAGAGTTTATAAATCGGATGAGTTTATTTTCAATCGCAGTAAGCCTAGGAGATGCAGAGTCTCTTATTCAGCACCCTGCTTCGATGACTCATTCGCCTTATACACCAGAAGAGAGAGTAGCAGCAGGTATCAGTGATAGTTTAATTCGAATATCTGTTGGTTTAGAACATGTAAATGATTTACTTGACGATCTAAAGCAATCGTTAGATCAAATAGAAAACCGCCAAGAGCAAGTTGCCTAACTTAGCGGTTTATAACGAGTAAGTATAATTACCCGTAAAGTATTAATCCTGCGTTATAATTTTAGTTAGCGCAGGAAGTACTTTTTCTTTTAACAAGGTTAATTCACTGTCTGTATAAGCCTTCATTGCAAACTCACCCCAAACAGGCTTCGGCCAAGCAATATCATCCGCAAAGCGAACAATGTGATGGACATGAAGTTGTGGACAAATATTACCTAATGCCGCTACATTCATTTTTGTGCCATTAAATAACTGCATTAAGATTTCACTTAACAAACTTGATTCATTTAGAAACTGCTGTTGTTGCTGCCAATCAAGTTGATAAATATCTTGAATATCATCGACCCTAGGTACTAAAACAAACCACGGATAATTACTATCATTCATTAGTAATAGTGTTGACAGTGGTAACTCAAGTAACTCAATGGTGTCACGTTGTAATAGCGCATGAAGTTGAAATGTATTAGACATATAGACTCTCTTAACGTTTATTTTTACGACCGCGACCGCGGGCAGTTTTCTTAGCTTCTCTAGCCGCTACTTTTTTAGCCTCAAGTTCGATAAAATGTAGTGTTTCAATTTCTATCATATCGGGTGTTTCAAAAGTAATGCCGCCCAGGGTATTATCACGTATCTCATTGATTAATATTGCTGCGGCTTTATGATAATCAATACGACCACCTGATTTAACACAGCCGCGTCTACGACCTATTTCTTCAAGTAACTCTACTTCGGTTTGTGGCGTATCGTCAAATTGATAACGTTCTTTTAATCGTTGCGGGTAATGCGCTAATAAATATTCACCGGCAAACGAAGCAATATCTTCATGGTCAAAGGCGGTATCTTTAACTGCGCTGGTAATCGCTAATCGATAACCACTGTTTTCATTAACAATTTTTGGCCACAACATACCTGGGGTATCATATAAGTAAAGACCTTCGTCTAAACGAATTCGCTGCTGACCTTTAGTCACAGCAGGCTCATTACCCACTTTAGCTTTTGCTTTTCCAACAAGAGTATTTAATAAGGTAGATTTACCTACGTTAGGGATACCCATGATAACAACGTTAATCTGTTTACCCGTTTCATTTTTACTCGGTACTAATTTACGAATAAGACTAGGGAGTGTCTTCGCTACAGAAGGGTTATCTGTGGTTAGAGCAATTGCTTTGACATTTTTTTGAGACTCTAAATATTCTAGCCAAATTTTTGTTTTAGCAGGATCGGCAAGATCAGACTTATTGAGAATTTTAATAAGGGGGATATCACCTCTGATCTCAGTGATCATCGGATTTTCACTGCTAAATGGCAATCTAGCGTCACACACTTCTATGACCACATCTATTTGTGGAAGAATTTCTTTTATTTCTTTTTGGGCTTTATGCATATGCCCAGGGAACCAATTAATAGCCATAACAACACTAAGTAATTTACTAATGTGTAGATTTTAGCAAGTTACGCATTGATACACACGTTACATTGAAAATAAATATGATATTACAAGCATCGCCAGTTATAAGATAAGCTTTTTAGCTGAAAGATATGAAATTTAACATGCGTTAGTAGGAAGTTTACAAAAACTTAAATACAAATAAACGTTACGTTAATAACAGGCATGCTTATTAAAAGCCAGACTACCTTGTTATCAGTGCATGCTAGTTAGCGAATTTTGTCTTTTTTGAACGTCAGAAAGCAAGAAACCCGTAGCATCAGCTACGGGTTTCTCTTAATTAGAATCGGAGAATGTCCTACTCTCACATGGGCATGTCGGACATAAGTCACACTACCGTTGGCACGACTACTCAATTAGTTATAAATGGTGTATTTTCAAACGTCAGAAAGCAAAAAACCCGTTACGTTAGTAACGGGTTTTTGACGTGTAGGGATATACTAATGTCGCGTTGCCAAGGATGGCAAAGAGCGACCTAAATAGGAGCTTAGCAATGTCCTATTCTCACATGGGCATGTCGAAACATAAGTCACACTACTTTTGTTATT
>NZ_JACGVP010000049.1:0-3165 GCF_014077275.1 Colwellia sp. BRX8-7 | reverse complement strand
AGCCTAGCAATGTCCTACTCTCACATGGGAACTCCCACACTACCATCGGCGCTACTGCGTTTCACTTCTGAGTTCGGAATGGGATCAGGTGGTGCCACAGTGCTATTGTCGCTAGACAAAAAGGTTACAATCTTGAAAGCTGTTGCTCGCTAGAGCTATAAATATAAAAGCGTTTTCTTATTCAATTCATTACAGTGCGTGAAGTTATTCTGTCAGTCTTTTACAAACACTTCGTAGTAAAACTACTTGGGTGTTGTATGGTTAAGCCTCACGGGCAATTAGTATCAGTTAGCTCAAGACCTCGCAGTCCTTACACACCTGACCTATCAACGTTGTAGTCTCCAACGACCCTTTAGGGAGCTTAAAGCTCCAGTGAGAACTCATCTCAAAGCCTGCTTCCCGCTTAGATGCTTTCAGCGGTTATCAGTTCCGAACGTAGCTACCGGGCAATGCTATTGGCATAACAACCCGAACACCAGCGGTTCGTCCACTCCGGTCCTCTCGTACTAGGAGCAGCCCTCTTCAATTCTCAAACGCCCACGGCAGATAGGGACCGAACTGTCTCACGACGTTCTAAACCCAGCTCGCGTACCACTTTAAATGGCGAACAGCCATACCCTTGGGACCGACTTCAGCCCCAGGATGTGATGAGCCGACATCGAGGTGCCAAACACCGCCGTCGATATGAACTCTTGGGCGGTATCAGCCTGTTATCCCCGGAGTACCTTTTATCCGTTGAGCGATGGCCCTTCCATACAGAACCACCGGATCACTATGACCTACTTTCGTACCTGCTCGACGTGTCTGTCTCGCAGTTAAGCTGGCTTATGCCATTGCACTAACCGTATGATGTCCGACCATACTTAGCCAACCTTCGTGCTCCTCCGTTACTCTTTGGGAGGAGACCGCCCCAGTCAAACTACCCACCAGACAGTGTCCCCAAGCCCGATAAGGGCCCTAGGTTAGAACATCACGCATACAAGGGTGGTATTTCAAGGTAGACTCCACTTCATCTGGCGACAAAGTTTCATAGTCTCCCACCTATCCTACACATGTAGGAGCAATGTTCACTGTCAAGCTATAGTAAAGGTTCACGGGGTCTTTCCGTCTAGCCGCGGGTATACGGCATCTTAACCGCAAATTCAATTTCACTGAGTCTCGGGTGGAGACAGTGTGGCCATGATTACGCCATTCGTGCAGGTCGGAACTTACCCGACAAGGAATTTCGCTACCTTAGGACCGTTATAGTTACGGCCGCCGTTTACCGGGGCTTCGATCATCAGCTTCGCTTACGCTAACCGAATCAATTAACCTTCCGGCACCGGGCAGGCGTCACACCGTATACGTCATCTTTCGATTTTGCACAGTGCTGTGTTTTTAATAAACAGTTCCAGCCACCTGGTTACTTCGACTACTCTTAGCTTACACCGCAAGGGTTTAACCGAGAGTAGCGTACCTTCTCCCGAAGTTACGGTACTATTTTGCCTAGTTCCTTCACCCGAGTTCTCTCAAGCGCCTTAGTATTCTCTACCTAACCACCTGTGTCGGTTTGGGGTACGGTTCCTATATATCTGAAGCTTAGAAGCTTTTCCTGGAAGCATGGCATCAACAGCTTCAACTCCGTAGAGTCTCGTCTCGTATCTCAGTGTTGAATGAAGACCCGGATTTACCTAAGTCAACCACCTACGTACTTTCACACGGACTACCAACGCCGTGCCTGTTTAGCCTACTCCGTCCCTCCTTCGCAATATATAGAAGTACAGAAATATTAATCTGTTTCCCATCGACTACGCGTTTCCGCCTCGCCTTAGGGGCCGACTTACCCTGCCCTGATTAACATGGGACAGGAAACCTTGGTCTTTCGGCGGGGGAGTTTTTCACTCCCCTTATCGTTACTCATGTCAGCATTCGCACTTCTGATACCTCCAGCAAGCTTTACAACTCACCTTCAACGGCTTACAGAACGCTCCCCTACCACTCATAATAAATTATGAATCCGCAGCTTCGGTGACTAGTTTAGCCCCGTTACATCTTCCGCGCAGACCGACTCGACTAGTGAGCTATTACGCTTTCTTTAAAGGATGGCTGCTTCTAAGCCAACCTCCTAGCTGTCTATGCCTTTCCACATCGTTTCCCACTTAACTAGTACTTTGGGACCTTAGCTGGCGGTCTGGGTTGTTTCCCTCTTCACAACGGACGTTAGCACCCGCAGTGTGTCTCCCGCATATCACTCATTGGTATTCGGAGTTTGCAAAGGGTTGGTAAGTCGGGATGACCCCCTAGCCTTAACAGTGCTCTACCCCCAATGGTGTTCGTGCGAGGCTCTACCTAAATAGATTTCGGGGAGAACCAGCTATCTCCCGGCTTGATTAGCCTTTCACTCCGACCCACAAGTCATCACCGCATTTTTCAACATACGTGTGTTCGGTCCTCCAGTTGATGTTACTCAACCTTCAACCTGCCCATGGGTAGATCGCCGGGTTTCGGGTCTATACCCTGCAACTAAACGCGCAGTTAACACTCGCTTTCGCTACGGCTCCCCTAATCGGTTAACCTTGCTACAGAATATAAGTCGCTGACCCATTATACAAAAGGTACGCAGTCACCGGACTAAATCCGGCTTCCACTGCTTGTACGTATGCGGTTTCAGGTTCTATTTCACTCCCCTCACAGGGGTTCTTTTCGCCTTTCCCTCACGGTACTGGTTCACTATCGGTCAGTTAGTAGTATTTAGCCTTGGAGGATGGTCCCCCCATATTCAGACAAAGTTTCACGTGCTCCGTCCTACTCGATTTCACTCAAAGGTTGCTTTTGTGTACGGGACTATCACCCTGTATCGTTGTACTTTCCAGTACATTCCACTAGCGCCCAATAAGCTTAAGGGCTGATTCGCGTTCGCTCGCCGCTACTAACGAAATCTCGGTTGATTTCTTTTCCTCAGGGTACTTAGATGTTTCAGTTCTCCTGGTTCGCTTCATTAAGCTATGTATTCACTTAATGATACTGACTTATGTCAGTGGGTTTCCCCATTCGGAAATCATTGGCTATAACGGTTTTTATCACCTCACCAATGCTTATCGCAGATTAACACGTCCTTCATCGCCTCTAACTGCCAAGGCATCCACCACATACGCTTAGTCACTTAACCATACAACCCTAAGTAGT
>NZ_JACGVP010000058.1:0-1875 GCF_014077275.1 Colwellia sp. BRX8-7 | reverse complement strand
TTCTTTAACAATTAGTTATCATGCAATTTGTGTGGACACTCACATTACATTGATTTTACATAGTCGGTTCTTAATTCTCTAACGAGAGGCAAGGAAAGACGTAAAACAGTTTAATAATGATGTCACACAGATTAAGTATTAATTATTAATTTAATTAGTACGTTTTATGTAGTTATCAGCTTCGGTTGGTAACACGACAGAATTCATTGAGCAGATGTCTTGGTTTCGGCTAAGCATCACAAACGATTTTTTAATTGAAGAGTTTGATCATGGCTCAGATTGAACGCTGGCGGCAGGCTTAACACATGCAAGTCGAGCGGTAACAGAGAGTAGCTTGCTACTTTGCTGACGAGCGGCGGACGGGTGAGTAATGCTTGGGAATATGCCATATGGTGGGGGACAACAGTTGGAAACGACTGCTAATACCGCATAACGTCTACGGACCAAAGAGGGGGATTCTTCGGAACCTCTTGCCATTTGATTAGCCCAAGTGAGATTAGCTAGTTGGTGAGGTAATGGCTCACCAAGGCGACGATCTCTAGCTGGTTTGAGAGGATGATCAGCCACACTGGGACTGAGACACGGCCCAGACTCCTACGGGAGGCAGCAGTGGGGAATATTGCACAATGGGCGAAAGCCTGATGCAGCCATGCCGCGTGTGTGAAGAAGGCCTTCGGGTTGTAAAGCACTTTCAGTTGTGAGGAAAGGTGGGTAGTTAATAGCTGCTCGCTGTGACGTTAGCAACAGAAGAAGCACCGGCTAACTCCGTGCCAGCAGCCGCGGTAATACGGAGGGTGCGAGCGTTAATCGGAATTACTGGGCGTAAAGCGTGCGTAGGCGGTTTGTTAAGCAAGATGTGAAAGCCCAGGGCTCAACCTTGGAACTGCATTTTGAACTGGCAAACTAGAGTACTGTAGAGGGTGGTGGAATTTCCAGTGTAGCGGTGAAATGCGTAGAGATTGGAAGGAACATCAGTGGCGAAGGCGGCCACCTGGACAGATACTGACGCTGAGGCACGAAAGCGTGGGGAGCAAACAGGATTAGATACCCTGGTAGTCCACGCCGTAAACGATGTCAACTAGCTGTCTGTGGACTTGATCCGTGGGTAGCGGAGCTAACGCATTAAGTTGACCGCCTGGGGAGTACGGCCGCAAGGTTAAAACTCAAATGAATTGACGGGGGCCCGCACAAGCGGTGGAGCATGTGGTTTAATTCGATGCAACGCGAAGAACCTTACCATCCCTTGACATCCACAGAAGAGACTAGAGATAGACTTGTGCCTTCGGGAACTGTGAGACAGGTGCTGCATGGCTGTCGTCAGCTCGTGTTGTGAAATGTTGGGTTAAGTCCCGCAACGAGCGCAACCCCTATCCTTATTTGCCAGCGCGTTATGGCGGGAACTCTAAGGAGACTGCCGGTGATAAACCGGAGGAAGGTGGGGACGACGTCAAGTCATCATGGCCCTTACGGGATGGGCTACACACGTGCTACAATGGCAAGTACAGAGGGCAGCAATACCGCGAGGTGGAGCGAATCCCACAAAGCTTGTCGTAGTCCGGATTGGAGTCTGCAACTCGACTCCATGAAGTCGGAATCGCTAGTAATCGTAGATCAGAATGCTACGGTGAATACGTTCCCGGGCCTTGTACACACCGCCCGTCACACCATGGGAGTGGGATGCAAAAGAAGTGGCTAGTTTAACCTTCGGGAGGACGGTCACCACTTTGTGTTTCATGACTGGGGTGAAGTCGTAACAAGGTAACCCTAGGGGAACCTGGGGTTGGATCACCTCCTTATCTTGAAGTAAAAACAGTTTAATGGAAACTTCGGTTTCACGAGTGTCTACACAAATTACATGATAACAAATTAGAAGAA
>NZ_JACGVP010000154.1:0-218 GCF_014077275.1 Colwellia sp. BRX8-7 | reverse complement strand
GGCTTTGCTAAGATTGATGTCATGGGAAAAGATCTGGTGGCCGGGTTTATCACCGATGATTACAAGGCCTCGGTTAAAGGGATATTGGATAAAGCCCTGCAAGGTGAAGAGTCGGCTAACTATGAATTTCCGTTGTTTACCAAAACGGGCGACCGGGTGGATGTGCTGTTGAACTCCACTTCACGCCGGGATGCGGCAGGTCGTATTGTGGGGGTTGT
>NZ_JACGVP010000152.1:0-224 GCF_014077275.1 Colwellia sp. BRX8-7 | reverse complement strand
GCCCTGCAAGGTGAAGAGTCGGCTAACTATGAATTTCCGTTGTTTACCAAAACGGGCGACCGGGTGGATGTGCTGTTGAACTCCACTTCACGCCGGGATGCGGCAGGTCGTATTGTGGGGGTTGTGGGGGTTGGACAAGATATCACCGAGCTCAATAAGATCCGTAAGGAGCAAGAAAGTGTCGCCCATGATTTAACCCAGTTAATCGATACGGCCAATGCCCC
>NZ_JACGVP010000101.1:0-406 GCF_014077275.1 Colwellia sp. BRX8-7 | reverse complement strand
TTGAAGAAACAGCACAGGTCTATAAACAGCGTTTAATCGATATCAGTTGGTTTATGCGGGCATTAAACGAGCCTATTGCTCGACAAGCCAATAAAGAAGATAAATGCACAGGGCACTTTTGGGAAGGACGCTTTAAATCACAAGCCCTGCTCGATGAAGGGGCATTACTCGCTTGTATGGCTTATGTAGATTTAAATCCAGTACGTGCGGGCATTGCTCAAACACCTGAGCAATCGAGTTTTACCAGTATTCAACTGCGTATCAAGGCAGCCATTATCGGGGAGCAACCGACAACGTTATTACCTTTTACGGGCCATGAACATCAAGAGAAAACCTCCGGTATCCGCTTTAGTTTGAAGGACTATTTAACCCTTGTAGATGAAACAGGTCGCGTAATAAGAGCAGA
>NZ_JACGVP010000063.1:0-1573 GCF_014077275.1 Colwellia sp. BRX8-7 | reverse complement strand
GGCGTTGGTATGACTCCCCACGTCAAGTTAAATACACTGATCCTTGTTCATTAATTTCAGAACCATTGTATTCACTTTTAGTATTAAGTGAGTTAACGCATAGAATGAAGCAAGTAATTTCGTCGGTTATCATGCTGATATTCGTGGATTACTAACTTGTTTGCTAGCAGCGCCTACCTTACTCATTTCGTCGTGGCACCTGTCTTCAGTCTATGTTCGCGGTTCAATAGCCGTTAGGCTATTGCCGTCCTAACGCCGTCGGTGATTGTGCCACACCCGATGCTTGATCCCATGCGCTAACTCAAAACTTTTATTCATGCAGGTACTCTCGATATTCTTAGCTTCACATCAATTTTTGGTAGCACTACCTCGCGAGAAATAGCCCAAATATAAGCGATCATTTCTCTGGCAATGGCCGTAACGACCACATTACGATGTTTGCCTTTGTGCATGAGTCGATTATATCGTCTGCATAACCTCAATTGTGCTTGCCATGCCATATCGATGATTTCTTTACTTAACCCTTCCTGCCTTAATTGCATTTCTTTTGAAATATTGGCGTTGTGTTTATACGAATGTGCACCTTCGACCAGTAGTCGTCTTGCACGGCTGTTACCGCATTTGGTAATAGCACCTAAATGGCGTTTATCGCCACTTGAATGTTCGCTTGGTACAAGACCAAGGTAGCTCATTAATTTTCTGGGATGGTCGAACCGTGATAAGTCACCTAGTTCGGCAATCACTCCTGTGGCGACTAATAACCTCACACCACGGAGCGCCTGTATCGCTTTAACTACAGGATAAAATCGCCAGTTTTTCACTTGATGTGTTAATTCATTATCCAGCCTTTTTAAGCGTTTTAGTCGTTCATTAATGGTTAAAACCGCTTCTTGCAAAACAATTTGCTGACAAGGATGAGGTAATACTAATTCAGCGAGCCAACGCAAATGTTGTAATGACCAGTTATCTTTTATTTTGCTGTTAATGTTGTTACGTAACAACAATGCTTTAAGTTGATATTTAGCATCCTTTAAGTCTTTCATGCCTGTTTCTCGTGCCCGAGATAAGTCACGTACGGCTTCATCTTCGGGCTCAGGAACATAGATAGGCGTTAAATCTTCAGACTTGAGCAGCTTTGCAAGTTTGAGCGCATCACGTTTATCGGTTTTGATTTTCTCTCCTGGTTTTTTAGGGATAAGAGAAGGTGCGATGACATAGCAGCAATGATTAAGGCTGGTGAGAAAGCGGTAAATCCAATAGCCACAAGGTCCTGCTTCGTAAACAAAATGAAGTGTGGCATCTGGGTATTTTGATTGTAATTGTCGCGCGAGTTTTTTAAAGGCGGCTTTATTACTGAGTATTTTACCTAGATGAGTTGATTTAGCGCCACGTTGGTCTTCAATATAAGCGACTTCAGTAAATGTTTTATGGGTATCTAAGCCAATGAAAAGTATGTTATGTTTTATCATGCTAGCCTCTGTTTGATAATGTTGACACATATATTATGGCTCTGGTTTGTAAAACTAACCCACATTTAGAGGCTAGCACCTTGTGGGGAGTCATTGTGTCTATG
>NZ_JACGVP010000074.1:0-836 GCF_014077275.1 Colwellia sp. BRX8-7 | reverse complement strand
ATGCCTCTGTTGGTTACGAATATTGAACGGCAAACATCCAATGTTTCTAACAAGACGTTCGAACCAACAGAGCTACTCGCTTCAAAACGCATACTCAGGGATCGCCTACGACGACTATCTATAAGACCTGCGAGAAACGAGACTTAAGCACATTCCATCTATAACTTTACTCGCTGGAGCATCAAAATGAAAGCATATAACGTCGATGATTTCGCTGCACTTATTGGTATCGATTGGGCTGACAAAAAACATGATATATGTGAGCACCCAAAAAACACCAAACAATATCACTACACCATTATAAAACATAAACCAGAAGCGCTTCACAAATGGGCAATGGAGCTTAAGCTGCGTTACCCAGATCAGAAAATTGCTGTTGTGTGTGAACTTAAAAAAGGTCCCTTAATTTATGCGCTCGCAAAATATGACCACCTCGTCTTATTTACGGTGAATCCATCCGCGGTCGCAAATTACCGCAAAGCATTCACGCCTAGCGGCGCAAAAAATGACCCGACAGATGCATTCATACAAGTTGAAATGATTAAACTTCACATAGATAAACTCTCAGTGATAGTACCTGAGTCAACATCAATGAGAGCATTAGCGCAACTGGTTGAGTATCGTCGTAATGTAGTACAAGATGGCGTCGATTTATCAAATAAAATAACTGCAACGTTGAAGAACTACTACCCTCAAGCGCTTGAATGGTTTAAAGAAAAAGATACCTTAATCTTTTGTGATTTCATCAGTAAATGGCCATCGCTCACCGCGGTTAAAAAAGCCAGAAAGCAAACCTTATTAGACTTCTTTAATCGTCACAACTCACATTATGAAAC
>NZ_JACGVP010000061.1:0-1597 GCF_014077275.1 Colwellia sp. BRX8-7 | reverse complement strand
GTCTGGGTACGCTTCGTTGCTCATGAATACGTCTATGTCGACCCCAGCGCAGGACTTAATATCTTCCCATACCGGCTCGCCAAATTGCATGCAGACCATATCTTCCACTGCTTTATTAACCATTCCGTACATAATATATCCTCTTATCTTTAAGACCTGATAAATGTTTACCCTGCTTTCAATCAGCAAGACCTTTATAAATTGCATCAAACTGTTCAGAATTGTTGCGTAAAATGTCCAACATTTGCGGATCAAAATGCGACGGTTCAGTTCGTCCGTCACCATCAAGCATGATTGACAACGTTTTTTCTTGATCAAACTCCGCTTTGTAAGGACGTTTTGACCTAAGCGCGTCATAAACGTCAACCACAGCGACAATACGAGCTTCAATGGGGATTTCTGTTCCTTTGAGACCTCTAGGGTAACCTCCTCCATTCCAACGTTCATGATGATTTTTTGCAATCGCTGCTGCCATTTTCATGACTGAATGTTCTGCATGAGACAAAATATTATAACCATTTTGTGAATGCTCTTTCATAATTGCGATTTCATCAGCGTCGAGTTTTCCGGGTTTCAATAAAACAATTTCGGGCGTGCCGATCTTGCCTATGTCATGCAGTGGTGCGGCTAACAACATCATATGTTGACGCTCTTCTGACCAGCCAAGTTGTTTAGCCATAAATTTGGAATACTCACCAATTCGCTTTATATGATAACCCGTTTCAGGATCTTTGAATTCAGCTGCCACAGCAAGGCATGTCAACGCTTCGTCATACGCATCTTCAACATCCTTCAGAAGGTTGCGAACTTTAATCGTTTTTGCATGTACCTCAGCTTCAAGACTAGCTTGGTAATGCTCTTTTGTGCGCCTCAAAATGACCAGTTCTTCTGCTCGACGAACGACATGGCAAAGGTGTTCAATATCAATCGGTTTTTCAATAAAATCCAAAACACCCAATTTCAATGCAGAAATAGCTTCTGCTGACCCACCGTGTCCCGTCATAATGATAAACTCCACATTACGATTTTTGCAGTTTTCTTCTTTAGCCTCGCGGATCATTTCAATACCGTCCTTCCCCGGCATTTGAATATCTGTAAGGACAATAGCAATCTCATTATCACTTCGAAGAATATTGAGCGCTTCTTCTCCATTGGCTGCTTCACAACACTTATATCCTTCCGCGTTGATCGTTTCGAGCAGTTCTTCACGAATATATGCTTCGTCGTCGACTATTAAAATTTTTGTTATCAAAGTGAATCCTCCTTAGATTTAATTTTCAAGCCTTAATTTAATAGTATCTATCAGTTCATCAATATCTAATGGTTTACGTATAAAAGCAAAACCTTGCTTTATGACACTATCTTCAACGTCAGAGCTGCCATGCCCAGACATGACTATAAAACAAAGCTTGTTATTAAACTCTTCCTTTAGAATGTCGACTAGATCTAACCCCGACTGTCCAGGCATTCTCAAGTCTGTTAATATTAGGGCAATATCAGGATTGTCACGCACTATTTTTACTGCATCCGATACATTGCTTGCAGTTAGAGGATCGTAGCCTTCAAATTCCAATGCTTCTGAGGCCTCTTCAAGTAT
>NZ_JACGVP010000131.1:0-251 GCF_014077275.1 Colwellia sp. BRX8-7 | reverse complement strand
CGTAAGGAGCAAGAAAGTGTCGCCCATGATTTAACCCAGTTAATCGATACGGCCAATGCCCCTATTTTTGGGATTGATGCCGCGGGTCTGGTGAACGAATGGAACCAGCGCGCCGAGCAGCTCACTGGCTTTGCTAAGATTGATGTCATGGGAAAAGATCTGGTGGCCGGGTTTATCACCGATGATTACAAGGCCTCGGTTAAAGGGATATTGGATAAAGCCCTGCAAGGTGAAGAGTCGGCTAACTATGA
>NZ_JACGVP010000141.1:0-241 GCF_014077275.1 Colwellia sp. BRX8-7 | reverse complement strand
ACTCTGAGTAAGAGCAAACAAATGTTGATTAACAGCTTTCGCTATTAATCGCTTTTGTAGATATTTATAAAATGTGCAAATCACAGCGCGACACCGTTCATTGCTATATAAATATCTTATTTATATCAGCTTTCCAGATTGTTAAAGAACTCATTCTTAACGCGCATTCGGTTAAAAACGTGGTTTAAAAAACCAAATTAATATTCACTCACAAAACACTGAAAAACATTCAGTATGACGA
>NZ_JACGVP010000135.1:0-248 GCF_014077275.1 Colwellia sp. BRX8-7 | reverse complement strand
ATAAGTAACACCTTGAATTGTGCGATAAGCACTTCCACTAACAGTTGATTAGGGGCTATTACGCCTTCATCTTCGGTTAACGGAACGGCTTCTTTAATGCTAAGTAATCGAGCATTATTGACGGTTTCATAATGTGAGTTGTGACGATTAAAGAAGTCTAATAAGGTTTGCTTTCTGGCTTTTTTAACCGCGGTGAGCGATGGCCATTTACTGATGAAATCACAAAAGATTAAGGTATCTTTTTCTTT
>NZ_JACGVP010000100.1:0-418 GCF_014077275.1 Colwellia sp. BRX8-7 | reverse complement strand
GGCGTTATATGGCATGTCACGTTCAGTGTATATTTTGGAAGTTAGTGTTCATGGTAGATATTGATAAAGAAACAAATATGGTGAAGGCTATTGTTAGATCCATCTTAGGGATATTTATTGTCATATTAGTTAGCTTGCCTTTGGTATGGCTCACTTTATGGGGAGTGTTCAGTTATAGCGCTTTGGATGCAACTCAAGGAGTTAAAGATAAAGTGGATATATTTGTCCTCTTATTTTTTATAGGTGTGATTTTAGAAATACCATATCGAATTTATGTTGTATTACGAACAAGAAAAGCTATCTGATTGTAGTTAATAAATGCCATATAACAAGCTATTCAAGACGGACGCTAAACAGTTGGCTAGCTTCGTTCCTCGCAATTTTAGCCAACAATTTATCGCCGCTTAATAGGGCGTTA
>NZ_JACGVP010000159.1:0-208 GCF_014077275.1 Colwellia sp. BRX8-7 | reverse complement strand
TGACGTGTAGGGATATACTAATGTCGCGTTGCCAAGGATGGCAAAGAGCGACCTAAATAGGAGCTTAGCAATGTCCTATTCTCACATGGGCATGTCGAAACATAAGTCACACTACTTTTGTTATTAGTGCATGCTAGTTATGGGTTTTGTCTTTTTTAAACGCCAGAAAGCAAAAAACCCGTAGCATCAGCTACGGGTTTTTCTAATT
>NZ_JACGVP010000130.1:0-251 GCF_014077275.1 Colwellia sp. BRX8-7 | reverse complement strand
ACATGGGCATGTCGAAACATAAGTCACACTACTTTTGTTATTAGTGCATGCTAGTTATGGGTTTTGTCTTTTTTAAACGCCAGAAAGCAAAAAACCCGTAGCATCAGCTACGGGTTTTTCTAATTGGAAGCCTAGCAATGTCCTACTCTCACATGGGAACTCCCACACTACCATCGGCGCTACTGCGTTTCACTTCTGAGTTCGGAATGGGATCAGGTGGTGCCACAGTGCTATTGTCGCTAGACAAAAAG
>NZ_JACGVP010000069.1:0-1171 GCF_014077275.1 Colwellia sp. BRX8-7 | reverse complement strand
ACTTTAACAGCTGCTATCTCTGCAGTATTAACTAAAGTACACGGTGGTGAAGTTAAAGATTTCGCACAAATCGATAATGCTCCTGAAGAGCGTGAGCGTGGTATTACAATCAATACTTCTCACATCGAGTACGATACAGAAGTTCGTCACTACGCACACGTAGATTGTCCTGGTCACGCCGATTACATCAAAAACATGATCACCGGTGCTGCACAAATGGATGGTGCTATCTTAGTAGTTGCTGCTACAGATGGTCCTATGCCACAAACACGTGAGCACATCTTGTTATCACGTCAGGTTGGTGTTCCATATATCATCGTATTCATGAACAAATGTGATGTTGTAGATGACGAAGAATTACTAGAATTAGTAGAAATGGAAATTCGTGAACTTCTTTCTGAATATGACTTCCCAGGTGATGATTTACCGGTAATTCAAGGTTCAGCTTTAGGCGCTCTTCAAGGCGACGAAAAGTGGGAAGCAAAAATCATCGAACTTGCTGATCAATTAGATAACTACATTCCAGAGCCAGAGCGTGCAATCGACGGAGCATTCATCATGCCTATCGAAGATGTATTCTCAATTGCTGGTCGTGGTACTGTTGTTACTGGTCGTGTTGAACGCGGTATCATCAAAATTGGTGAAGAAGTAGAAGTTGTTGGTATCCGTGATACTCAAAAATCTACTTGTACTGGTGTTGAAATGTTCCGTAAGCTTCTAGACGAAGGTCGTGCTGGCGAGAACTGTGGTGTACTTTTACGTGGTCTTAAGCGTGAAGATGTTGAACGTGGTCAAGTATTATGTAAGCCTGGTTCAATTTCACCTCATACAAAATTCGAATCAGAAGTATACGTGTTAAGTAAAGATGAAGGTGGTCGTCATACACCATTCTTTAAAGGATACCGTCCACAGTTTTACTTCCGTACAACAGATATCACAGGTGCTGTAGAGCTTCCTGAAGGTGTTGAAATGGTAATGCCTGGCGACAACTTGAAATTTGTTGTAGAGCTAATCAACCCAGTAGCGATGGATGAAGGTTTACGCTTCGCTATCCGTGAAGGTGGTCGTACTGTTGGTGCTGGTGTTGTATCTAAAATCATCGCATAATTGCAGATTTTAGTTCTCACGAGAACTTAAAGAAAAGACGCTTAGGCGTCTTTTTTTATATCTA
>NZ_JACGVP010000094.1:0-477 GCF_014077275.1 Colwellia sp. BRX8-7 | reverse complement strand
GGCGTTATATGGCAAGGCTATGATTGAGTATATTCGAACAATTAGGCAGGAACGCAAATCGCTATCGAAAAATCTCAGGACTGTTACTGATATTTTAGGAGTCTCAAGCATTATTTGTGGTGGGTTCTTGTTTATTAAATTGTTTTCTTTAGTCGTGAATTCTCCATCTGGTGATTTTGTCCTTAATTTAAAAGAATTTAGTGATATATTATTTTGGCTTGTATATATATGCTGCATTGTGATTTTTTATAGTATAGGGCAATTTATAGTTTTAGGTTTTACTACCTCTATTCTATGTATTTTGGGTAAGCTCACAATCAAAGAGTCACTTAGATATACCTTTTATTATCGTTTACCAATAAGTTGGTTAGGCAAGTAGCCATATAACAAGTTACTCAAACGGACGCTAAACAGTTGGCTAGCACTCGTTCCTCGTACATTTTAGCCAACAATTTCGCGCCGCTTAGTAAGGCGTTA
>NZ_JACGVP010000111.1:0-345 GCF_014077275.1 Colwellia sp. BRX8-7 | reverse complement strand
GAACATCAAGAGAAAACCTCCGGTATCCGCTTTAGTTTGAAGGACTATTTAACCCTTGTAGATGAAACAGGTCGCGTAATAAGAGCAGACAAACGAGGCGCTATCGAGACTAAAATCGCAAATATACTGTCAAGACTTCACATCAGCGATGAAAGTTGGCTCAAACTCACCACAAACTTTGAAGGTATATTCACTGGCGCAGTAGGTACCGCAGAACATTTGTGTGAATTTACTGAGCACGTGGGGTTAAAGCGCGCACACGGTAAAGCAAATGCCCAAGCTTGTTTGAATAGCGCGTAAACATAGCTACATTCAAAAACAGCAAGAAAGCCACAAGAAAAAATA
>NZ_JACGVP010000077.1:0-739 GCF_014077275.1 Colwellia sp. BRX8-7 | reverse complement strand
TCTGCTCTTATTACGCGACCTGTTTCATCTACAAGGGTTAAATAGTCCTTCAAACTAAAGCGGATACCGGAGGTTTTCTCTTGATGTTCATGGCCCGTAAAAGGTAATAACGTTGTCGGTTGCTCTCCGATGATGGCGGCTTTGATACGCAGTTGAATACTGGTAAAACTCGATTGCTCAGGTGTTGGGGCAATGCCCGCACGCACTGGATTTAAATCTACATAAGCCATACAAGCGAGTAATGCCCCTTCATCGAGCAGGGCTTGAGATTTAAAGCGTCCTTCCCAAAAGTGCCCTGTGCATTCATCTTCTTTATTGGCTTGTCGAGCAATAGGCTCGTTTAATGCCCGCATAAACCAACTGATATCGATTAAGCGCTGTTTATAGACCTGTGTTGTTTCTTCAACCATTTCCATTTCGAATGTCGTTAATGATTGCTCTTGTTGAAATTGACGGGTTAACAGGGTGCCTTTAAACAACGTATGCCAACGGGACAGTACCTCTAGCGTCGTCCAGTTGTTAGCTTGTTCACTATCAACATGAAGGACTAAATGTAAGTGATTATTCATGACAGCGTGAGCACAAATATCAATAGCAAAGACCTGAGATAATTGAAAAATGCGCTGTTCAATCCAATGACGCCTGTGCTCATAACTGACACCGGTTTCTTTATCAACACCACATAAAAAGGCTTTTCGAACGGTTTGACTGCAAATATGATAATACGGCGTATCAGATA
>NZ_JACGVP010000098.1:0-423 GCF_014077275.1 Colwellia sp. BRX8-7 | reverse complement strand
AAAGCCTTTTTATGTGGTGTTGATAAAGAAACCGGTGTCAGTTACGAGCACAGGCGTCATTGGATTGAACAGCGTATTTTTACATTATCTCAAGTCTTTGCTATTGATATTTGTGCTCACGCTGTCATGAATAATCACTTACATTTAGTCCTTCATGTTGATAGTGAAAAAGCTAACAGCTGGACGACGCTAGAAGTACTGTCCCGTTGGCATAAGTTGTTTAAAGGCACCCTGTTGACCCGTCAATATCAACAGGAGCAATCATTAGCTACATTAACTCCATTCGAAATGGAAATTATTGAAGAAACAGCACAGGTCTATAAACAGCGTTTAATCGATATCAGTTGGTTTATGCGGGCATTAAACGAGCCTATTGCTCGACAAGCCAATAAAGAAGATAAATGCACAGGGCACTTTTGGGAA
>NZ_JACGVP010000088.1:0-548 GCF_014077275.1 Colwellia sp. BRX8-7 | reverse complement strand
TAAGCCTTATTTTCACGTTTTAAACCTTTAATGTCATCGATTCTTACATGGAAACATCGAACAGTTCCTTCCCTTAAAAGTGTCTTTTTATCTTGTCTTGATAAACGTGCTAACCCTGAATAGTGACCAACACATACCCCCTGATATTGAGTTTCTTCTTCATCAAGGGTAGAGGTTAATTCTGTTAGTTCTTGAAAGAGGTTATCTGAGTCTTCGTTGAACTCTGTTAATTCCTTTTTGGAGAACTGCTCAACAATAACAATGGGTTGATCATGTAAACGAAAATATAATGTTTCTTTATAGTTTTCGATAAAGTATTGATAATCTTCAAGGCTTATTTTTGAGTGTCGAGATAACTCACTTAACCGATAGTATTCCTTTTCTAACATATAGACTTCCATTTTCAATAGGTAAAACGAGTAAATATATTTATAACTTCTTAGAAAATATCAGATATGTATAGATTAATCATCATTATATTATTGATTTGTGGGTATTAACTAATTATGGCGTAAAGAATTATTACTTTAGCAGAAAGCTAACTAATG
>NZ_JACGVP010000052.1:0-2456 GCF_014077275.1 Colwellia sp. BRX8-7 | reverse complement strand
GAAGACTTTGGGGACTATCGGACATTTGACAAATATAACTTACTACAAGAAATGTCAGGTGATGATATTGAATGGGAAGATAAAAAAGGTAAACCGAGAAAGTCTATAAGTGCTAAAGGATTAGCAAACAGACTTACATCAGCAAGGAAACTGATAAATAATAACTAATTTTCCGCTTTAAGCTCATCCTATTCCGCTTTAAGCTCATCCTAAAAAAAACGGTCGGTATAACTTTCCATGAACTTAAACGTACATGGAGGCAATTATGCCTACAACACAAAACAAACGCGCATTATCAGAAATAGAAACCGCCGAATATATCGGTATGAGTCGTTCTTTCTTACGTCAATCACGTATGGAAGGAAACCGCGAAAATAGAACCCCAGCTCCACCCTTTATTAAGATTGGTCGCGCCGTTCGTTATATAAAAGACGATTTAGATAATTGGCTAAACAGTTTTTATCGAATGGAACATTTAGGGCAAAAGCCTGTGGGAGATTCCCATGCCTAAATTAAGCAAAGAGCAGTTTAGGTTACTTCTATGGTTAACCTTACCGTCTAGTTTCTTTGAAGTCACAAGTGACCACCATTTACATGATGTTCTTTATAATGGTTTGCATAACTATAAGGATGAGAAAGGGAAACGATATAAATTTGATATCAGAACCTTACAGGCATTAGCTGCAAATAAGCTTGTTGACTTTGAAACGGTTTATTATTGTGGGTTGGAGTGGACGCGATACACGATAACGGATGCAGGAAAACTATTAACATTAAACATGACAGCAGATTGTTATGTTTAATAAATCTAAAATTGTATCTTGTATTGAAGGCGCTGTTGTTCATGAAGTAATAGCGCCTTATTTAACGGGGACAGATAAGCTCAATGATGACTTTTTGATCCAACGCTTATCTATGTTTTCATATTCAATACAAGCCATTATTTTGAAAAATGGTTTTGACCAAAAAACTGTTAAAGAACGCAATATTTATATACGTAAATCGACGGATGATTTGTACGCTTTATTACCGAAGAAATTGTCACACTTATTTTTTTCTCACGATAATAATATCCAGACGCTTGCTAAAGAATGTTCGACATATTGTAGAAAGGTTATTATTGACCCACAAAACGAAACCTTCTTAACGTTACAGCATGATAAAACCGTTAACGGAAAAAACAGAACAAATAAAGGCGATATAAGGACAAATCCGTTATCTAAAAACTCCGTTAACGAAAAGTCTCGCTCACTCAATTCCGTTAACGGAATTTCTACCCTATACAAAAACTTCACTCAAGAGGAGCGCAGTTTCGTATACGAATACCTTGCTCGTTATGTAACGACATTCAACATTGAACCACCTAAGTCCACTAACATTATTAAAGTATCAGGTTGCTTAAAACGATTAGCGGATAACCGTTGGTGGTTAAGACGTATAAGAACAATGATAAATCAAGCAAATGAAAAAGCGGCGATATTGCTTAATCTCGTAAATAGTAAAAAACAAATTTACTCAAGTGATATCACCACAAAAAATCGCCTGACACAGATAGCGAGAAATGAACAACTATTAAGCTCACATTATATTATTAATGACGAAGGTCAGCGATTTTCCTTAAAAGAAATATCCGATATGAATGTTTCTAATCCAGAAGTGAAAAAAGCGGAGTTAATCAATCGTTGTAGAGGGTTTGAAGACTTATCGATGGAGTTCGGACATGACGGTTTATTTGTCACCATTACGTGCCCTTCAAAATTCCATCGTGCTTATTCAAAGTCAGGCGCTAAAAATCCTAAATGGGATGGTTCAATGCCAGATGAAGCTCAACGTTATTTAAATAAAGTTTGGTCGAGAATACGAGCCGAGCTAAAACGGAAAAACATTTCTATTTATGGCTTTAGGGTTGTAGAGCCTCAACACGATGGAACGCCACATTGGCACTGTTTGTTTTTCACAGAGCCTACTAGTCTTAAAAATCTTGAACAAATTATTCGTTTATATTCACTTCAAGAAGACGGAGATGAAAAAGGCGCATTAGAAAATCGTTGTGACTTTAAAAAAGTAGACCCAAAGAAAAATGCCACTGGATATATTATGAAGTACATCGTCAAGAATATTGACGGGAAAGGGCTTGTTAAAGACAAATTTGGTAATGACTCAATCACTACAGCGATACGTATTAATGCGTGGGCGTCGTGTTGGTGTATTCGTCAGTTTCAACAGATTGGCGGTGCCAGTGTATCTGTATGGCGTGAATTGAGACGATTAAAAGCCTCAATCTTCCCTGACTCAATTCTTGAGAAAGCACGTGTTGCAGCTGATACAAGTAATTGGAATGGCTATATCAAAGCGATGGGGGGAATATTCACCCCGACTAGAAATCATCCGATTAAATTGCATTATGATGTAAATATAAATTTTGATACGGGGGAATGCTCACAAAGTTATTATGA
>NZ_JACGVP010000032.1:0-7581 GCF_014077275.1 Colwellia sp. BRX8-7 | reverse complement strand
GCCAACCACTTCTTAAATAGTTAATTTCTAAATTTATAAGTCAGATAGCAAACAACAAAAAGCCGAGGCTTTTAACCGTTAAGCCGATTAGCTCGAAGGTTTAAATCCTTCACGGCCAACCACTTTTTAATTTATAAGTCAGATAGTAAAAAACTAAAGCCGAAGCTTTTAACCGTTAAGCCGATTAATTCCAAGGTTCAAATCTTTTATGGCCAAACACTGCTTAAAGTAAGTCCTTAAGATAAATGCTTAACTTCAAGACGCTCCTTAATTAATATCTTATTCAAAAGCTACATGCTCAATAAAATCCCATCCTGTATTATCTTGTTTTAATCTTTAATAGTTAAAAGTCTTATACACATCACGATATCTATATCGTATAATTGCGTGGTATTTAAAGAGATAATCAGAGATAAATAATGTCGCAAAGTAATTTAGCCGTAGAATTTGATTTTCAATTTCCAGCGAAACCAGCTCCACTTTCAGATAATGAACGTAGTCAGTATAAAGATCGTATTAAAACTTTATTGAAAGAGAAAAATGCGGTACTTATTGCTCATTATTACACCGATCCCGAAATTCAGGCTTTAGCTGAAGAAACAGGTGGCTGTGTCGCCGACTCTTTAGAAATGGCGCGTTTTGGTAACAATCATCCTGCAACAACGCTAATTATTGCTGGTGTTCGTTTTATGGGGGAAACCGCGAAAGTACTGACGCCTGAAAAGACCGTGGTTATGCCAACACTCGAAGCAACTTGTTCATTAGACTTGGGCTGCCCTATCGAAGAGTTCTCTGCTTTTTGTGATCAGCACCCTGACCGAACTGTAGTTGTGTATGCGAATACTTCAACGGCTGTAAAAGCTAGAGCGGATTGGATCGTTACCTCTTCTTGTGCATTAGAAATTATTGAACACCTTGATGAGCAAGGGGAAAAAATTCTTTGGGGACCTGACCGTCATTTAGGCGCATACATTCAAAAGCAAACAGGTGCCGAAATGTTAATGTGGCAGGGTGCTTGTATCGTTCATGATGAATTTAAAAGCAAAGCGTTAAAGGATATGAAGGCTTTGCATCCAGACGCAGCCATTTTGGTGCACCCAGAGTCTCCTGCAGATGTTATTGAGCTTGCTGATGCTGTTGGTTCAACCAGCCAACTAATTAAAGCTGCTCAAGTTATGCCCAATAAAAAGTTTATCGTCGCAACAGACCGTGGTATTTTTTATAAAATGCAGCAGCTATGCCCAGATAAAGAATTCTTTGAGGCACCAACAGCCGGGGAAGGCGCAACCTGTAAAAGTTGTGCTCATTGCCCATGGATGGCAATGAACGGTTTAAAAGAGATAGAAGACGCATTGCTTAATCCATTAGGCAGAGAAGTGTTTGTAGACATGAAACTTCGCGATGGTGCATTGAAGTCATTGGATCGCATGCTAACGTTTAACAACGCTTTAGCCAGTAAATAACCATTAAGGTGATTTTTTGCTGGTAAAGTAATCAGTTGGCCTTTTTTTATTAAAATTAAGTTGTGTTGGCTATTAAATTTACCTACCATAGTGCAACTTTATTTTATGGCATGTCTATAAGTTTAAAGTGTTTATAAAGTTATTTTTTTACGCAGTAGATTCTCTGAGTAGCGAGTTAAGACTTGTTTTAAAATGTCTTTAATAAATAAAATTATCATGCTAATCCATCTCAATAAAAATTAGCCTGTTAGTGAAAAAATTGGTGAGCTGGCCGAGTGGCTGAAGGCGCACGCCTGGAAAGCGTGTAAAGGTTTATCCCTTTCGAGAGTTCGAATCTCTCGCTCACCGCCATATTTGTTCTTTTAAATCAACAGGTTGAGATTTTTTGCTTGTTGGTTTGAAAGGTAGCATCTTATCTATATCGCTTATATATTTGCCACTTGCACGTAGAACCGCTATATCTGGTAACTATTTACTTGAACAAGCAGATATCACTCTCCTGAACGTATTTATTGATTAGTTTTTAAGTATTGATGATAAAGTTATACACCTCTCTATATTCTAAATTACTTGTAATGTCCCTTAGATGCTCACTCTGTTGAGTGCATGATTCTAAGTCGATTCTGTTTGCGTTCATGATCTTTAATGACTTTAGTGTTTTTTTTATACAGACTGTGTAGGTCGCTGTGACCAAGCTGCTAAGCAAATCCTATGTGATACAAACGTATGACACATTTGATAGGGGTAACGGTACTTGAAAGCAACATCATCTAACGTTTCTTTCCAAGAATAGCGAAAGGTTAAATGTTCACTGGCCCATAGCTCATGTGTATGAGGATTATGATAAATAAAAGGGCTTTGTAGCTCTTGGGACTTTAATTGGTTTTTCAATGCGACAATGGCTTGTGTGGTTAAATCGATCATTAACTTCAGTTTTCGTTTCCTTATTCTGCCCACAGCATCAGGCACGTTGAACGTGAAATGTACCCTGGTCAAAGTTAATATCTGTCCATTTTAATACGATTAACTCTTCTAATCGCTCTCCTGTTAAAAATCTTACTGTGAACATGTTATGTAATTGCGAAAACTTATATTTGTCGAGAACTACCTAATTTCTATCACTCATGGCAATGACAAAAAGGCAAATATCTAAAATCTGAGCTAAAGTCTATTTTAGATATTACGAAAAGGACGTTTATTTCACCTATACCCCTCGCAGTTAAATTGATGGGGGCCACTTATATGTTGCTAGGTAATAAACAAAAGTCCAAGCAGATTATGACGTGAGTAGATAGGCTATGTATAAGTACAAAAATAAAATCCAGTGAATTATTCGTATCATTGATTCTAACTGCTATGTTGATTAATGATTTATATGTATGGGGGTATATATGGCTGTTGAAAAAAACTCAGGTTGGGTAGAACAGGTCTTTAGTTTATTTAGACTTTTTCACCGAAAGTTGAGTGTAAGACAGATCTTTATCCTCGGGCTGTTGTCGCTGTTTGGTTTGTTAGGCAATGTCTTGCATTATGAACTTTTTTTTAGCGTTGATTTAATTTTCGGAAGCATCGCAACGATTATTGCTGTAAGACTTGCAGGGGTGCTGTGGGGCTGCGTTGTTGCGGCACTGGTAAGTTACTACACCATTGTTATATGGGGTCACAGTTACGCCTTATATATTTTTATTGCTGAGGCTTTATGGATTGGCTTTAGCATTCATGGGCTCAGAAAATATAATATCATTATTGCTGATCTAACATTCTGGTTGTTCTTGGGGATGCCGATGGTCTTTTTGTTCTATGGCGAATTCATCGGTTTAGAAAGGGTAGCGACCGAATTAATCGCTTTTAAACAGGCTATTAACGGATTGCTTAACGCCGCTGTAGCATATTTGTTGTTATATACCTTTCGTCTTAACCCTCGGTTTAAAGGGGAAAGTGCTTTATTACACTCCACTGTAAATATAGAGCAAACGTTAAGCATTCTTCTGGCATTATTTATTTTGACTCCGGCAGTGATAGTCACCGGTATAATAGCCAACCAAGAGCAAGATCGTACGAAAAATATGATTGCAAGCCGAGTTAAAGGTGAGGCTTTAGATTTGTCGTCCGGTCTGCAATTTATATTTGAACGTCAAGCTATATCAATTAATAACGTGATACAAACGTATGTTGGCAAGGCGGTCTTAATTAAAGATTGGGAAGGGGGAATTAAAGTGTTGTCAAGCCTTCTGCCGAATATGATCAATATACAGATACTTGACACTGATGCTCATATTATCTACGGGAGCGGTTTTGTTCCCGATGACATTCAACAATTGATTCAGTTGGCAGTGGGGGGCGAACTAGTCCTATTTGCGGGAGGCAAAGATTCGCCAACGGGTAGTATGTTTTTTCTTTACCGAGTAGGTGAACAGTTCATACACTATGAATCTAGTATGACTATGGTACAAGAATATTTAAAAAAAATGTCTTATGAGGGAAAACGGTCAATGTTACTAATTGATGCCCTAGGGCAACTAATAAGCACAAATAATCCTGACCGCTCTTCTGAAACGTTCATTTCGCTTTCTGATGGTGAAAATCTAGTAGCACCTGAAAAAAACAAGCTTTCTGCAATGCAGGTTTGGAGTGATTCAAACTGGGTCGAACTCGATAAACACACTGGCTGGGCGGTAGCGGTTGTCGAACCTATAAAAGAATATGTTGCTAACGTACAGAAAACCTATCGAGACAACATGTTAATCATGTTAGGTGTTGTTTTTATTGCGTTATTATCTGTCAGTCGAGTGGCCAGGGGGTTGATGGCCCCATTAAAAGCGTTAGCTACCAGCATAAAAACGTTGAATATCGATGATAATAAAAATTTAAATGAACATCGCTTTGATGTACAGAGTAATTCCAAAAGTTGGTTGTATTGGGGCTATCAAGAAATTGACTTGATAAACGAACAGTTCAATCAAATGCTTGAGACAATTGATACTGCAATAGCTTATTCTTCCCTTGCTGCTCGAGAATTAGAACAACTAATCGACACAGCTAACGTGCCTATTTTTGGCATCGACGAGAAGGGCATAGTCAATATTTGGAATCAGACTACGGAGCGGCTCACTGGCTTCAACAAAGCCAATGTTATTGGCAATAATTTTGTCAGCAATTTTATTACTGATGATTTTAAGTTATCAGTAAAGGTTGTTTTGGACAAAGCGTTGCGGGGCGAGCAGACAGCTAACTTCGAATTTCCACTGTTTACCAAAACGGGTAACCGAGCAGACGTATTGTTAAACACAACCACTCGGCGTGATATTGAGGGGCGAGTTATCGGCGTGATCGTTATAAGCCAAGATATTTCTGAGTTGAAAAATGTTCAGGAACAGGTCATTCAATCATCCAAGCTAGCAACTTTGGGAGAAATGGCAACCAGTGCTGCGCATGAGTTAAATCAACCTCTGAATGTGATACGTATGGCTGCGGGGAATATACGGCGAAAAATAACCCATGAACCGATAGAAAAAGCATACATAGAGGTTAAGCTTGCTCGTATTGATGAACAAACAACACGTGCGGCCGCAATTATCGATCATATGCGGATGTTTGGTAAGAAAGTAACGGGGCCAGAAGGACAGTTCAATCCTAGTGAGATAATTAATAAGGCTCTTGATTTGGTGGGAGAACAGCTCAAATTAGATGAAATTCATATTACTACTGCGTGCGAAGACTTTAGTGGATGTGGCAAGGTACAAGGTCATGGTATCCAGATGGAGCAGGTGATTATCAACCTTTTGACTAACAGTCGTGATGCCCTATTAAATAACATCGGTTCTAAATGGATTCGACTGTCAATAGCTTTTAAGGATAAACACGCAGAAATCAGCATTCAGGATAACGGCCACGGTATTCCAATAGAATTGATAAACCGGATCTTTGAGCCGTTTTACACGACCAAAGAGGTGGGTAAGGGCACTGGGCTAGGATTATCAATAAGCTATGGTATCGTGAATGAAATGAATGGGACTATTACTGCGTCAAATACAACTGATGGCGCTTGTTTTACTATTAGACTTCCCTTAATAGAGTCTTACGATCACTGTCAGCGGCTGAACTAATTATTAATAAGCGGTGAAATATGGGGCTCTCATAGTCTTTCTAAACCTAACAACTATTTGAGCAAACCTGAGATTGCTGATCTATAATTAAAAGATACTAATGGGACTATAGTGTCAGACCAAATAAGTGGATCTATTACCTTATAAGTCAAGCACGTGAGAATGGATTCTATAAATAGATATGTTCGAGGACCATTAATGGTAAATAATATTCTTAATGATGCTGATGTGATGAAGAAACAGAGCAATATAATTGTATTTATTACAGTTATGGGCGTGTTTATTTCGTTTGCTTTATTTTTATTTGTCAATAGCTTAGCGTTTGAAAAGAAAGAAATTACTCTAGCTCAAGTCACTGAACGTCAATTAAACGCGATACAAGAGAAATTTGATAATGCAGTAAAATCAATTAATGCGATCTCGGCACTTTTTGCAGCATCTAACGAGGTCAGCAGAAAAGAATTCTCTACATTTGCATCTATCGAGTTAATTGATTCTCCTAATGTTTTAGCGCTTGAATGGATACCCAAAGTTAAGCATTCAGAGCGCGCCAGTTTTGAAAGTGCGGCTCAAAAAGATCGAGTCACTAATTTCACTTTTACAGAAGAGAATCTCCAAGGTGAGCTGGTTGCAGCGAGTGAACGTGATGTATACTATCCCGTTTATTTTGTTGAACCGTTTAAAGGTAATGAGACACTTTTAGGTTTTGAGCTGTCAACCCATCCGCAAAGACTTCAAGCAATACAAGAGGCGCGCGATACAGGTGCTTTTATCGCTAGTGGTATCGTCGAACTCGTTCAAACTCAGCAGCATGATGCTGGTCTTTTGGTAGTAAAGGCAATCTATTCGAATGGTTTGGTACCAGAGTCGTTAGCTGAAAAAAGAGCGTTACTCAAAGGCTACAGTCTCGGGGTCTTGAAACTACAAGACCTCTTTAAGACTCAAATCGTATCAGGCAATAATCATCTTCAATCAACAATATTTGTTTTTGACAATAATGCAGCAGTTGGTCAAAAAATTCTTTATCCACTCATGTCACCCTACCAAACTTTAGAGGAAGCAAAACAAGCACAGAATGGATTGTGTCTATTAAAGCCTTTGTTATTGGCCAATCAAGAGTGGACGCTATATCAATGTGTGTCCAATAATATAATGGATTACTTAGGTAATATTGAGGCCCTGATCGTTTTATTCTTTTCTTTGATATTGACGTTTGTAACGACGAAATACTTGATAGTGCAGCAAAAACAAAGAATGCACGCAAACAAACTTTTACTTGAACTAAGCAACAATGAATTTTATCTGAATGAGATTTTTAACAATGTCGATGATGCGATTGTCTCGACTGATATGTCCGGGCGAATTAGTTCAGTAAACCATTCACTTATTAAGTTATTTGGATATACAGAGCAAGAATTGATTGGTCAATCGGTTGAACTCATTGTGCATAATTACACTTCCAAAGATCTAGTTGTTGGTTTTTCTATTTTTTCTAACATTGAGCAATATCAAGCTTTAGGAAAAAGGCGGGTTGAGCTGCGAGCGAAACACAAAAATAGCAAAGAGTTTCCAATTGAAATTTCTATTAGGCAGATAAAATATCACGGAAGAGATATCGTTATTGGTATGTTAAAGGATTTGTCGATGGTCGCTGAGCGTGAACAGGCACAACTGGAGATCAGCAAAAATGCCACTGAATTGAGGCAGTTAATCGATACGGCCAATGCCCCGATTTTTGGTATTGATGCCGCGGGTCTGGTGAACGAATGGAACCAGCGCGCCGAGCAGCTCACCGGCTTTGCTAAGATTGATGTCATGGGGAAAGATCTGGTGGCTGGGTTTATCACCGATGATTACAAAGCCTCAGTTAAAGGCGTATTGGATAAGGCCCTGCAAGGTGAAGAGTCGGCTAACTATGAATTTCCGTTGTTTACCAAAACGGGCGACCGGGTGGATGTGCTGTTGAACTCCACTTCACGCCGGGATGCGGCAGGTCGTATTGTGGGGGTTGT
>NZ_JACGVP010000019.1:0-76596 GCF_014077275.1 Colwellia sp. BRX8-7 | reverse complement strand
CTTTCACTTTCACTTTCATCTTCATCTTCGTTTTCGTTTTCAATATTATATTTGCTGACACCTTTATCTTTATTAGCCGCTCTCTTTTGAGCGTCTTCATAAACTTCATAGTAAAGTGCTGTTGTATAAAGATTTTGATATTCAACAAGTTTTTCATTGAATAGCTTTTTACCCGCTATATCCAAATAATGATTAACTTTATTGTGTGTAACTATTTGACAATCAGCAAAGATCAGCCGTAAATCTATTGGTTTATTAGCTTGTTGGGCAAGTTTTTTGATTTCATTTTTAACAGCAAGGTGTTGACCAGAGTTTTCATCAGGTAGAAGTTTTTTAACTAAATATTCCAATCTATCATTGCTGGCATAGGGGACCAAACTTAAAATTTGTTTTTCAAACTTTTGTAAGTGAGGACTGATGACACTACTCATTAATCGTGGTACCTCGTATTTTTAAGCTAAACACATTGGAAGGTATTCAATGCATAAACCATTAACGTTGATGGTTTAATCCTAGTGCATATTCATAAATAAGACTAAATATATGTTGCCATGTTGGTTAGTTGTTTTATTGCTCTGTCGTTATCGGCACAACCGCCATTATACTTTAGACTTTATTAACTGCCTATGTGGATATAATCAACAGACATGATAGGGAGCGCGCATTTATTGCTTGCTCCTTTTCGCTAGAGGTCGATAGTTCTAATTAAAAAATAAGTAGGCCAAATTTCGCGTACCTGATACTCCCACTCAGTATCCACTTTGCCATTAGGTGATTGTAAAAACCAATACCTCGCCCATTTACTGACAACTTTTCCTGACTTACTTAATTTTAATGGCGAAAACCGACGCTGGTATCGGTTGCCTTCATACTCAACAATTGCATTATTTCTTGCTCTTTTATGTAAGCTATCTAATGCCGTACTAATGAGTTCGACCTTTGATAATGCCAATATACCTTGTTCTTTTAAACAAGCTAATATCGCCGCTTTTTTTATACTTGTCTGCATGTAATCATCTATATGAGGAGTATAAACCATGCCCGTTAGACCATAAATAGCGGCTCGCTCTCTATCAGCAAGTGCTTTTAATGGGATAATTAGCTGATTAATTTCATCTAATTCACTGATGATATGCAATTTTATAGGTAATTTAGACAATGCCTACGCCTTTATAAATACTCATTGATTTCTCATTAATTTGGCGGATCTATATTATTATCAATGCTGTTATTTAAGCGGAACCACCCTGCTATAGAGTATCTATCGCGCTTAGCGGGTAATACTTCATGCGGAAACTCTTCGCTTAAAAACACAACTATTGTACCGAAGCTGGGCAATACTTTAATTTTACTGTTATCAACAACAGCGGAGGCTGGTATTTTTTTATCATAAATCACTAATTCACCTCCATCATCAGCGGACCAATGCTGATTAAGGTAGACAACAACAGATAGCACCCGATTACCCTCACCTTTGAAAGCATCTTTGTGCTTCTTATAAAAGTCGCCTTTAGCATAATGAGCAAAATGACTTTCAAAAGAAAATAATCCGAGAAACAACCGGCGATTAAGATAAGCTTGCAGTGACTCGGTCCACGTTATCCAAGCACAACTGGCTTGGTTATTACTGGTTATCCAGCTTATTTCATCTGTCCGTATAAAATCATTAATCATATGATCTTTGGCACGACCTATTCCAGCACGTTTGAATTTTTCAGTAGGTAACTCAATGATATAATTTAATAACAGATGGGTTAATTCTTCAGGCAGAGCATAAGGACGAATACTATAGCCCTTTTCAACAATATCATTGGATATTGACTCGAACAGTGATGAATCACCACCAGAGTAAGTTATTTGAGCTAGGTTCAACTACATCCTATCTTAGGAAGTAAAACTAACATTTTCTTGATAATCTAATAAAATAATGAATGGTCTATATTAGCACTTTGAATATATTAGTGTGAGCATTCGTTTTAATAAATGATTTAATCTTTTGCGACAGTAGATGTGATTAGTTAGAAAGTGAAAACGTTACAAGCGGATAGAGTAAAGCCAAATCAGATAAAATAGAAAGACACTTTGCTAATTGCTAAAATCATTCCTACAGTTAACGCATAGAACTGCCAGTAGACAGTTAATTCAAGGAACGAATGTGCAAGTGACTAATCAACTTATTAAAGAAACATCCAAACAGTTTTCGACTCATATTTTAAATTCTGGAATGGAATGCGGCATCAGTCAAGATATTACCGACCCACAAGGAAAAAGAGTTTTTTTAAAAGCGGGTACTGAAATTACGGAAAAAATCCGTTTAAAATTAAATAACTTGCAACAAGAGGGGATCATTGGCCATGAAGATGTAATTTCTCTTACAGAAGATACCAGTAATGAAAATTTGTTAGCGCCGATCCTAGACTTAGCTAAAACAAACCCTGTGATAAATAACTTTCAGCTAAATGAAACACTGGTAACCATTGGAGACTTTATAAAAGGCGGCTCAATTCCAAAGAAAATTATTGATCACCTCAGTATATTTTCACACCTCAACCCCTCTGCATACCAAAATACTTTAGTCAATTTGGTATTTGGCACCCATATCGGTAAAGCAAACAACTATTCTCCAACCGAATTAACTGAACTTATCTCTGTTTTGTTTTTTGAAAATATTGGTTACGCAAGACTTAACAACACCATGAAAGATGCAAAGTTAGTTCACCCTATCTTGAGTAAAGAAATAGTGAAACTTGCGGGTTTAGAGAGTAAGTTAGTCTTAGAATCGATAGAACAGCATGAAGAGAAATTGGATGGCTCTGGTTACCCAAAAAAGTTAACACAAATTCATGAGTACGCTCAAATTTCACAAATAGCGAATCAATATTCTCGGATCACTAGAAAAAGTAAAAATATCAATACGGCCATCGGAGAACTTTATTTATTAGCAGAAGGATTTGACTTTAGAACCAGTCAAAAAATGCAGGCTATTTATTCTTATCACTTACAAAGGCCCCTATTAGCAATAATGCAAGAAAGTATACAAACAGATACCCATCGACAAGCCTACGGAAACCATTTATACGACCAATTATCAAAAGTCATTAAATGGACAAACACCTTAAATACTAACAACCCAGAAATGAATTTTATTCAAGCTAAACTTAGGAGCACATTATGGGTGTCAGAATCATCACAGCAGCCATTCCAAATAAAAAGAGAAGAACTTAAAGATAATCAAGTTTGTAAAATGTTTATAAATGACGCTCGAAGATTAGTACTGCAAATTTCACAATTTGCCAATTATTTCAATAAGATACTGCATTACCCGATTAAAATTGATAATATATCAACCAATAAAGAATATTTTTTGAAGTTAATCAATCCAATAATTTAATTTGCTTAATAACGACTTAATATCGATTCTCGCTGAATTCTTTGGTTAAAGAGCAGTTAGTTTGCATACCCACTGCCAATAGCAGTAAATGGCAGTTCAAGTTCGAGTTCAGGGACTTGTAAACCTATCCAGGCGATAAAAGTATTACTATTAGGACCTGGGAAGATACTATATTCATTTACCCAAGGGTAGCGGGCAATTGCGGCCTTAATCTTAGGAATTAGTTTAACCGCTTCATAACCTTTAATAGAAAGTAACAATACCGGTTTTGAGCCATACCAATACCTATCTGGTGTTAATGTTTGATACTGTCTTATTGCTGATAAACCTTGATTTACTTGCCATCCAGTAACTTCATAAACACTATACTCTGCTGCTTTTTCTTCTTTGATTGCAAGCCAAGGATGAACAGCAAACCAACCACGCCAACTAAAAGCATCTGCGGCATAAAACTCTACAACAGCCCTACTATCGTCATTGGGTAACGTTGCAATACCAGCAGGCTCTCTGCTCGCGGTTCGCCAGTTGTTATGGGTACAAGCACTCAGTAGGAGTACAATGCAGATAATCGTCAAGAGTCTCATATGCGCTATTATTACACCAGTTTAGACTTATATTATTTAAGCTTGGTTTGATTAAATTTAACCAATATTCTTATTGGCAATAAAACCCCTATCACTTTAAAATCAGAATACACTTTTTTTCAAATAAAACCAATCAGTTAGCCAAACTTTAGCCATAGAATAAGTTTCAGATGAATATTTCTGCCACTTTAAAGCTTCACTTAAGCTGAGCTTTTTTCTTTGATAGTGTAAAATTTGCATAAAAAGTTGTCACTACACCCGCGACAAGAGAAAGCATCGCTAAGCCAAATAATGCGTTATCTTGAGATTCAAAGGCTAATAGATATACCCCCAACACAACACAGAATAAACCAACATAAATAAAGACCTGAGGGTGTGAAATAATTAGACCCGTAGATTCGGTATTTTTTCCTTTATGGGATTTAGTATGTGATGAAGCTTTTCGTTTATGTTTATTTGTTGGCATCGCCAATTCCTTTATCTTTACAACAATATGTTATCGGTACATCACAATGATGCCCTCGTTATAACTAATAATTAATTTATACTAATATTAGATAAGATCAAATAATTATCTCTAGCTGGAAATGACTCAATAACGTTAAGATGATATAAAACAACAAAAACAATTAAAAAGTCATCATAAATATTCAGCGATAATGTTTACAGTCAAGTGGGCTTGAGTAACGAAGCGTAGCTCCCCAACTTATTAGCGCACCCAAGTACTTAAATTAACTCTCGTTAATTGCCTAAACAGTCATTTTGCGAGGCGCCATTCGTTAATGGATTATTTTATGTAACTGTAAAATAAAAAATGCCTAATATTCAGATTTAAATCTAAATATTAGGCATTAGTTTAACAGCCCGTTATAAAATATCTTAACCGTGTAAAGTGGGCAGATATTTATCTGTTTACCAATAATTATTTTTCAGAAATCATCAATAAAGCTAGTGCTTAATTAAAATGCAAAGTCTTCACTGTCTAGAGCCATCATCGAGTCTACACCACCTTCCATACAAGCCGCATGACCTTGAGCTCTAGGAAGTATACGTTGAAAGTAAAATGCTGCTGTTTTAATTTTAGCTTGATAAAACGCTTCATCTTCGCCAGCGTCTTTTAGCTTACTTTGCGCTACAGAGGCCATTTTTGCCCAGAAGTAGCCTAATGTAACATAACCGGCAAACATCAAGTAATCAACCGAAGCACCACCAATCTCATCCGGATTCTTCATGGCCTTTTGACCAATATCACCCGTGATCATTTGCCATTGTTTAGCGTATGAGTTTAGCGTACTAACATACTCACTCATTGCTGGATTGTCGGCATTGTCTTTCGAAAAAATAGCGATGTCTGTCATAAACGGCTTCAAAATTTGACCTTTACTGCCCAAAATTTTACGGGCTAATAAATCTAACGCTTGAATACCCGTTGTGCCTTCATAAATACAACTAATTTTAGTGTCACGCAGAAGCTGTTCCATGCCCCATTCTTTTATAAAACCATGTCCACCAAAAACTTGTACACCATGACTTGTACATTCAAAACCTAACTCTGTTAAAAATGCTTTTGCAATAGGTGTTAATAAGGCTAATTTGTTTTCTGCATCGGCTTTAAGATCAGCGTCATCTGATGCGTGGGTTATATCAACTAATTGCGACAAATAGCCAATTAGTGCTCTACCACCCTCAGAAATAGACTTTTGCGTAAGTAGCATACGACGAACATCAGGGTGCACAATAATAGGATCAGCTGGTCCATCTGGATTTTTTACGCCGCTAATAGAACGCATTTGCAAACGATCTTTTGCATAAGCTAATGAACCTTGAAATGCCGCTTCAGCTGCTGCAGAACCTTCCATCGCTACACCTAAACGAGCAGCATTCATAAAAGTAAACATGCAGTGTAGGCCACGGTTCTCCTGTCCAATTAAAAACCCTTTAGCGTTATCAAAATTGATAACACAAGTGGCATTAGCATTGATACCCATTTTATGTTCAATTGAACCACAACTCACAGCATTTCGGTCTGCTTTTGTGCCATCATCATTGACATTAAACTTAGGAACAATAAACAAAGAGATACCTTTACTACCTTCAGGAGCACCTGGTAGGCGTGCGATAACAATATGTACAATATTCTCTGATAAGTCATGCTCTCCGGCTGAAATGAATATCTTTGTGCCGGTAATCGCATAGCTACCATCATCGTTTAAAATAGCTTTGGTGCGCAACATGCCAAGATCAGTACCACAATGTGATTCAGTTAAACACATAGTGCCTGTCCAACTACCTTCAACTAATTTAGGCATATACTGCAGTTTTTGTTCACTGGTGCCATGAGCTTCAATTGTTGCTTGTGCCCCATGACTTAGACCAGGGTACATAGCAAAACTATGATTAGCAGACGACATCATTTCACTAATTGAAGCATTAAGAGAATAAGGTAAGCCTTGTCCACCAAACTCTTCACTCTGCGATAATGTTGGCCAGCCACCCTCAACGTATTGTTGATAAGCATCTTTAAAACCATCTGGCGTAGTTACTACACCGTCTGTCCACGTACAACCTTGCTCATCACCGATTTGATTTAAGGGTGCAATAACTTGTTCAGTAAACTTGGCTGCTTCTGAGATAATAGCGTCAACCATATCTTCACTAGCATCATCGTAACCTAATTTTTTATAGTGTTTGTCGCAGTCTAATAATTCTTGCATTACAAACTTAATATCACGAACTGGGGCTTTATATTCAGGCATTCTATTGACTCCAAAAATTTATTATTAACCGTTGACTTCACTATTCAACATTGCTTTAACCAAGTGGTCATACCACTGATATTATCGATATGAGATAAATTAGTCAAATGAATTTAATTTATCCCTAACTATTCAGTATCCATATAATAAAAGTTAATGCGCTTCTGAAATACCCAGTGAAAAATAACCACTTACTATATGATTTTAGAATAGAGCGTGATAATAATTATTCATTGGTTTTATAAAGATAACAGTTCTACCATCAGAAATGCGCTTAAATCTCTTTTAACCTTATTACAGTGGCTATCTATACCCTTTTGTAACAAGTATAGATCACTTTTTTAAGCGATATATACGGTTAGTAGCTAATTAAACGTTACCAAAAATTTAATCGCTGTTAAGCTAAGTCTCATTTACAATGTCCCTTAATATGAGACTATTTTAAAATTATAAAGGAGTCTCAATGTCTTTAACCACCCTCTTAGAAAAACGTAATTCAGTGCGTGCTTATTTGGAAACACCTGTCGAACAAGCATTATTAGAAGCTATTTTTACACAAGCACAACGCGCTCCTTCAAATTGCAACGTACAACCTTGGCAAACTTGCGTGGTGTCTGGCGCTAAAAAAGAATCCCTTAAAAATGATTTACTCTCAGCGGTTATGAGTGGCAAACCACCAAACCCAGACTTTAACTGGTTACCTAAATATGAAGGTATCCATAGAGACCGCCAATTTGGTTCAGCTAATGCACTTTACAGTGCTATTGGTGTTACCCGCGAAGACAAACTGGGTCGTCAAAAAGCGATGATCCGCAATTGGAGTTTTTTTGATGCTCCCCATGTAGTTTTTTTTACTATGGATAAATATCTCGATATTATGGGTGCGGTTGATTTGGGTATTTATGCGCAAACTCTTTCGCTAATTATGGCTGAGCACGGTATATCAAATTGTATGCAAGGGGCATTGGGGCAGTTCCCAGATCCAATCAAAAAATCCTTAAACTTACCAGAGCAAAGAGGTATTTTGTTTGGTATGTCATTTGGTTACGCTGATATAAATGCGCCGATAAATAAAACTCGTACTGATCGCGAAGATATTACCAGTGCGGTTAGCTTCTTTAAATAACGACTCACAATAACAATTAATGAGTCGTCATCAGCAATCATGTTTTGTTCAAGACGATGTTGAATAATAATATTAGAAACTAATACAAAATATTTATCCAGCAGATAATGAAGAATACTGAGAGTCAGCATGGATATTACTGAATTAGTTACATTTATAAGACAAGAATTGGACCTATTGGTATATTTTAAATTATGATGGCCATGGGACTAGCTATTTCCATTGTTCTAATTAAACCTTAACTGGTATTACCTATTATTAGCTTTAGTTTGACATATTTCATGTTATTAACGCTGAATATGCCGTTGGTATTCTACTTAGGTTGTTATGTTCAAATATCATTAACACAAAAAGCCTTAACTCAATCTATGCTAAGCTAACTTACCTATAAAAAAGGTAAATATTTATCCTTACTACCAAGCGACACCTATTCATTAAGTTGATAGCAATGAATTTCAAGGAAAAATGTAAACATGATTACTGTACATCACCTTAACAAATCACGTTCTAAACGCGTTATCTGGTTGTTAGAAGAGCTTAATATGCCTTATAACGTTGTTAAGCATCAACGTGACCCAATTACGAATTTAGCGCCTGAAAGTTTAAAATTAATTCATCCGCTAGCAAAAGCGCCTATTATCGTTGATGGTGAAGTTACTTTGTGTGAGTCTGGCGCGGTTATGGAATATATACTTAACCATGCAACAGCGAGTAATTTAAGGCCTAGCATTGAATGTAATGAATATTACCATTATTTAGAGTGGTTACACTTCGCAGAAGGGTCATTAAGTTTACCTGTGATAACGACCTTGCTGATGTCAATGGAAACTCGTGAAGGCACTCAACCTCTTGACGGTTATATTGCTAAAGAAAATCATCTTGATTTTTCATATATCGAAAATACTTTAACCGTAAGACGTTATTTTGCTGGTGATTCTTTTAGTGCTGCTGATATTATGATGGCAGTGATACTCGAAATTGCAGAAAGTATTGGTTTGTTAGAAAAAAAAGACAAAACTAAAGACTATCTCGTTAATATCAGAAAAAGACCCGCATATCAAAAAGCGGCTCAATTTGGCTAACAACCAGTGATATCAATTTTAACAACTATAGGAAAGAACATGGAATTAATAGATTTTGAACTCGATGAAAACATTGCAACGATCACCCTAAAAAATGGCAAGGTTAACGCTATTTCTCACCAAGTAATAACAGAAATAAACAGCGCTTTAGATCAAGCAGAAGCAGCAAAAGCGGCCGTTATTTTAACAAGTCAACCGGGAATATTTTCAGGTGGCTATGATTTAAAAACGATGAAAGAAAGTTCTGACTCTGCTGTATCATTAGTGACAGCTGGCTCAACGCTTACTCGCCGTATGTTATCTTTCCCCTTTCCTATTGTTGGCGCCTGTACCGGCCATGCAATTGCCAAAGGCGCATTTTTATTACTCAGTTGTGATTATCGTATCGGCACACTAGGTTCATTTAAAATTGGACTCAATGAAGTGGCTATTGGTATGACCATGCATCAAGCTGGCCTTGAACTCGCTAGAAACCGAGTACCGATTAACTATTTAACGCGCTCGGTAATAAACGCTGAATTGTTTGATCCAGAAACAGCTGTATTAGCTGGATTTCTTGACACATTAGTTGAACCCGACCAATTAATGGCAACGGCGAAAGCTGCAGCTACCCAACTGTTAACCCTAAATATGACAGCACACCATGGTACTAAACTAAGAGAAAGAAAAGACATACTAACGGCATTAGATGCGGCGATATCAATAGATTCAACGATGACTTTGAGCCTATAGTAAATCGACCATGACTCACTAAAGTATTTTCTTAGCGCTACACAACAAGAATGCTCACAGTATATTAGGCCGTTAACGTATGATAAAAAAATTCACCCTGTTTTCTGTTTTATTATTTCTGTGTGTTTTCTTTAGTGGTGCATGGTATTTTTCTTCAAAAATACTAATACTGCCAATTACTGAGTGTACACAAGCCCGTTTTGTCTTTTGTGGAGAGCCAAGTGAACAAGGCCTCAGTTTTGAAAACGTTGTCTTTAACACCGATGATGGACTAACACTGCCAGCTTGGTATATACCTGCAGATAATGACACCCATAAAGCGATATTATTAGTACATGGTAGAACAGCAAACCGAACCGAAGGTATGCGCTACGCCAAGGCTATTGTTGCTGCCGGTTATAATGTTTTAGCTATTGATCTGCGTCATCCACGCCAAGACCCTGCTATTATTTCAACCATGGGCTATCACGAGAAGAAAGACGTTACAGCCGCTTTAAATTATTTAGTTGATAAGAAAAATATTAGCTCGATTGGTGTGATGGGATTTTCTATGGGCGCAGCAACTAGCATCATAGTTATGGCAAAAGACTCTCGTATAAAAGCGGGGGTTTTTAGTGGTAGCTATGCTAATTCGATGGACGTACTCGCTGAACAGGCAAAAGTACTCTACGGTCTTCCTCGTTACCCATTAATGCCAATGGTAGCAAAATTTTTTGCTTGGCGCGGCGATTTAGAAATTGATGAAATTAATCCAGAAAAATACATCGCGAACATCTCGCCTCGACCTGTTTACATTATGCATGGCACAGCCGATAAAACCGTAGACTTTAAACACGGACAACGCTTATTTAGTGCCGCCAATGAGCCGAAGCAATTTTGGCAAGCTGAAGGTGGCGAGCACACTAAACTATGGCAACTCAACCCTGAAAAAGCTGAAAATAGTGTCGTTGATTTTTTTAATCGCTACCTTTAAAAGCTCTTCAGTTTAGTCTTAACCCTTTAACAATAAGTTCAAGGGTAGTAATCTTTTATATAATTTTTATCATAGGTGTTTATAAACGTATATGTCAAAACCTGTAATCAACTTTGTCCATGCCAATGGTTTTCCGGCAGGAAGTTACCGTACATTTCTGTCATTGTTTTCAAACGATTATTCAACCATTGCTTTAGAACAATATGGTCACGATGATTGTTACCCCATTCATAATAATTGGCAATTTTTAGTCAATGAGCTGGTTAACTTCATTAAAAAACAAGACCAAAAGGTCATTTGTGTTGGCCATTCTTTTGGTGGTGTCATTTCTTTTATGGCCGCTTGTCAGCATCCTGAACTTTTTCGTGGTGTCGTCATGTTAGATCCTCCTGTATTTTCTGGGCCATTATCTTGGTTTTTAAAACTGGCTAAAAAAACACCTTTTATTGATAAAATATCTCCAGCGGGTCGAGCTAAAAACAGGCAAAAACATTGGCCGTCTGAAACACAATTAGTTAATAATTTTGCTCAAAAGAAACTTTTTAAGAATTTTGATGCCCGATGTCTACAAGATTACGTAGACAGTGCCGTGACATTAAAAAATAAAAGATGGGAATTAATGTTTTCACCCGACGTTGAAGCCGATATATTTAGACACCTACCTTGCAATTTAACAACATATAAAAATAAACTGACGGTGCCATCTGCATTGATTTATGGTGATAAAACAGACGTATTGCCGGTAAGTTACTTTAATCGATTTGCTAAAATGAATAACATACCACTGACTAAATTAGCTAATGGCGGACATATGTTTCCGCTTGAACAACCCGAAGCAACCGCCTCTATAATTACTAACATTATAAAAGATTGGTAAGACGATGTTCGATAAAAGAGAAGCTGCTATAAAACGGCTATTATTAGCCCTTAATTCATTACAAAAAGGTAAAGCTACAACCGTCCTTGGTTGTAATTTACTAGTGGGATATTTAGCTGAGCGCTTTTATCGCTCGACCTATGCCATCGACCGTTAAAGGGTACATTCTATCGGCTATTAACTGCCTAACAATAGAGATTGAGTGATGATAATCCCAATGAGTCTCTGGCTGTGGGTTTAACCAAGCGACCTTATTAAAATGACCAAGAATTTTATGCATATGAAAGGTTCCTGGTTTTTCATTCCAGTGTTCAACACTGCCGCCAGGTGCTGTTATTTCATAAGGCCCCATAGTGGCATCACCGACAAATATAACTTTGTAGTCCGCGCCAAATGTTCTAATGATTTCTTCTAAATCAATAGTATCAGTGCGGCGTCGGCTATTGTCTTTCCATAATCTTTCATAAACACAATTATGAAAATAGAAAAATTCAAGGTGTTTAAACTCGGTATGTGCCGCTGAAAAAAGTTCTTCACACGTATGTATGTAATCGTCCATAGAGCCGCCGATATCAAAGAACATCAATACTTTTACTGCATTATGACGTTCAGGCTCCATATGAACATCGAGCATACCGCCATTTTTCGCCGTTGAGGTAATAGTGGTGTTAATATCAAGCTTTTCACTAGCACCGGTACGGGCAAATTTCCTGAGTTTTTTTAGCGCTAATTTTATATTTCTAGTGCCTAATTCTCTGTCTTGATCAAAGTTTCTAAATTCTCGCTTATCCCAAACTTTAACCGCACTATTATTACGATTTTTATCTTGCCCTACCCTAATACCTTCGGGGTTATAACCATAAGCGCCAAAAGGAGATGTACCACCAGTACCCACCCATTTATTGCCGCCAGCATGGCGTTTCTTTTGTTCTTCAAGGCGTTCTTTTAACGCTTTCATTAGCTCGTCTAAACCACCTAATGCCTTTAACTTATCTTTTTCTTCTTGACTTAGGTGTTTTTCAAATTCTTTTCTTAGCCAATCTTCAGGTAATATTTTATCAAATATATCAATTGCTTGGATACCTTCAAAATATTCAGCGAATGCACTATCGAATTTATCATAATGAATTTCATCTTTAACCATAACGATTTTAGCTAGGTGATAAAACTCTTCCACATTAGCAAAAACAACTCCCTTTTTTAATAGCGCAATTAAGTCTAATAACTCACGCAAACTACAAGGAACTTTATGTTTTCTTAACGTTAAAAATAAATCTATAAACACAACAACTACCTGTTTCTGCGACTGATAAAGGCGAGTTTTTCAAGTAGTGAAACATCTTGTTCATTTTTTAATAGCGCACCAAATAAAGGAATAATACCAGACTGCTTATCGATTAATACCTCTTGAGCAACATCGTCTGCGACCAGTAGTTTCAACCAATCGATTAACTCTGATGTTGAAGGCTTTTTCTTAATACCTTGTAAGTCTCTCAGTTCAAAAAACACTTCTAAGGTATGCGCTAGTAAATCTTTTTTTACATCAGGGTGGTGAACAGCAATAATCTGTTCCATTTCTACTTTTGTTGGAAACTTGATGTAATGAAAGAAACAACGACGTAAAAATGCATCGGGTAGCTCTTTTTCATTATTAGACGTTATAATAATGATCGGACGTTGCTTTGCTTTAATAACTTGTTGCGTCTCATAAACATAAAACTCCATCTTATCAAGTTCTTGCAGCAAATCATTAGGGAATTCTATATCGGCTTTATCTATTTCATCAATTAATAATATCGGACGTTGCTCTTCTTCAAACGCCTGCCAAAGTTTACCTTTAACGATGTAATTAGCAATATCATGCACACGTTCGTCGCCTAACTGGCTATCTCGTAATCTTGATACGGCATCGTATTCGTATAAGCCTTGTTGCGCTTTAGTTGTTGATTTAATATGCCATTGATATAGCTTACAATTAAGTGACTTTGCTAATTCTTCAGCTAATTGCGTTTTACCCGTTCCCGGCTCACCTTTAATCAATAGTGGCTTTTCTAGGGTGATCGCAGCGTTTACCGCTAAGCGAAGTTCGTCTGATGCAATATAACTCTCTGTACTGTTAAACATGTTTTTACCTATTTTAGGGCTTAATTATAGTCTAATTCGACTAACATCTACGCAACGTTAATTGCGACCGGTGTACCATTTAAAGCAGCATTACCGGTTAAAGTATCTACTCGACTTGCATCGGTTAAATCATTAATACTAACACCTGGTTGCTTGGCTGCAACCGACATCTGGGTGCCTTGTTGATTATGTCCCCAGCCTTGCGGCATACTGACCACCCCACGTTGAATATCGTCGGTGATCACTACCTCTATTTTCACTTCACCGACCATTGAGCTCACCATAACAGATTGACCATTGCTAATGCCTAATACCTTAGCATCATCTGGATGAACCTCTAAGGTACAAGGATTTTTGCCTTTAATTAAGCGCTCGGAATTCTGTGTCCAGGTATTATGACTTTTCACTAAACGGCGACCAATTAAATCGAACGGGTAATTGATATCACGAGCAGGATGAATAATAACATTTTGCAAACGCGGTAAATCATTAATATAGAGTTGCGGCACTAAGTTTACGCTACCTTGCTCGGTTTTTATCCGCGCTTCGATACACGGCATTAACGGTCCAATATCGATACCATGAGGATTGTCGATTAATTTTGCTAAGCTCATACCTTGTTTACCATAAGGACCCTTTTGCAATTCCATATCTAAGATCATTTCTGGTGTGTATTCATCAATGTCTGTATCTGTCATTCGTGCCGCTAGCTCCTTCAGTATTTGCCAATCGGTGCGTTGATAGTCTGCTGGTTCAAACAATGGCTTAGAGTATTTGACGGTATTTCTCACTGAAAATGAATTGAAGAAAATATCAAAATGAGAATTTTCAAGACCGGTTGTTGCCGGTAAAATAATATTAGCGTGTTTAGTGGTTTCATTAAGATAAATATCGATGGCGACCATATAATCTAATCCTGAAAACGCTTCAGCTAATTTATGTCCACTCGGTGAAGAAAGCACAGGGTTACCTGCTATCGTAATTAAGCTTTTTATTTGACCTTCACCGGGGGTTAATATCTCTTCAGCTAACGTTGCAACCGGAAACTCACCATTGAAAAAAGGTAACTTTCTAACACGACTCTTATATTGCCCAAAGGAGCTTTTATGACCCTTCTTATGATTTCTTAATAAGTCAAAAGCGGGCTGTGGGAACATAGCACCACCTGCACGGTCAAAATTACCGGTTATAATATTGAGCACATTGGTTAGCCATTGGCATAGACCACCAAACGTTTGAGTAGATGCGCCCATACGACTGTAACACACCGCTGAGTCTGCAGTTGTCATATCATTGGTTAACGTTCTAATATCGCTGGCCGGTATGCCGACATGCTTAGCCACTGATTCGGGTGAATAGTCATTAGCGATATTTTCCAACGCATCTAGTCCATCAACCCTATCTGCTAGATGGCGAAGATTAACGCTATTGGTTGTAAAAACACAGTGGATCATCGCCAATAACAAGAGTGCGTCTTTTTCTGGTCTGATAAACAAATGTTGATCGGCAATTTTAGCGGTTCGAGTACGGCGAGGGTCAACAACAACAATTTTACCTCCTCGTTTCTGAATAGCTTTCATTCGGCCGATAACATTAGGTGCCGTCATCATACTACCATTAGAGACCACAGGGTTACCGCCAATAATCAACATAAAATCAGTGCGGTCTATATCGGGCACAGGGATTAACATACCCGCACCAAACATAAAATTAGCGGCAACATGATGTGGCATTTGATCGGTTGAAGCAGAACTAAAACGGTTTATCGTCCCTAACGATTTCATAAAGGGTTTTAGAAAAAGCGCATTACCTAAGTTGTGCGCGTTAGGGTTACCTAAGTAAACCGCTAAAGCGTTACGGCCATGTTCTTTTTGAATGCCTTTAAGTTTTTCTGCTATCTCGGTAAAAGCTTGATCCCATGAAATATCTTCCCACCCATTAGCTGTCCGTCTAATGGGTGTTTTTAAACGGTCTTCGTCATTATAAAAATCTTCTAACGCCGTTGCTTTTGGGCAATTATAACCTTTGCTAAAAGGGTCTTCTGGGTCGCCTTTAATCGATAAAATATGCTTATCTTGATACTTAATTTCTAAGCCGCACATCGCTTCACAAATATTACAGTTACGGTAGTGCGTTTTGATATCACTCATAGTTATCTCCTAATTGGACCCATTAAAAAATGAAAACCTTCTTGGTTATCGGCTTCTTTGCGGCTTAAAACATATTAATTATTGACGTTAAAATTTTTCTTCAAGCCACTGTTTTGTCAGGCCAATACTGACCATACTTTTAAGCTTAAACAATGCCATCCAATCACCATCTTGAGGAACAGCATCGCCGCAACGGGGATCTGAACGTTGCAGCGCACCCGTCATTTTATGATCTATAGGTATAGTTTCACAGCCATGATCTGATTCACAAATGAAATCCCAGGGCTCTCGAGCCGGTGCATGACAAGCAAAACAGTTACCGCCAAAGCGATTAACAACATCAACAAAACCACGCTTACCTATTTTTGACCCTTGTTCATTAACTTCTAGTTCAAAAAACTCCCAGTCACCCGTCGCGGGAAAAGTACCCGATTCACGTTTAACCATGGCTTCTGTTGGTACAAGTTGTACTACCGAACCCACGGGGTACTTAGCGCCCTCTGGTGCATTGGCTGCGGCTAAAGTGCTTGTTATATCTCCTAAAAGATTATCAACATAAAAATGCCTGACCGGTGTCATATCTCTTATGCAGCTAAAGCTGTTCTCATCGACATTAACCTCTGTTATCGCTGCAACAGCGTTAGCGACAGCAACACTTTGATCAGTGTCTGGCGTCTTAACGGATGTTTCTGCGCTAACAGACAAGGATGTTAAACATGTAAACACTAAGGTACACATCAGGTTATTAACAAGTTTTTGGGACATATTCATTTCCATTTTAATTAAGTATCGTAAAGTAAATTTGAGTTTTATTGATAAAAAAACATCTATAACCGCGCAGCATTAAGCTGACCATCAGAGTTTCACAATAAGTTTGCCTTTATTTTCACCGGTAAAAAATAAATTCAAGCCAGTCATCGCTTCATCAAAGCCATCTAAGATATGAGCACGATACTTAATTTTACCTTGCATTACATAGGGTGTTAGCTTTTCTAATAGGGCTGGGACTTCGCCAAAATGATCTGGCATAGTAAAGCCCTGTATTGTTAAGCGTTTCTTAATGATAGGGATCCAACTAGGTGCTAAGTCGGGTTCTGCTTTTGGGTAATCAGCAATCATCCCACAGACAACAATTCGACCATGAGCATTCATCCGAGCAATAACATGGTGTTGGATGGGTCCACCGGTATTTTCAAAGTAGACGTCAATACCCTTTGGCGTTAATTGCGCTAATGTAGTCGCGATATCATCAGTTTTATAATTTATCGCGCCATCAAAGCCTAATTCATTTACCACCCAATCAGCTTTTTCATCACTACCTACAACACCAATGACAGTAAGTCCGTCGGCTTTAGCAAGTTGCCCGACAATTGAGCCAACTGAACCAGCCGCTCCAGAAACAACAAGTGTTTCCCCTTTTTGAGGCTTACCTATGCTGTATAATCCTTGTGTTGCTGTTAACCCCGGTAAAGCAAAAACCGATAAGATAGCTTCATCTGGTAAGGGTGCTGTTACTTTATTTAAACCCGTACCATCACTTAAGTAGTATTCTTGCCAGCCTATCATGCCCATAACGCGATCACCAACGTTGAAGTTAGCATGATTACTTTCAACGATTTCACCAATACCTGAACTGCGCATAACATCGCCAAGAGCAACGGGTGGAATATAACTTTCTGTATCTGCACTCATCCAACCGAACATTGCCGGGTCTAGTGACATATGTGATTGTTTAACAAGAAATTGGTTTTTTGCCACTTCAGGAATATTCTTTTCTACAACGTCAAACAAATCAGGTCCTATTGGACCACCAGAAGGACGTGCAATTAAATTTATCGCTTTATACGTTGTAATCATTATTATCTCTATGCGTTTATAGTATGTAATTGGCGACTCTTTATTAAGAGACTATGCCAATAATTGATTTATACTCTTTATGTGGTTTAACTGTTGATTTTTATAAATCTGATCAAACGACTCCGCTAATTTTTCGCTGTCATTCATCACTTTTTGCCAATACCACATTCGCTGTTTGCGGTTCATGGTAACGAAGTCGTTTCTGTCAGGAATTTTATGATGAGGTAATGCGTCAATAAACTTAGCAGAAGGACAAATCAACACCGTATTGTCGTAGTTTTTTAACCTTACTTTTCTTGTTAAACTTTTATCAAACCAACCCGCCTTAAGTGATGAGCTAAAATGGGGGTAAAGTGTTAATCCTGGATTTTTAATCTCAAAATCAAAATGATAATCAACAATACCACCATCTCGATACATACCTTTTGGACTATTTTCAATATCGCTAATACCCCGCATCACTAAGGGAATTGAACCTGATGCGAGTAACGCGTTACGAATATTACCTGTTGAAAAAGGTAGGCGTGATGTAGGTATGTTATCAGGGTCGCTAAACTCAAGGTTACTATGGCTCGATTGAAAAATATAACGCTCATATTGGCTATTTAAGCGTGGGCGACTGATGCGATTATTAACATAGCTTTTTGCCAGGCCAAGTCCTTGAATAAATTTATTTTCATAAGCAACAAAACCGTTACATTTAGCTACGATGATATGTGCTTTAAAATGAAGGTTATCAACAATTTCTTGCTCGCCTGACACTCCAAAAATAGCATCCATCATTTCTAATGCTTTTTCGCTAACCTCTGCAGGCTTGGCTTTAGCCGTGTAAGTAGTTTCATGATAATTTTTTGCGAGACGTTCTATTGCAGCAAGGGGATCTTTTTGAGCAAAACATGCATTTCTAAAAGCACCAACACTTGAGCCAATAAGGTTTAATGCTTGTTCTCTATTTTTAAAAAATTCACTAAAGAGGTATTTATCTAAACCATATAAAGTAAACCATTTAGGTCCACCACTCGCCGCTAAAAAAGAGCTAAATAAGTCAGGTGAAATTCCATTTTCTTTAATCGTCTTCATGGCTGAATCGCCAGCATATATTTCTAACATATTATCTTGTTGTTCACTTTTTGGTGACAATAATAAATCATTATAATCTCTAAGCCATGGTAAACGTTAGAAATAAATTAAACAAATGAATAGTACTTATGGTTCATTATTCACCAAATGAATTCGAGTTAACGAAAACGAGAAATATCACCAAGATTAAGATAGTGAAAAGCACAAATGGGGAGACCAAACCCAAAGCGTTCAGTCTCCTAACAGAGGTTAACTATTTTTGTTGGGATTAATCAGATATTTTTCGCCTGTTTTCTTAGCATTGTATTGTAAAACAATCGCTGGGGTCATCGCTTGTTCAAAACTTAATTCGTCAGTAAACGCACAAGCAAAAGTGGTTTTTATCTCATCGGCCACTTGCTTTTGTAATTTTGCGATTTGTTGTGGTTGCAACTTGCTCAAAAAGCTCATTAATAACCAACCGCCTATGCCCCATGTCATTCCGTAAGCGCGATTTAAGATACTTGGGGTGAAGTCTAACCCCCCATAAATATAAACTTGTTTATTAGTCTCTGAACCATAAGTATTAAAGCCAACAGCGTCTTTACTGCCAGACTGCTCCATTGCGTTTAGGATATCACTGACAATTTCGCCACCACCTATTGCGTCAAAGGCTAAAGTTGCCCCTGTTTCATCAATCGCTTTATACAAATCAGCCTTGAAAGTTTTACTCGATGAATCACAAATATATTGAGCACCAATTGCTTTAAGTATCTCGGCTTGCTGCTGACTTCTAACAATATTGACCAAAGGAATGTCTTGTGCCAAACATATTTTATTTAGCATTTGTCCTAGACTTGACGCTGCAGCGGTATGCACTAATGCACTGTGCCCCTCCATCCGCATGGTTTCTACCATACCTAAAGCAGTTAAAGGATTTACAAAAGAAGAAGCAGCATGCTTAGCTGTAGTCCCTTCATGGTGAACAATACAAGCTTGTGCGGGCACGCAACAATATTGGGCATAGGCGCCTCCGGTTAAAACCGCGACTGTTTTCCCCATTAACGACTGGGCAGCTTCACTATCACCGGCAGCAACCACAGTACCTGCGCCTTCATTACCAATAGGTAATACTTGATCTAAACGAGATTTAATTCGAGGTAGTATACTGCTATGCACAGGTGCACTGAGCGTTAATTTATCTGCACTTAATGCCGCCTCGGCTAAATTAGCAGGTCCAAACATCGGCCACATATCAGATGGGTTGATGGGAGCGGCTTCAATGCGAACGATCACTTCATGGGATTTAGGTGTCGCTACCTCGACCTCTTTTAAAGATAGTTCAAGTGTTCCGCTTGCAGAAATATGAGTAAATAATTGTTTTGAGTTTGTCATGATTAGATATTCTCCAGCTGTTTGTCGTCACTTTATGACGTGGTAATTTTTATAGCGTTAGGTGCTAGGTTTGTGTTGTGTTGGCTACAATAACGGTTACATCTATTAGCGTCTTTAAGGCTCAGTCACTTTACGACCCTCAAAACTAAACTTGCCTGTTCCTAGGCCAGTGATGATTAATAAACCGGCGATTATACCCATGTTTTTAAAGAAATTTTGTAATTCATGACTGCGTGCCACACCTTCTGTCATTCCCCAAAAGTCATGCATAAATAGGCTTATAAACAAGGTTAAACCCGCTAATATAAACGCAGACACTTTACCTTTGAAACCAACAATGATGGCCACTCCACCAATCAATTGAATAATAATGGTTAACACTAATAATAACGATACCATAGGAACATTGTGCTGTTCCATGTAGACACTGGTGCCCTCAAATTTGTTAATTTTACTTATCGCAGGGATAATAAAGTAAAGGCCCATCAGTAAACGTCCCAACAAAAGACAGCTATTTTCTAATATATTCAAGGGTAAGTCCTTATCGTGTTAATGAGTTTTTTAGCTTTCCAGCAGAATAAAAAACGCCTAAAGACTAGCATAACACTAGCCGTAGGCGTAAATACTCAATCGATTTATTAGTTGAAAAAAGTCAACTTTGTCTACTTATGCAACGTCTTTTCGTAACTCTTTTCGTAACACTTTACCGACATTACTTTTTGGCAACTCATCGATGAACTCTATCAACTTAGGACGTTTATAGTTTGTTAGCATTTCATGACAATGATCAAATATATCTTGCTCTGCTAAATTAGGATTTTTCTTAACAATAAAAACCTTAACCGCTTCTCCCGTTGTATCGTGTGGAATACCAATAGCAGCGGCTTCAAGTACACCATCATGCATAACGAGTACTTCTTCAATTTCATTAGGAAAAACATTAAAACCTGAAACGTTGATCATGTCTTTTTTTCGGTCAACAATTTTAAAAAAGCCATTTTCATCCATGGTGGCAATATCGCCAGTAGCTAGCCAACCATCTTTGAGCACTTCATCTGTTGCATCGGGTCGGTTGTGATAACCTTTCATCACCTGAGGACCTTTAACCCACATTTCACCGGGCTCACCTAGCGCAACTTCCTGACCATCATCGCCAATTAAGCGAATATCGGTCGAAGAAACAGGTAAACCAATAGAGCCATTATAGCTTTGTTGATTAAAAGGGCTCATCGTCACTAATGGCGCACACTCTGTTAAACCATAGCCTTCTAACAATCTTGTTTTAGTGACTTTTTCCCAAAGCTCGGCTACCGGACGTTGTACTGACATTCCGCCACCAAAACCAAGTTTTAATGGGCTAAAATCAAGTTGGTCAAACCCTGGGGTATGTAATAAAGCATTAAACAAAGTATTTACACCCGTGATAATAGTAAAAGGGTATTTAGCGAGCTCTTTAACAAAGCCTTTCATATCTCTTGGATTGGTAATTAAAATATTAGTACCGCCAAAAGGCATAAAACATAAGCAATTAGACGTTAGCGCATAGACATGATAAAGCGGTAAGGCTGTTACCATAATTTCTTTGCCAACTTCATATATATTTTTAGTCGCTGCATTTGATTGTTCAAGGTTAGCCACCATATTGCGATGGGTAAGCATGGCTCCTTTTGATGGACCCGTCGTACCACCGGTATATTGTAAGAAAGCTAGATCTGAACCAACCACTTTGACAGGCTTAAAGGTTAATTTAGCTCCTTTTGTCATCGCTTGATTAAACCTGACTGCTCCAGGAAAATTAAAAGCAGGCACCTGCTTTTTAACATGCCTAAGGACACTGTTAATAAGTAACCCTTTAACTGCCCCTAACCTGTCGCCTACAGCCGTAAGAACAATATGTTTAACATCGGTTTTATCAATAACTTTTTCAAGGACATGGGCGAAATTCTCGAGGATGAGAATAGCTTTAGTGCCTGAGTCTTTTAACTGATGCTCTAATTCGCGTGCTGTGTATAACGGGTTAACATTCACCACGGTAAGTCCAGCTAATAAGGCACCAAATAATGCAATCGGGTATTGAAGAAGATTGGGGATCATAATCGCGAATCTATCGCCTTTAACTAATCCTAAATCTTGTTGTAAATAAGCCGCAAAGTCATGAGCTTGTTGACCAAGTTCTTGATAACTAATGCTTGCTCCCATATTAATAAAAGCGGTGTTATCTTGATATAACTTAGTATATTTAGTAAATAAATCTGCTAATGAGTTATATTTATCTGGGTCTATTTCGAAATCAACACCAGGTGGGTAACTCTTTTCAAGCCAAATTTTTTCCATTATATTTATCTCCCCAATCACAAATTGTTTACGTGGCATTATTATTATAGTTACGCCACGGTAAATGTTTTAATTAAAACGGTTAAAGTACTTCAAACAGACCCGCTGCGCCCTGTCCACCACCAATACACATGCTGATCACAACATATTTAATTCCACGACGTTTTCCCTCAATCAGTGCGTGCATCACCATACGTGTGCCACTCATACCATAAGGATGGCCAATAGAAATTGCACCACCATTTACATTCAGACGATCTTCAGGAATGCCTAATTTTGTCGCACAATATAAAACTTGTACCGCAAAAGCTTCATTGATTTCCCATAAACCGATATCGTCAATCGTTAAGTTATTACGCGCTAACAATTTAGGTATCGCATAAATAGGCCCAATACCCATTTCATCGGGTTCACAACCGGCAACGACCATGCCACGATACACACCTAAAGGCTTAAGACCTCTCTGCTCAGCTAAACCTCGTTCCATTAGAACAACGGCTGCAGCGCCATCAGATAACTGCGAAGCATTGCCGCCCGTAATAGCGCCATTATCTTTGACCGCCTTTAAAGCCGACAGTCCCGCTAACGTTGTTGATGGACGATTACCTTCATCTTTAGTTAAGGTGACTGCTTCTTTACTGATATCGCCCGTCGCTTTGTCCATAACCAGCTTAGTACAGGTCACTGGCACGATTTCATCATCAAACCTACCCGCTTGTTGTGCTGCGGCGGTACGTTGTTGAGATTTAAGTGCATAGGCATCTTGCTCTGCTCGAGAAATACTATAGCGATTGGCAACGATTTCGGCCGTATCAAGCATCGGCATATAAGTTGCTGGTCGATAGGCTTTAACACTCGGGTCAACAGCTCTATACATATTCATTTTATCGTTTTGTACCAAACTAATGGAATCGCAACCGCCTGCAAGGACCACTTGTGCGCCATCACAAACAATATGATTTGCCGCAGTAGCAATAGACATTAAGCCTGACGAACATTGACGGTCGATAGTCATGCCTGGCACAGAAACCGGCAACTCAGCCGCCATTGCCACTTGCCGACCAAAATTCATCCCTTGATTGCCTTGCGTTAGAGCGGCACCAAAAATACAGTCTTCAATTTCATTGGCATCGATTCCTGCTCTTTCAACGGCGGCTTTAACCGCAACAGCCGCTAAAGTTGGCGCCGATAAATCATTAAAGGCACCTCGGTATGCTTTACCTATCGGGGTACGTGCGGCAGATACTATTACGGCTTCTCTCATCATTATTCCTTTTAATTATTATGTAAACGACAAACAAGTCGTCTATTTACTCTTGCTGCTGTGACTTCATATAAGCCATAGCTTTGCTGACAAATTTCTCACCTTGTTTTGATCCAGAAGATAAAGCTGCTTGGCCTGCTTCATCGGTTAACTGTGACCACTGTCCGCGCACGGATTCTGGTGTTTGTGACGACTGTGGGATAAAACAACCTTGAGTTTCAAACATGCTTGCACTTGAGTAACCGCCCGCACCTGCACATAAAATAAAACGGGTCGGCGCATCGTCATCGCAAAGGGTTAACAAACCAGCCGTTACCGCTTCAGGAGCAAATGCTTTTACAATTTCTTCAGGCATTAGGTCCTCAGTCATACGTGTGCCAGCAGTTGGGGCAAGCGCGTTAATCCTAATGTTATTTTTAAATCCTTCAATCGATAACGTATTCATTAACCCTAAAACTGCCATTTTAGCTGCGCCATAGTTAGCTTGGCCAAAATTACCATACATGCCACTGGATGAGGTTGTCATCACAATACGGCCATAGTTTTGTTCACGCATGATATCCCAAACAGCTTTAGTACAATTAACGCTGCCCATCACATGAACATCCATCACCAAGGAAAAGTCTGCTAAGGTCATTTTAGTAAAGGATTTATCTCTTAAAATACCGGCATTGTTGATTAATATATCAACACGACCCCATTTTTCCATGGCTTGATTAACCATGTCTTGTACTTCATCAAAGTTCGCAACATTTGCGCCATGGCTGATGGCTTCTCCACCCTTTTCTTCAATTAAACGCACAACATCTTGTGATGCTTGTGAAGACGCCCCGCTACCATCGCGCGCACCTCCTAAATCATTAACAACGACTTTTGCGCCACGCGCAGCAAGCGCTAAGGCATGTGAGCGACCTAATCCGTTACCTGCGCCGGTAACTATAGCGACTTTTCCTATAAAACTGATTGTCATGATATTTCCTTAAAATACTTTAAAATTACTTTTTAGCCATGTTATTTTACCATTTGTACTGAAATCCACTGTGCGACTAGCGCAGGTGTTTCACTGCCTTCAATTTCAACACTTACTTGGGTAGACAAACGATATTGTCCTGGTTTTTTTTCTTCAATCGCCAACGTTGTTGCATGTGCTCGAATACGACTATTGACCGCAACGGGTTGCAAAAATCTCACCTTGTCAAAACCGGCATTTAAGCCCATGTAAAATCCGTCAATGATAACGCTAAAGTCTTCAGCAAAATGAGAGAGCATTGATAGCGATAAGAAACCATGAGCAATAGTACCGCCAAAGGGTGTCGCTTTTGCCTTTTCTTCATCAACATGGATAAACTGATGATCGAGTGTACAATCAGCAAATTGATCAATTTGTTGCTGAGTAACTAAGTGCCAAGGCGTTGGTTTAGCTTGAAAACCTATATAATTTGCTAATTCTTCTTTGTTAATTATAGTTGGCATAAGGTGTCTCTATTATTTATTTAACTGCTATTTTTAATGACTTTTTAAAACCATTCAGCTTTCATCTGATAAGTGCTGTCATCACTGTCTATTAACAGCGCTGACCATAACGCTATTTGCGGTAATTCAAACCTGTAGAAATACTGTAAGGTTTGCAGTTTTCCTTGATAGAAATTTTCATCACTTTGGTGTGGTTTATTTTCAAGCGCTTTCGTGGCAACAAGGCCTTGTTTGAGCCATAACCAAGCGACGATCACATGTCCAAACAACTCGAGGTATTTAACCGAATTAGCTAAAGCTAAATCAATATTTTTGCTGGTCATGGCGGTTAATAGTGCTTCGGTAGTTAGCTGTAAACTTTTTACCGCTGCCGTTAGTTGTTGGCTAAATTCAGTTAAACTTTGATAATTTTTGGCTTGTTCTATCGTTATATTTATTTCAGTTAACGTTGCTAAGTATCCTGCCATCTTATTCATTGGCACCTTTCGCGTTAATAAGTCCAACGACTGAATACCCGTTGTACCTTCATGAATAGCGTTTAAACGATTATCACGATAAAATAATTCCACGGGGTGTTCATTAATATAGCCATGACCACCGAGTACTTGAATGGCTAGGTCATTGGCTTTAGTGCCATATTCAGAGGGCCATGTTTTAATAATAGGGGTAAGAAAGTCTAATAAGAGATGCGCGTGCTCTTTTTCTTCAGCACTAGCTGCTGTTTTCTCATCATCACTCAATTGTGTGCCATAAAGTACTAATGAAAATGCGCCCTCTGCGTAAGCTTTTTGTGCGAGAAGCATTCTTCGTACATCGGCATGTTCGATAATATTAACCATAGGTGATAGTGGATCTTTACTCGAGGGTAAACGACCTTGTGGCCGATTTTTAGCATAATCTAATGAGTACAAGTAACCTGCTATACCGATAACCGCCGCACTGGTTCCAACCATAATGCGTGCTTCATTCATCATATGAAACATATATTTAAGCCCTTGGTTTTCTTCCCCGACTAAGTAACCAACAGCACCGTTCTTTTCTCCAAAACTCAACGCAGTAGAGGTTTGAGCTCGCCCGCCCATTTTATGAAATAGTCCGGATAAGGCGACTTCATTGTCATCGCCAATTGAGCCATCGTCATTAAGCAAAAATTTTGGCACAACAAAAAGCGAAATACCTCTTATCCCTTTTGGCGCGCCGGTTAATCTCGCAAGCACTAAGTGAACAATATTTTCACTGAGATCATGATCACCACCCGATATATAAATTTTATTACCACTAATACGATAGCTACCGTCTTCGGCCTTAGTCGCTTTAGTGATTAAATCACCTAAGCCTGAACCACTGCCCGGCTCTGTCATCGCCATTGTGCCCATAAAACGACCCGCTCGCATTGGTTTTACCCACTTTTCGATGAGGTCTTCACTGCCATGCGCGCTAAGTAAATTAGCATTCGCGGTGGTTAACATGTTGTAACCTAAACCGACACCACCAGCGACAGTTAAATATGAAGTAGCGATGCTGGCGATGATTGGCGGCAGTTGCATACCACTGGTTTCATAATCTGCGGTCGCTGAAGATAAACCCGAGGCAATAACGGCATCAATAGCGGGTTTGAGCTCAGGAATTAAATGTACCTTTTTACCGTCAAACGTCGGTTGGTGAGTATCAAGTTTTTGACGAATAGGTAAGAAATGTTTTTCTGCTATAGTTTTAGCCGTAGCAATAACTTCGTTAAATGTATGCCGGTCATGATCTTGATAACGTTCTCTTTTTAAAAGAGACTCACTATCAAAGAATTCATACAGCATAAATTCAATATCTCGTTGATTCATTAATTCACTGGCCATTCGGGTCTCTTCTTATTAACTATTTAAAAAAGTAACACAAGATTATTGTTTACTGCGCTGATACACCGCCATCAATCGCGATACATTGCCCGGTCATATAAGTGTTCGCGGGTGACAGCATCATTAGCATCACGGCAACAACTTCTTTAGGCTCGGCTAAACGCTTCATTGGCGCACCTAAACTCATTTTACTTTGCATACTTTCATCGGCCATGTCAGTGACCATTTTAGTTAAGGTAAAAAAAGGACATATCGCATTGATACGAATATTATGGCGACCATATTCAACAGCGCCCGTTTTTGTCAAACCAATAACGGCATGCTTTGCCATAGAGTAAGCCGCAACTTTTGCCGCACCGCCAAGACCTGCCATTGAGCTAACGTTTAAAATGGCGCCACCTTGTTGCGTTAACATCTGCTTAATTTGATGACTCATGCCAAACTGCACACCTTTAACATTAACGGCAAATTGTCTATCCATCAGGGCTTCGTCAATTTCGTGTAAGGCATGAAAATCATGAGCAACACCAGCATTATTAACACCAATGTCAACACGACCAAATTTTTCAATGGCTAAGTCGACCATAGCTTTACAATCTGCATTTTTAGCAACATCGCATTGAAGTGCGAACACCTCAGCGCCTGAAGCTGCAATATCGTTGGCTACCTTGTTAACACCTGCTTCGTTAATATCACTGATCACTAACTTAGCACCACGCTGAGCTAACTCTTGGGCTAATAACATACCAAACCCCTGAGCAGCACCCGTAATAACAGCAACTTTTCCGGTAAAATCTAATAATGGATCCATTTTTTTTCCTTAAAATATTATTTGAACGTGTTTATTGTCATGGTGCTAAATTGAATAGCTAGCGGCTATTTTCTGACCTTTTCTTGCGCTATTATCTCAAGAGCCATCAGTGCTAAAGGTTCGACAAACTGACCAATTTTACTGGCATTTTCATTCGACGCATTGCCCTGTGACGCTCTTTTGGCAACACCTTGAACAATGGCGGCTAACCTGAAAAAACTAAAGGCGAGATAAAATGTCCAGTTATCTATCTTTTCAATGCCCATACGCTGACAATAGGTTGCCACATATTCTGCTTCCGTTGGAATGCCTAAACTGGCTCTATCTACCCCTTTTAAGCCATCGATACTGCCAATACCTTGGGGCATACGTAATCCCATACATTGATAGGCTAAATCAGAAAACGGATGTCCTAAGGTTGAGAGCTCCCAGTCAAGAATGGCTATAATTTCTGGTTTGTCTTTAGCAAACATCATGTTGTCTAAGCGAAAGTCGCCATGGACTAAACAAACTTTGCCATCATCTGCGGGCAAATTAACTTCAAGCCATTGGTTTAACTTGTCCATCGCTATTATTTTTTTGAGTTCTGAGGCACGATATTGCGCAGACCAACGATCATATTGACGTTGAAAATAATTACCTGCTTTTCCGTACTCACTTAAGCCAACACTTTCAACATTAATGCGATGTAAAGCAACCAAAGCATTGTTCATTGCGTCATACATTTTACTGCGATATTCATTAGTTTTGACTTCTGCTAATGAGGCACTCCAATAAACGCTACCATCACAATATTCCATCAGATAAAACATCGAGCCAATAATGCTAGTATCTTCGCAAAGGTGATAAACCTCGGCGACAGGAACGTCTGAAGATTTTAACGCGGCTAGCACTTTATATTCACGGTCAACCGCATGTGCTGATTTTAGGAGTTTTCCTGGCGGTTGGCTGCGCAAGACAAATATTCCGGACTGCGCTATCACTTTATAGGTTGGATTAGATTGTCCGCCTGAAAATTTATCAAGCGTAATGGGCCCGATAAAACCATCAAGATGAAGCGCTAAATAAGCGGTGAGTTTTTCAACATCAAAAGGTACGTTTGCTGCCATGTATTTATTCTCTTTCAGATTTAAGACGATTAATTTCAATAATCATTTAATGTTATGTCGATTTCTTTACTAAATCTCTTCCAAGTTGCATCATGTGAACTTGATCAGGACCATCTGCTAAACGCAAGGTTCTTTGAGCCGCATAAGCATGCGCTAAAAAAGTATCCTGACTAACCCCTACCGCGCCGTGACATTGAATAGCTCGGTCAATAACGTCAAGCGACATATTCGGTGCAACTATTTTTATCATGGCAATAATATCTTTGGCCGCTTTATTACCTTCAAGGTCCATTTTTTGCGCCGCTTTTAACGTCATCAAACGCGCTTGTTCAATTTGACAAGCTGAAATAGCAATATCTTCGCGTATTGATTGTTGTTTTATCATCGGACGACCAAAGACAATACGTTCATTAACACGCTTACACATTAAATCTAACGCACGTTGAGCAATACCAATCGAACGCATACAATGATGAATACGACCAGGACCTAAACGCCCTTGCGCGATTTCAAACCCTTTACCTTCAGCAACAATAATATTGTCGATAGGCACTCGAACATTTTCAAAAATAATTTCGGCATGCCCTTCTGGCGAATCATCATAGCCAAACACTTTCATTGGGCGAACCATAGTGACACCGGGTGTTCTCATTGGCACTAGCACTTGCGATTGTTGAATATAACGATTTTCATTGTCGGGGTCGGTTTTACCCATAACGATCATAATTTCACATTGTTTACGGCACGCGCCACTGATGTAAAACTTTTTACCGTTGATGACATATTCATCACCGTCACGTTCGATACGTAATTCAATATTGGTCGCATCACTTGAAGCAACTTCAGGCTCTGTCATGGCAAAAGCGGAACGGATTTTTCCTTCAAGTAGCGGCTCTAGCCACTGCTTTTTCTGGGCTTCACTACCATATTTAGCGAGAACTTCCATATTGCCTGTATCAGGAGCCGCACAATTAAACACTTCTGGCGCCCACATCACTTTACCCATAATTTCAGCTAAAGGTGCATATTCTAAGTTAGTTAAACCCGCACTATATTTGCCATAACTCAAAGGTAAAAATAAATTCCATAGCCCTTCTGCTTTTGCTTTCGCTTTTAGCTCTTCCATTAACGGCGGTGTTGACCAAGGCTCTTGTGCAACTTGTTCATGCATTTTCTGTTCAGCAGGATAAACATATTTATCCATAAATAAATTTACACGATTTATTAATGCGTTAACTTTGTCACTGTATTCAAAATCCATGAGAGATCCCTTTAATTTAATAGCGCCCGTTTACTAACGAGTGCAGTGAGAATTTTTTGTCACGATATTCAAAAATCATTGTCGGTTCAAAGTTGATTAATCAACCGACAATTGACTTAATTTATTTAACTTAACTTCATTAACGCTTCTTTATTAAATGGGGCTATTTGGTCTTCTTTTTTATCTCGTATTTTATTAACCCACTCTGGATCGACTAATAACGCTCGGCCAATAGCAACCAAATCAAATTCATCATTATTTAGGCGCGTTAATAAACCATCAATTCCAGTTGGGTTAGAAGCACCACCCAGGTCCATACTACCTTCACCGGTGAAGTCACTGTCGAGCCCAACACTGCCCACGGTTATTACCGGTTTATGGGTTATTTTTTTCGTCCATCCGGCTAAATTCAGCGTCGAGCCTTCAAATTCTGGTAACCAAAAACGGCGGGTGCTCGCATGAAATATATCGACCCCAGCATCACTTAATAGTGTTAAAAAAGTCGTTAACTCTGCGGGTGTTTGGCAAAGTTTTGCATTGTAGTCTTGTTGCTTCCATTGAGAAAATCTAAAGATAATAGGAAAATCTTCACCAACAGCGGCGCGAATTGCTTGAACAATTTCAACACCAAAACGGGTACGATTTTCTAATGAACCTCCGTAGCCATCATTACGTTGATTTGTGCCTTCCCAGAAGAACTGATCAACCAAATAACCATGAGCACCATGAACTTCAACGCCATCAAAGCCGATATTTTTAGCATCGAGAGCAGCTTGTGCAAAAGAAGCAACAACTTCGTCAATATCAGTTTGGCTCATTTCAATACCATTGGGGGCACCGGGTTTATATAAGCCAGATGGACTATAGGCAGGTACTGATTTATCAGGGCCAATACCTTCTTTTCTCACTGAGCCAACATGCCAAATTTGTGGCACGATTTTACCTCCAGCCGCATGTACCTCATCGACAACATGTTTCCAACCAGCTAAAGCTTCTTCACCAAAAATAGCAGGAACTCGCTCATAACCATTAGCCGCTTTATGCGAAATAAAAGTACCTTCGGTAATAATTAAACCGACATTACCTTCTGCTCTGCGTCGATAATATTTTGCAACATCGGTATTGGCAATATAGTTAGGCGAAAAGGTCCGAGTCATCGGGGCCATAACCGTACGATTTTTTAACGTGAGTCCACCTGATGAAAATGATTCAAAAAGTTTGGCTGAATTATTATTACTCATTGTGTTTCCTGAAATTTATTAATACTAAATATTGCAGCAGACAAATTAATGCCAACGGTTGCCAGAGCCTTGTTAATCACTTTATTGCCTAGCCAATTAGATAACCACCATCAACGTTAATCGCAGTGCCTGTCGTGTAACTTGATGCATTTGAAACCAAGTAAAGTACAGTGCCAGCCATTTCTTCAGGCTGCGCAATACGCTTCATTGGCACGTGATGCAACATTTGTTCAAGTATCTTGGGATTATTGACTAATGTTGACGCAAATTTTGTATCTGTGCCGCCGGGTAATAAAGCATTAACTCGAATATTAAATTGAGCACACTCTTTGGCAAAGGTCTTAGTCATAGAGATAACCGCGGCCTTGGTAATGGAATAAATCCCCTGAAAGTCACCAGGAATAACACCGTTAATAGAAGCCACATTGACAATAGCGCCACCATTATTTTCTTTCATTAGCTTTGCCCCAATAACAGACATGAAAAAATATCCGCGAATATTGACGTCGACTGTTTTTTGAAAAGCACTTAAATCAGTATCTAGCACATGGCCAAAATAGGGATTAGCCGCGGCGTTATTAACTAAAATATCAAGCTTGCCATGTTGTTCTTTAATCAAAGAAAAAATGTTTTCTATTTGGTCCATTTCTCCAATATGACAAGGTATAGCTTCAGCGCTGCCACCTGCGGCAATAATATCGTCAACAACAGTTTGGCAACCTTCAACTTTACGGCTAGAAACAATGACATGGGCGCCATTTTGCGCCAGTAATTTAGCTATTTGCTCACCAATGCCACGACTTGCGCCAGTAACCAAAGCGATTTTTCCTGTTAGATCGAATAAGTTAATCTTGTTCATGTTAAGTCTCCTTCTTAATTGTTAATATATTATCGATTATCTAAACGTAACCCAGTCTTCACCTGCTAGGGTCAAATGACTATAATTGTTAAAATAATCAATGCTTAAATTCTTTTCTGAAAAGAGTAATTTAGTAACACCAGTATTGCGTGACTGTTGATTGATGATTAATGTTTTTTCATCAGATAAGCCTAAAACATGCTGAATAATGACAGCTATGGTGCCACTTGAAGTAAAGATACAAATATTGTTTGTATGTTGATTATTTTGTGTAATAGTTTTTCTTGCCGTTAGCTCTTGCTTAATGACATCTTGTAATGCGCTAATACAACGTTTTTTGAATTGACTCCAACTTTCTTTATACTCATTGTCGTGGTTGCCACCTGTCCACCGAAGCAGTGCATTAGCAAACTCTTTTTGAAAAGCTTTATTTGCGCTCGGCTGTTTACTCATTATCGTAGCCATTTTTGAAAAATCTTTCCATTGCGCATCATAACAAGTTAACAATTCTTGATGATTAAACTCATTAAACCCTGAATGCAGTATCACAGGTGATGGTTCACTTTCATAACCCAGTAAGAAATGTTCTAGGGTTTGTCCATGTCGCAGCAAATCACCCGAGTAAATCTTTTCTGGTGCAGATATGGCTTGCCAATACTTACCCAATAAGCGCGATTGTTCACTGCCTTTTTCAGACAAGAGGTCGTAGTCGGCTTTACCAAAAGAGGCTTGCCCGTGACGTATAAGATAGATGGCCGTCATGCGTTTACCCTTTCACAGAAATAGGTTGCGATTTTAATAGCGGGCTTATTATCATCTTCATCACTTATTAATATTCTTTAAACATCTGTTTTTTCGATATATTGATATTAATTGCCAGTCAACAATTAAACAAATGAATAGTTATTATGACCTACTATTCATCTTACAAATAAAGAAGCCAAAATATAATAACGATTGATTAAATATATGACCCTAATTAAATTAAATAATAAACTTAATGATTAACTATTCATTTTATGAATAGAATGGCAATATTAATTTCTTATTTTACGAATTAGGTTGAAATATAACGATGAAAGTCGACTTAAATTTATTTGTGGTCTTCGAAGCCATTTACTGCGAAGGCAATATTACCAAAGCAGCATCAGCACTGAATTTGTCACAGCCAGCAGTGAGTCACTCTTTGAGTAAATTACGCGCACATTTTGACGATCCACTTTTTGTGCGACAAGGCAATGAAATGCGGCCTACTGTAGTGGCTAATAATGTAGTTGCAGATGTTCGTGAAGCTTTACGTCAATTACAAATATGTTTAGCACAGTCAAAACAATTTCAACCGATGACCTCGCGCAAAAGTTTTACCATTTCGTTGCACGTTGCCTTAGAAGCTTCTTACTTGCCGCCTTTGATACAGAGAATTCATAAAGAAGCGCCCTGGGTAAATATACAAAGTAGCCGCCGAGTTAATCGCCATGAACTGGAAAATAAACTCGCCAGCGGCGACATTGATTTAGCCATAGATACTTTATTACCCGTTAGCGACAATATATTACACACCCAATTAGAAAAAGATAAATTAGTCGTTATTGCACGTAAAAATAATCCACAAATTAACGCAATACTCGATTTAGAAAGCTACTTGGCGATGGACCATATTTTAGTGTCGTCGCGTTCTACAGGACCAAGCATTGAGGATTTCGAATTAGCTCGTCTTGGATTACAACGTAAAATAGGTTTGCGTTGTCAGCATACATTTTCAGCATGTCGTGTTATAGCTGGTAACGATATGTTGCTTACGGCAACAGAAACAACTGCTAAAATGTACGCGCAATTACTCGATTTGGTTATATACCCATTACCTGTGACACTACCTGATATTGATATGCATCTTTATTGGCATACAAACCTCGACTTTGAACCCGCTAACAAATGGCTTAGAAATAAAGTGATTCAAGCAACACCCGGCGTTTAAAGACGCTTATTGCTAGATATACCCTTTGCCTAACGCCTAAAATAGCTCAAAGGGAAAATATCGATCCTCAACGAACTCACCTACTAATACTACCGTCTTTTTATCGGCAATAATTAGCGATAACCTGACTTAAGTCAAAGTATAACAACGCTGTACTATTATAATAATGAGTATATCAATCGCTTATTATTGTCTTTTATCGGTTTAAATTTTACCGTCAAGGCTGTTTAAAACCGTGTTACAAAATCCATACTACCTTAGCGAACTTATTTTATTACTTATTATCCACCTCGATAGGACAGCTTATGTTTGAGATATTTACCGATTTAGCCACATGGTTAGTTGTTGATATATTTGGCTTATCTAGAACAACAAAACTAGGCGATGCCCTACATTTTTTTATCGAAGACACCACTAAGATATTCTTTTTGTTATTGATAATGATCTACGCTATTGCTTTATTAAGAGCGTCAATGAATGTTGAAGGTATTCGTGATTATTTAGCCGGTAAACATTCAGGGGTTGGTTATTTACTTGGCTCAAGTTTTGGCGCAATAACGCCGTTTTGTTCTTGCTCGAGTATTCCGGTATTTTTGGGTTTTACATCAGCAGGGATCCCTGTGGGTATAACGATGTCATTTCTCATTACATCACCACTGATAAATGAAGTAGCAGTATTGCTGTTACTTAGTTTATTGGGATGGAAATTTACCCTGCTTTACATTGTGGTTGGGATGTCTGTTGGCATATTAGGCGGTATTTTTCTTGATGCCATAAAAGCTGAACGTTGGTTGCAATCTTTTGCCGCCAAAGCGTTACAACGCGGTCAAAACACGGTAAGAGTTAAAATTGAACAATCTGCAATATTATCGTTAAAACAAAGACATACTTTTGCAAAGGAAGAGCTCAGCGAAATTTTTGGACGAGTATGGAAATGGGTCATCGTAGGTGTAGGGTTAGGCTCAGCTTTACATGGTTTTGTTCCCAACGGTTGGATTCAAGCGCATTTAGGCGATGGGCAATGGTGGTCAGTCCCTTCTGCAGTTTTACTTGGCATACCTTTATATTCTAATGCGACTGGTGTTATTCCTGTCATGGAAAGTTTACTTAAACAAGGTCTTCCTGTAGGTACCACACTGGCTTTTTGTATGAGTACTGTAGCTGCAAGTTTTCCTGAATTTATCTTATTAAAGCAAGTCATGCAATGGCGGTTATTGGCGATTCTTTTTATCCTATTGCTTAGTGCATTTACTTTAATTGGTTGGACATTTAATTTTTTAAGCCCCTTTATTTAACACCTAACTAAAGAGAAAATATTATGAAAGAAATAAAAGTACTGGGTACTGGCTGTACTAAATGTATAAAGACTATTGAAAAAATTTCTAAAATAGCTAAAGAATTGAATATTAATGTTCAGGTAATAAAAGAAACAGACCCTGAAGTTATTATGGAATATGGCGTAATGACTACCCCGGCAGTTTTAATTAATGATGTTAATGTACATAGCGGTTCTATCCCAGACAGAGATGCTATTCAGTCATGGTTAATCAACTAAGTGTATCTGGCAAGTGATACATACGGCTTAATAACTAACAGATAGCATTATCAAGCTGTAAGCAATGTTATATACAAATCTATCATTATGCCTGTTAAAGCATTTACTTTGCGTAAAATCGCTAAAAAAGATTTTTGAATGCATCCCAAATACCTAAAGATTCGTTTGGAAAAATATCTATTCCTAACCATGATTTTAATAAATAAATTAACAAAAACACACAACCAATCATGGCTAAACCAAAGACGAATATAAATAATAAAAACATAGCAAAAGCAATAAAACGTTCAGTGTGTGTAAGCCCCCTTCTATTAATACCCACTAGAAAAACAATATAGAAACTCCAAGGGAGAAAAGGCAATGCTAATGTAGGTCTAAAATCTACATTGTGACTTCGCCAGTCTTGCGTACTAATGCTTTTTTGTAATGCTTTACGTTGTTTATAAGTGAAACTTTCTGCAACAGATTTATCCATGCCACTTAATAGCTGATTAACTTTTGAGCTATCATCTGATTTATTATTACGCGCCATAGTGCCTCTAATTAACTATTATAAGTAGTACAAAAACTGATATAGATTATAGGTCTTCATTACACTTTTAACCTTATTGTTTAATTGAACTATTGCCAAAATTTAACATGGCAAACTTCTCTATTCGCCGATATAGCTTGCTCGGTAAAAACTTTAACCAAGCACAGCCTAACGTCATTATCGTGCGACTAGGCTCTTGAAAAAGGATCCTGTAATTACAAAAAATTGCTTGATGAATAAGCTTAAAAGCTGTCAGTTTACTTTCAGACTGTATCGCCCGTCTGGCTAAATAACGAAGCTGGTATGCCCTTGCTAAGCTATAAAACTGTTTGAAAAAGGTTGGATCAGAAGCTTGGTTTAGCATAACGGCATGTTGCCAACTTGAATACTGCTTATCAACATCTGCTGAAAGGCCAGTATAGTTAACTCGATAATAAGTTAAAGGTTTGGCAATACCAGCAAATTTCCATGTAGTGGTTAATGCTATGCGAGTCCATAATTCGATATCTTCAGATTGTCTCAAACTTTCATCAAAATACATTTTTCGATATTTATCTCTTTTAACACCAAAATAGCCAATTTCAGCTAATAACGCTATTCTAATCACTGGCGATGAGCCATTACCTACTGGATTACGACAAAAAATATGTTGTTTAGTTATATTGCTAAGCTTAGGAAATTGACCAACGCCCAAAACTGCGCCTTCTTCATTAACAAACAATGACGGACAGTAACTTACTCCTACCTTAGGGTTTGCTGATAAATGCTTGATATGCTTTACTAATTTATCTTTAGCCCAGTAATCATCAGCATCGAGCAAAGCAACATACAAACCACGAGCCGCATCTATACCGGTATTTCTTGCACCAGACAAACCTCGATTAGTTTGGTGAATAAGTCTAATTCTAGGGTCTGTAAATTTATTCACTTTATTTAAGGTATCATCAGTACAACCATCATCGACTAAAATAATTTCAAAATGATGATAGGTTTGTTTAAGAACGCTATTAATACTTTGTTCAATATATTTTCCAACGTTATACATTGGAATAATAACTGACACTATTGGAACTGCGTTAGATTTCATGTGATTTATTCCTATTAAATAAAGTGCGTAGGTTATAATTTAAGGGTTTTAGAACATTAATTAAGTAAATGGGGATTAAGCAAAATAGATTGTTAAAAAAGATAACAACGGCAAATTCCATTGGCTCTTTTGGCATCATAATAATGAGCGTGAGTAAAGAAACTGACAGGCAAACTAAACGAGTAAAGGTTTCAAGGTGGTATTGCTCTGTTGCTCGCTGAAAACAACAAAAAATATCAATAATTAAATTAGGTAATGCCACTAAACATAATATTGTGATGATAGGTACAGCTGACAACCATTTATCGTCGAACAAAATCGGTACATAAATAGGAGCAATTAAGGCCTGAAAAACGAATAAAAAACCAATGGATAATGAAAGAGCAAATATTTTCTTTTGTTGTGCTAATAACTGCCCTTGCCGTGCTAACTTGCAAATATAAGGATATAAAGCAGCCATATAAACTTGGTTAATTGACTGACTTAAACCTACCCCAGCATTTTTTGCAAAACTATAAAAACCAAACAACTCAGGGGTTAGTAACTTACCGGCAATAAAAGTATCGGCATGAACTCGAATTCCACGTAAAAATTCCGTATTAAAAAGCTTTCCTGATGTTCTTAACATGTGCTTGATTACAGTTTTATCAAAACCAACCCCATATGATTGAACCGGTGCGAATGAAAATAGCAACAACCAAAACAGTGAAAAGGCAATTTTACCCAAAGCAACAGCAAAGATATCAGCCCCAAGTAAAGCTGCTACCGCTATAGATACATTTTCGATGATGACACAAACACCATTTCTGATACTAAACCAACGCATTTTATTATCGCGCTGCAACAAAAATATTTTTACACTCACCCAAGGATAGAGCAGATAAATTACAGCCATTATTTTTAGTAATGAGGCAATATTATCATTGTCATAAAGTGACGATAGAAAGTCTGCAGAGCTCCACTGACCTATGGCGATAGTAAGACAGATAGCCCATTGGATGACTATACCACTTTTTGCAAAACAAGCGACTTGCGCTTGTTTGCAGTTAATAATTTGACTACCTACACCGGCTCGTAATATTAATGCAAAGACATCGTGAAAGGCCAGCGCTAACATAGCTGTACCATAAGAGATTGGCGATAATTGTGCGGCAAGTACAACGATAGTGAAAATTCTAGAGACTTTAGCAACAAACTCTGCGCTAAGTAACCAAATAGTATTTGATAACAGCTCAATTACCGCATTAACTTGCGTCCTAAATAAAGACATTAACTGCACTAGAACACTCCTAAATTATCATTGCTAAATCGTTAACAATGATACAATCAAGTTTCGTTCCAATGTTTGAATTATTTTAATACACTGATTATTATGAGTTTTATTTTATACCCAGGTGATGTACTGATAATAATTTGCACTTTGAAAAAAAATTACCCGCGCTTTTTGCAAATTAAAAATGGTATTAATCTAGCGTTGGTACTTGCCATTGCTGAATTTTTCGATAAAGCGTTGATGGACTCACACCTAGTTCACTGGCCGCTTTGACGATGTTATCTTCACACAAGGCAATCGCTTGTTCAATGGCATACTTTTCGACATCAGCTAAGGTAATTATTGAAGGTGTTAAATTAGCTGTATTGAGCATCGGTGTCTGCATATTTATATCATCTTGTGCCGAGGCAACCGCTTTTTGCGGGGGAGGTGTTGCAAGAGCAGGCTGCTTAAACTGCTGACCAAGTTGCTGAACAATCACTTGTTCAGAAATTAAGGGTCCTTCAGACATAATTGTTGCGCTATGAATAATATTTTGCAGTTGTCTAACATTACCTGGCCAAGAGTATGATGTAATTAATGCCTCAGCCTTAGTTGAGAAACCCACAAAAACTTTTTCTTCAATTTTACTAAAGTGACTTAAGAAATATTCAGCTAACTTCACAATATCACTACCACGTTCATTTAAAGCGGGTAACACAATAGAAATGACATTGAGCCGATAAAAGAGATCTTCACGTAGTTTCTTTTCATCAATGGCAACTTGAGGGTCTCGATTGGTTGCACTGATAAAACGAATGTCTACTTTTTCTTCTTTACCGCTACCGACCTTTTGAAAACAACGGGTTTGAATAAAACGTAATAATTTAGCCTGTAAACTGATATCCATTTCACCAATTTCATCAAGAAATAAGCTGCCGCCGTTGGCCAATGACGCTGCACCGTCACGATTTGAAACAGCACCAGAAAATGCTCCTTTGATGTGACCAAAAATTTCTGATTCCATCAGTTCTGAGGGTATAGCGGCACAGTTGAGCGCAATAAAAGGTCCGTTTTTTCTTTTACTTAAGCGATGAATTGCCTGTGCAGCAACTTCTTTTCCTGAGCCACTAGGCCCAGTAATAAATACAGAGGCACTGCTGGGGGCGCTTTGTTCGATACAAGAATAAACAAATTGCATCGGAATTGAATCACCAATAAAGCCTTCAAATTTTGCTTTATGATATTTTTGGTATTGATCAATTGTTCTTCGCATTAAGGTACGCTCAGCAAGTATATGCTGAAGGTGTAATGCTTGCTTTAACTTAACAATAAGTTCGAAATTATCCCAAGGTTTATGTAAAAAACCCCAAATGTGCCCTGAATTAATCGCATTAAGTACCATATCCATGTTGTCACAGCCCGTTAAAACAATACGAACAGTTTCAGGTGAAATTTGAGCAACTTGTTCAAGTAATTGATTGCCGTCCATATTGGGCATATTGATATCAGAAACAATGACATCAACATGACATTTTTTAATCACCTCAAGTGCTTCACCGCCGCTAGCAGCTGTTAAAATAGTCGCATCCACTTTACCCGCAATACGTTGTAGCGATCTTAAAATAGCGGGTTCATCGTCAACAAATAAAATGACCGATTTATTCAAATTTTGCATTTTTTTCCTTAAAATCAAGACTAATGCCCAATAACTTTTCTATAAAACAGTGTTACATTTAGCTATAACTATTTTTATTCCACATTTAAAACTTAAGGTATCGCCTCAACAATTACAAATATTGTTAAGGTAAATTGACTTATTAATTATAATAATATCAATAATTTTTGAATAAATAACCGTTATAGCTATAATATATATATTATTTATCACTATAAAGTAAAAAATAGATAATATAGTGGTCGTTATAATTAACATCATTAAAACTATTTATTTCAGTTGTAAAGTTTGTAGGGAGAGATTATGTCAGATAGTAGTACCCAAAATGCTTTGTATTCAGATATGACTGTTTTATGTGTTGATGATGAACGAATTATACTCAGGACTTTGCAACGTTTATTTCACCGCAAGTCATATAATGTCATTATTGCTAATAGTGCTCAAAACGCACTAGAAATTTTAGAGAAAACGCACGTAGATATCATTGTTTCTGATATGAGAATGCCTGAAATGGACGGCGCAGCGTTATTAGCAATAGTTGCTAATTCACACCCAGACACTTACCGAATAGTATTAAGTGGTTATGCTGATTTTGAATCAACCGTGGCTGCAATTAATTTAGGTAAAATCAATCGTTTTATCAATAAACCCTGGAATAATAATGACCTAATTAATGCTGTTGAAGAAGGTTTGGAGATCACCCATTTAAAAGAGGAAAACTATAATCTAAAACGTAAAATTGAAAAGAAAAATAAATTACTTAAAAGCTTAAATCATGACTTAGAGGGAAAAGTAAATTTACGCACCAAACAAATTAGAACGTCATTAACAAGAAATGAACAAGACAATAAAGCCTGTGAGAAAATGTTATTTAACTTCATTGCGATCAGTCCTGATCTTAATGCTGATTTTGCGAAAAATGTAGCACAATTAGCCGGTCGATTAGGAGAAAAGCTCTGTCTAGATAAAGAAGCATTGCATGATATTTGCTTATCAGGTTTTCTCAACGAAATTGGATTGTTAGGGTTTGATTCGACCATTGTTTGTACCCCCTTTAATTTACTCAATTTCGAACAAAAAAAGATTTTTTTGACTCAGGGAGATATTGCTCAACAAATTCTCTCGCCAGCGCAACGTTTAAATGCTGTAAAAGCAATACTAACCTACCAATTTCATTCACTAGAAGAACTAAAAAATAAAGTTAATAGTAAAACATTGCTTGCCTGTAAAATAATAAGTGTTGCAAGAGATTATTGGCGATTTTCTTGCGGTAAGATTGATGTTAAAAGGCTAGATCATAAGCAAGTACTGGTCGCGTTAAATAAATCGAAAGGTATTAAATATGCCAAAGAAGTTTTAGATATATTAATGGCCAACCCCGAATTAGTTATTGATAATATTTCTGAAAAAGGCTTAACGACACGACAACTTTTACCCAACATGATATTAAAATATGGTTTGTTTTCTGCAAATAACTTGCTTATTTTAGCTGAAGGACATGAGTTTACCGAACACACAATTAATAAGTTAATTGAATACGAGATTAATCAAAAACACCAATTTAAGATTGTTATTGAATCATTATCATAATTTAAGGAAATGGCCATGCAAGGTTCTATATACACCATATTTTCCGAAATGGTCATTGAAAAATTAGGCATATCTGCATGGAATGAGTTGTTAGATAAAGTAAAACCAAATTCTGAAGGTATTTATACTAACAGTATGCAGTATGAAGACTCCGAAATAATGTCTTTTGTTGCTGAACTATCGACATTAACCCAAATAGATCCGCCCACGTTAGTTCGCACCTTTGGTGAATATTTATTTATCCATTTACTTAATCGTAGCCCTGCTAACTTATCACATATTGATAATTTAAAAGATTTTCTCATTTGTATTGAAGGTGTTATTCACAAGGAAGTAAAGCGTGTTTATCCAGATTCTTACTTACCAAGTTTTAAATTCGATGAAAAACCTAATGGCGATTTAATTATGTTTTATCAATCTAAGCGCAAGTTATGCCATCTTTCTGAAGGATTAATTTCGGGTGCTGCTCAACACTTTAAACAAGCTATTGTAATTAAACACCCTGAATGCATGCATGATGGAGCCAAGAAATGTAAATTAGTAATATCTTTCAAGGATTAACATGACTAAAGAAGACGCGTATAAAACTGCCTATACCCGCGAAAAAAAGGCACGACAGTTGGCGGAAAAGCTACTTGAGGATAAAACACGACAATTATACGAAAATGTTTTAAACCTTGAAGGGGTTGTTGCAGAATTAAAAACAACCCAAGCACAACTTATCCAATCGGAAAAGATGTCTTCACTGGGACAACTTACGGCTGGTATTGCGCATGAAATTAATAATCCTATTGCTTACTCGTACAGTAACCTCTTTTATTTATCTGAAAATATTACTGAATTTTTTAAACTCGACAAAATTATACAAGATAATTTACCTCTCAAAGATAACGTTGACTCAATGTTGCAACAATATCAAAGTATGCGTAAAGAAATTGATGCTGACTATTTAATAACTGACATTCCTTCTCTGTTAGCCGATACCATTGAAGGAGTAGAGCGCGTTAAAAACATAGTTAAAAATTTAAAGAAAATCTCTTATAAAGGAGATGAAGCCTTTACCGCTTTTAGTATTAATGACTGCATTAAAGAATGCATTAAAGTATCTGCTAATGAAATAAAATACTCTATGGCCATTAATCTAGAACTTTCTGATTGTGGTGACGTTATTGGGCAACCATATGATTTAAATCAGGTCTTTATTAACTTATTTATGAATGCTTCACATGCCTGCTCAACCCATGGGATATTGACCATTACAACAACCCAAGAGCAAGATAGCGTCATTATTTACGTGCAAGATAATGGTAGAGGAATAAGTGAAGAAAACATATTAAAAATATTTGATCCTTTTTATACCAGTAAACCTGTTGGCGAAGGTACTGGTTTAGGTTTGCCGATATCACATGGCATCATTGAAAAGCATCACGGTACAATTACAGTCACGAGTGAAGTCGGTGTTGGTACATGTTTTAAAATAAGCCTACCGCTTGCAAATCCACCGATTAACTAACACGCGACACTTTTTTCATAAACCAACCTTTTAACTATAAAGTGTTGGTTTAGATGCCTTTATTTGCTAGCATCAGCATAAACTTTGTCACTTATAATATTTATCAAGGTAAGTTCGCATTTTGCAACAGCCCCAAAAAAATTCACCATCTTTATCTATATAATACTTTCTTACTCGCTGTTAGCCCATTAGAAGAGCGGTTTATCAATAATGGAGTAGTTATTGCAGGTTACTTAGTTGAGTACTTTTCACAGATAGAGAAGTTATTAACCCATTTGCAGTAAAGGTGACATGTATGACCAATACAACATTAGTACTCAGCATTGCCTTAAATGGTTACCAGTTGATGTATAACAAAGAACTAGCAACACACAAAAACTATGCTAAAAAGCAAGGATACTGCCATCAAGCGGTAACTCGGCCTTATATTTCTAAATTAGGTGTAGAGTGCTGTTGGCTTAAGTTAACGCTAATGCGAACAGCTTTACTCTCGGGATATGACACCGTTATATTTTTAGATGCTGATACAGTGGTAAATGATAATTGCCCCGCTTTAAAAACAATAGTAGAAGATGAAAAATATATTTATATGGCCAAAGGTTATTCTAATCGCTTTAATTCTGGTGTACTCATTGCCCTGAATAATAAAAAAACCATTGCATGGCTGACAAGTATTATTGATTCCAGACTTGCTAGCATACAAAAAATAAACAAGGTTGGCTGGGGTGAAAACGGTCATGTCATAGAATTAAGTAAAGGGGTGAGTTTTATAAAAGAGATCGAACAAAAATGGAATAATACTTTTGACTATGACTTAAGTGACTATATTCGACACAGCAATTGTGGCCCTATGCGCACCAGCATTATCAATAATTTATTTCATAAAATTGTTTTCGCTCTCTCTGCCCGCATATTAGCCTTTGTTAATAGAAAACAACCAACGTCAGTTCCAGCAAGTAACGAAGACGACCTGTCGCGAGAAACAAATATCATCTTATCGCTTTATCCAAAATTAGTCCGTTGTTAGCATCTTAAAATAAATTGCAAAATGATAATTTAAATTTTTATTTTGCAATTCAGTACTTCTCTTTTTTTTAAAAATCAGCCACCAAAAAATAAAATAATTATAAAACAGACACATAAAGCAAAAATCAAGTTGGCACAACTTAAGCACTGTACACGTTAACTAATAATAATTTAGGTTAGCTGAAATGATAAAAACTAAAATTTCACTACAAACAAAAACTCAATCGTTTACACACCTCGATGCCATTAAGCATCAATACCGTGGCAACATTGTCGATAAGCCCATAGCACTGATCCTTATATTAATACTGCTTCCCTGTTTCCTGTTAAATATAACCTTGGCGATAACGACAAGAAGAAACTTATTTTCAAAAAAATACAAGACTGATGCCTTAAGCAGAAAGGTAACATTACACCATTTTAGTTGTGGCCTTTGGGTAAAAACTGCAGTTTTGTTTGATATTTGTTTAGGTAAGATTTCTTTTTGCGGTATTCCCTTAACTCATCGACTTTCACCCGACATACAGCTTTGTGTCCTTAACCAAATTAAGTGTAAAACAGGAATTTTTAGTCTTTATGACTTGCACCTTAAAACAGGGATAACGGTGATGACGCCCGAGCAACTTCTTGAACAACAACTCAATGGTAACTTAGCTAATTATCTAGCGCTTATGAGTAAAAGTTTTATCTCGATTATTATTTATGGCCAAAAAATTAAAAGACTTAAAGAATCTAAGTACTTATCTTTGTTTGGTTTAGACGTTAAAAATACTTCAATGGCGGAAGCTGTTGAATGGATAACATGTAGTGATATACCTACAAGTAAAACGAAAATAGGTTTTTTTATTAATGCGCATTCCATTAATTTGTCGATTAGCAATCCAACCTTCTTTAACCAACTAACAAAAGCCGATGCATTGTTCGCTGATGGCTCTGGTATGAGATTAGCAGCAAAAAAAGCAGGTTTCTTGCTTAATGGCAACAATAACGGAACAGATATGTTACCTCATCTTTGTAAAAACTGTGTTGAAAGTAGTCAATCTTTATTTTTCTTCGGTGCTAAGCCAGGGATTGCAGATCAAGCAGCAAATGAATTAAGCGCTCAATTTCCAGGACTCAATATTGCAGGCACCGAGCATGGTTATAACGACACTGAGAGTACCTCAAAAATTATCACCACAATAAATAAAAGTGGTTGCGACGTTTTATTAATTGCTATGGGCTCACCTATACAAGAACAATGGTTACTTGAGCACAGAGACCAATTACGATGTAAAACAGCATTAGCCGTAGGTGGATTATTTGATTTTTATTCTGGCAGTATTTCACGTTCGCCGATGTGGTTAAGAGAAATGGGGATGGAGTGGATTTGGCGCTTAATGCAAGAACCTCGTGAAAAATTTAATCGTTATGTTATTGGTAACCCACTTTTTTTATATAGAACCTTTTTACTTGGCTTAGTAAATACTGGAGTAAAATAATGACTATTCAAATATTAAATAAAATTAAAAATCAGGCGCTATTTACTAAAACACACAAAGCTATTGTTATAAATTACCAACACAAAGGCATTCCAGTTATTTTACAGCAAAGTATTGCCCTACTTGCGTTAATACTCATTAGCCCAGTACTGCTAATCCTGATTATTTTAATTAAAACAGAAAGTCTGGGTGGTGCGTTATTTTATCAAACTAGAGTGGGTGAAAATGGTCGACATTTTAAAATGTATAAATTTAGATCAATGTATTTAAAATCTGACCCACTTTTTAAAGAACCAGACCCTTCTCAAAGTTCTCGTAAAGGTGTTTGTAAGAAGTACATTAATGACCCTAGAATTACCAAGATTGGCCAATTTATTAGAAAATATTCTATTGATGAGTTACCACAATTATTTAATATTGTTAGAGGGGATATGTGCTTAGTAGGCCCAAGACCCGCATTATCAATTGAAACTTATGAATATGATAATTTTATCCAACCTAGATTATTTACTAAGCCTGGATTAACCGGTTTATGGCAAGTATCTGGTCGCGCAGACACTAATTTTGAAGAACAATTACAGTTAGACAAATGTTACATTAAGCAACAAAGTTTTTTAATGGACTGTAAAATAATAGCCTTGACCATTCCAGCTGTATTAATGGCCAAAGGTGCTTATTAGTTGAAACAACCTATAACATTTACCTAAAGTATAAGATGGCTTAAAAGTAACAGTAAAGTGAATTGATTAACGCATAATCAATTCACTTTTTTTATTTTTATCAGCGAATTATCTATTTATTTGTATACAAAGACTTTTGCAAAATAGATATAGCCTATTGCAAATTGCAAACTCATCTTTTTTAAAAACAAAAAACATATAAAATACAACAAGTAAAGTAAAGAAAATCAATTGGTACGTTAAGTGCAGTAACGGTGTAGAGAGTTAAAATCGTTATGGAGAATTCAATGTCGTTTCACCCACCTAAAAATTACAAAATAATGCCAGCGCTTATCGCGCTCATTGGAATTTTAGTTTTACAGGGGTGTGCTAAGCACTCATCCGTAAATATTGATAAGTCTGCACTTAGATTTTATGGCACGCCAGCTGACAATGGTGATGACTTTATTCATGAGCAAGCACCTAAAACGCTATTTTCAGATGGATTAAATTGTAGTCAGTTTCAAGACATGGGCGCAGCCCTAAATTATAGAACAGACAAGCCATTAAATTTACATTCGTCAAACATGAAAGCTTCAGCAGAGAATGACCCTATTCTTGCGCAAGGTTTATTATTAAGTCCTGGGGATTTAGTTGAAGTGCTTATTGAAGATGGTAAAGGTTTTAATGGCCGTTATATTGTTGATAACGCGGGATATGTAAAACTACCTATTATAGGTGTTGTTTCAGCAGGCGGTGCGACAACCAATAAATTAGAAACCAAAATTGAATTAGCCTTAATTAGAGCAGAAATATTTCACCCCTCTAGTGCTAGCGTTACCATATACGTATTAAATTGGTCATCAATTGAGGTTTCTGTGGCAGGTGCAGTTTTTCAACCTGGTACGGTATTAATTAATAAGAAACCAAATGGTATTCAAAATACCGAACATTTAGATGCATTTGGTGATTATTCAACGACGCGATTATTGTCTGAAGCGATCAGAGGAGCTTCGGGTATTCGACCTGATGCAAAATTAGATCAAATAATTTTACTGCGGAAAGGCTGGCAGGTTCAAATAGATATGACAGGGATGCTCTCTGGAGAATTAGTTAAGGATTATCCATTAGTAGCAGGTGACCGCATTATCGTACCCAGTACCGGTTGTTTTCAAGCACACTTAGTCAGACCTAGCTTAATTACACCTAAGGGATTTCGTGTTTTTATGTCTAACCTCATTGATTCAGCTGGAGATAATGCAAGTGCAGCCGTAGGTAGATATTCAACCAACCTGCCCTATGGTACACGCTTATTACAAGCAGCGGTTTCTGCTAATTGTGTCGGTGGTAAAGATTGGACCAATGCACCACGTCGAGTAGTTCTTGCGAGTAAAAATCCAATTACCGGTGAAACACAAGTTATTGAGCGCTCTGTAGAAGCGTTAATGACGACACCAAATCAAGGCAATATTAACCCTTACTTAATGCCTAATGACGCCGTTGCCTGTTATGACTCAGATATTACTAACTTTCGTGATATCGCCAAAACAGTTGTCGACATCCTGCTTCCTATTAAATTGTTATAGGTGAATTATGAAATATCCTATCGTAACGTTAACGTCATTTGGCCTATTCAGAGCAAGAATATACTCAGTGTTAAAGCGCCCTTATTTAGTGATTGGTTTAGCTTGTTATTTAGTTGTTGCATTGCTTATTATGCTTTATTTGAATAAGGCTCCGTCATTTACCAGTGATATGGAAATGGTATTACCTGGAACAGGTAGCAGTAACAGTGTATCACTGGATAATGTCGGCCAAGTTGTTTCACAAACTAACACCCCTTTTTCTGGTGGTGGCTTTAACCCACGTGTTAATTATAAAGAGATGCTATCAAGTCGAGGTGTTAGGGGGCGTGCTGCTGAAAAACTAAATATTTCGCTTGATGAACTTGGTAAGCCAAAAATTAAGCTCACCGAGCAAACCTCTATTATTTCATTGTCGATGAATGCTGGCAGCTCAAAATTAGCACAAGAAAAAACCTTTGCCATCTATGAATCTTTACAAGACGAGTTGAGTAATCTTCGCGCCGATGAAGTGTTACGACGAGACCGAAGTATCAACCATGTTCTTGACCAATACCGGGAAAAAATGAATATAACCCGTAATGCTATTGTTGATTTCCAACAGCGATCCATTGTTGTTTCAACCGATCAAATGAATCAATTGGTTAAAACCTTATCCGGTGTTAAAGAAAAACGACTTTATGTGAAAGCTGAAACAAAGCAATTACAAGAATATATTTATCAATTAAGTGAAGAGCTTGGGGTTTCACCCAAATTAGCAGGACAAGCATTCGCCCTGCAATCAGACGTTGAATTCAAAGCTTATATTACCGAATTAAAAGAAAGTATCACTCAACTCACCGAATATAGCTCTCGATGGGGTGTTAATCACCCTAAAGTGAAAGCACAACAAAAAAGATTAAACTTTACCCGAATTGCGATAAACCAGAGAAGCAGTGAAATGTACGGTGTTAATTCAAGTGAGATATTCAATTCCTTAAATTTGGATTTGAACCCAAAACGGGCTGAGTTATTCGCTGACTTAATTGCCGCTTATGCAAAACAAAAAGGCCAAGATTCAATGTTTGCTGATTTAGGACGTTCTGTTGAACATCTCGGTGACCAATTAAAGGTGTACTCAAGAGAAATAGTGGAATTAGAGCGGTTACAGAGAGAATTTAATATGGCAGAAGCTATTTTTACCTCAGCAGCAGCAAGATTAGAAGCAAGTAAAGCAGACATTTTTGCCTCGTATCCGGTATTGCAAATGCTGACAACCCCCTCTTACCCAATGAAACAAGGTAGTCCTAAAAATATCATTGCCTTTGTTGTTGCTGTAGCTGGGTTTTTATTCATTACCTTTGGCTTATTGGTTTTATCACAACGCAAAAAGTTAATTCAAGTTTTACTCAAGAAAAACTAATTTGGCTAATAGAAGTTAACCCTATCAATTCTTAGTCGCCTTGATATAGCGTTAGTTTTAGCCTTGTCTTAGACTGCTCCTTATTTTATCAACTCTATTCCCCAAATTGTGAAGGTTAAATCTATAAATAATAAAGATATTTTATAAAGACATAATGAATTGCAAAATGAAAACCCTATTTTTATTTTGCAATCAAAAGACAACACCCACCTCAACCAGAGATAATAAGCCATATAAAATCAACAACTTAATCAGCAAGATAGTGTTGGCACAGTTTAAGCTATAAGTAGGTTAGCATCAATTTATTAATGATTAATGCAATGCTGGCTAAAGATAATAATACTTTTATATTAAGCCTTTATTCATCCATTTGGACAACTTAACTTATGATTTCACACCACCCCACTGCAAGTTCTACCGAAGAAAGGCTAGTTTGGTTTGGGTTAACACTTACCTATCCATTCTTCGCATTCGGTGGTCTTTATGTTATGGGTTCAGTGATAGGTTGGATGATCTTTATTGTGGTTTTATTACGTTGGTATGTAAACGGAAAAGATAAAAATGCAGTTATACCGGCCATTGTTTGGTTATGGATCCTCGGTGGTTTTTTTATGTTAGTCGCGCTACTCATTGGTCATTCAAATTGGGACCTGGGACTAGCGAAAACCATTAAGTCTTCGATTGGTTGGGCAAAAGGATGGGCACTGATGCCGCTATTTTTATTTATTGGTGCCTTTGTTGATATTAAACCACAGTTAGTGGTTAGAGCCGTATGTGTTGTTTCGTTTCATTCGTTAATTTTTGCCAGTGTTACTGTTGTTCTTTATATGGTTGGCGCCCCGGGTGATTTATTTATATCACCGCTACAAGTGATTGGCGGACCCGGTGAAAGCTTCTTTACAGTGAGTTTATTTGGTTTAAACCCTGAAACTGGTGGTGGTCGTTGGAGGTTTTTTACTCCTTGGGCACCTGCTGCAGGATTTATGGCATGTATATTTTTAATTTTTACTAGCCAAGAGAAAGAACCTTTTTGGAGAAACTCTGGTTTAGCCGGTAGTTTCATCATGTGTTTACTCTCACAATCACGTGCTGGTTGGGTTATTTATATCGCATTAGCGCCACTATGCTTTTTCAGTAAACATTTTAAAAATCCACTGCTTATTATACTTTTTGGCTTGTTCATTCCAGCCATTTTATTATTAGGCGAGCCATTATTTAATTTAATCACTAACAGCTACGAAGGCATTAAAGCTTCGCGCCCTGATTCAACACGAGTACGTAATACGCTAGAAGTACTTGCATTGCAACGTTGGGAGTCAGAAGCGCCAATTTGGGGACATGGCATTGTTGAGAAAGGACCAAAAATCGTTGAAGGAATGCATATAGGTTCACACCACAACTGGTATGGACTGTTATTTGTCAAAGGCATAGTAGGACTTTTAGCATTAGCTATACCTTTAACGTTTACCTGTATCTATTTATTTTGGCATAGCCTTAAAAGCGAGATTTGTTATACCGCTGCGCTGATGGCAATCGTTTTTATCTGTTACTCATTTTTTGAAAATCTAGAAATATTAAGTTTTATTTATTGGCCAGCACTTTTATGGATAGGCATTGCCCTTAATCCACTAAAATCAGGAGAAAGACATGTTTAAGAAATACGATGCTTATTTAGTAGGCTATTACGGCATGCAAAATAGCGGCGATGATGCGCTGATGTATGTAACGGCCTGGGCGGCTCAACACATTATTGGTTGTGAAAATACCTTAGTAGGTTTGTACGGCGATTACCGCAGAGAAACACAAACGGATCATCAACTACCACTCAAGTTTAACCAGCAATTTCGGGGGCAAAATAGGTTACTACATTATAAAGCTGCACTTCAAAGTAAACGTATTATTTTTGGTGGTGGCTCGGTTTTACACAGTGAAACAGATATAAACCTTAAAAGACAATTAATGTCTTTATCAAGCCCTAAGAATAGCTTAGCAGTAGGCGTTGGAATTGGTCCGTTCAATTCAACTGCCGCAGAAAAAGCATGTGCAAAATTTTTAAATGAATGTGGTTATATTGGCGTCAGAGACAGTGAAAGTTTAGACATTGCTCAAATTATCGCCCCTAATGCTAACGTTAATAAAACGTTTGATTTAGCACCATTACTGCTGTGTTCAGATAAATATAAACCTGAACAAGTCGAACGTAAAGGCATTGCACTGTCGTTATGCTCTGTTGCTATTAATGCGATGGGCAAAACAAATAAAGGTGCTGAACAGCAAAGGTTTCACCAATTTACTCAGTTAATAACACAGTTATACGCCCAAACAGGTGAACCTATTACCTTAATTGAGTTTAACGGACATAGCTCATTAGGCGACTGGAAAATCAACAATAATATTATTGCTTGTTTAAACAAAACAGTGCCCGTAACGATAGAAAAATATCAAGCAGATCCCATTAAATTACTCGAAAAACTGGGCACTTATAAAGCTATTGTTAGTATGCGTTTACATGGTTCTATTTTAAGTTATTTAGCTAACACACCCGTGCTGTCAGTTAATTATCACAGTAAATGTAAAGGTTGGTGTGAAGAGATTGGCCTAGCACAAGACTATCAAATAGATTTATTTAATCTCAATATTAAATCAATTGTTAATCAAATCGTAAAGGGTTTATCAACAAATTTTATACCGCCAACGTTATCAGTTGATAGCGCTTTAAAAAAATCTTTATCTAACTGGAGTGATCAAAATGAAAAACATAAAATTTACTGTAATTATTCCGCTGTTTAACAAAGCCGAACATATCTTAAGAACACTTAACAGTGTCGCATGGCAGAAATACCCCGCTACTGAAATTATTGTTATTGATGATGGCTCTACCGATAATGGCGCCTTAATTGTAAAAAATGCCGATATGGAAAATATAAAACTCATACAACAACAAAATCAGGGCGTGTCTGCCGCTCGTAATAATGGTGTTGCGTTGGCAAGCAATGAATACATTGCATTTTTAGATGCGGACGACCAATGGTTACCCTTATTTTTAGATGAGATAGCTCGCTTAATTGTTAAATTCCCTCAAGCAAAGTTTTTTGGAACACGCTACCAAATTGTCGAATCTGAGCATAACTATATAGATGCAAAAATAAAACTAAAAAACATCGACCCAGAGGGCGTGATATTAGCTGATTATTTTGATATTGCCTCACAAGGAGACCTACCCTTCACTATGTCTTCTATGGTCATTCAACGGTCATTATTTAACGACATTGGTGGTTTTCCTCTGAATGAACCTATAGGTGAGGACCAAGATTTATTCTGTCGGGTTGCGTTAAATACAGATATTGCTTATTCACCAAATATTCACTCTCTTTATCATAAAGATGCGCAAAACCAAGCAAGTAAAAATAATATTCCTTCTGCAGAGTGTGGTTTTAGTATTCGGATAACTGAGCAAGCATCTCGATTTAAAGCTAATAAAAGCTCAACCAATATGCTTAAGTATAGTGCAACACATTTGTGTCACTTGGCAAAACTCAATATTGGTGATGGGCATTTTTCCCAAGCGAGGACTTTATTATCAGACCCTCGTTGTAAGCTAAAACCTAAACACTTAGTGGGACTTTATGGATTGTCATGGATAAAACAAACAAAACAATGGCTAGTCAACAGTTTTCAATATAAACAGTTATAACGGTTAACCAGATGACCGCCAAAAGCCGCATCTCAATAGAGCCGCGGCTTGATCCTTTATCAGTCCCCATTAATAAAATAGTAACCTTACTTTATTCTATTTTGCAAAATGATAATTTTCGCAAAACAAAAATATAAAAACTAATGTAACAAAATTAATATCAAACAATATCAATAACCTAATCACAAACCCCATCTTGGTTCATTACTTGCAGCACCTATCTTAAGTAACAAATAAGATTTTACATACAATTGAGGGCAATAAGATGAAAAGGAATAATGCTTATATTTGGGATCACAATTTGGCTAATATTGATGTTAACGCATTAATAAGTAATATTATGGGTAATGGCGCCATACATTATAGACGCGCAGCAAAACAAGCGAGTTTGGTCATATCCACTTGTCTGTTTTTTGCCCTATCTACTGCACAGGCTAGTAATGGACCTTTATTAGATTCAGCGCTAAATAACCAATCACTTTATGCCAGCGGTTATATAACGATGGGTGCACGCACAACCGTTGGTGGCAATGCTCAAAGTGCTACCGCAATTACGCTCGCCGCCGATGCGGTGGTAGGGGGTAATACAGAAGCCGGAACTGCGGTAACCCTTGGCGCTGATGCAACTGTTGTTGGCTATATTGAAGCGGGATCTACTGTAACCTTAGGTGTGGCTGCAATTATTGAAGGTTCTATTTTGGCTGGAACCACCGCTACCGTCGGTGCTGACGCCGTTGTTAATGGTGAACTTGTCGCTGGAACCACCGTAACGATTGATGCAACGGTGGAAGTTGTGGGTGATGTTTTAGCTGGAACGACAGTAACAATTGGTGCGGGTTCAATTTTTCATGGTGATGTTGATGCCGGAACCACCACAACCATCGGTGCTGGTGTTCAAATTGATGGGATCCTTACCGCCAATTCTTTGCTGGTACCTCCTTCTCCCCCCTTAGTAACCAATCAAGAAGCTTTACTTACATCGATACAAACAACGTTGAAAGCTCTGGGCACAGGCACAGAGCTTGTTTCTATTACGTTTGGGACCAACAATGAAACGCTCGAAGCAGGCATTTATAGTACGATAGATTATCTAACCATCACTGGGGGAAAAACCCTCACACTTGATGGTAAAGGTGTCGATGGCACATGGATTTTTAATATTGCTAACTACTTAAGTTTTGCGATTGATGCAAAAGTAATATTGTTAAATGTAACCGACAACAGCACCGTTATCTGGAATGTCCTAGGCGACAAAACTGGCTCGGCGGGTTATACCCAACTAGGTGCAGGCGCTGAAACCACAGGCTTCATTTTTGCTAAAGGCTTCGTCCAGACCGGCGCTAATGCTGTGATAGAGGGCATAGGTAATGATTGTGGGGGGGCTTATTCTGCGACAAATTTTATCGAATTTGGCGCAGATAGCGTAATCGGACAGCCGGGTTGTACTAACGGTATGACCTTGTCAGTAAGCGAAGCTATCGTTGGAAAACCTTTTGCGACTTGTCCCGCCGAGGCTTTTTTAATACAAGATACCTTGGCGACGTTATATAGTGTTCAATTGGCCACAGGACAATACCTGCAACTATCAAATACCATGGGAACAACTAATGAGCTTAATGCCATGGGCTTTAATACTCACGATCAATTCATTTATGCCTGGAGCAATGAATTCGAACAACCTGTTCGTATTAATAGTGACTATCAAGTTACCTCATTGACTACATCAGGATTACCAGATGTATCATTTGATGTCGGTGATATTGCCATTGATAGCAATATCTATTACATCTATAAACCGGGTGCTTCTTACGGTTTATATGCTATCTCCTTAGATTCATCAGATGCTAACTATCTGATAGCTCAACTGATTATAGATGGCAGTAGCTTGGATCTGGATATTTTTGATATGGCCTTTCATCCATCTGATGGCTTTGCATACAGTGTCGATAGCCAAGGGGACCTATATCGTATTGATGTTAATAATGGCAGTTCTACATTAATTAATAATATTGGTGAAACAGGAATATTTGGTGCTGTTTATTTTGATGTTGATGGAAACCTTTATATTAGCCGTAACAACGATGGTAAAATATTTAAAATAAATACTAATGAAGCCAATCCAGTCGCCGATTTATTTTCTTATGGCCCAAGCTCAAGCAATAACGATGGGGCACGTTGTGCATTAGCCCCTGTTATTGCGACAGATGCCGCAACAATAGATTTCGGTGATGCTCCAGCCTCATATGGTAGTCTCGCTGTAGATAATGGTGCTCGCCATAGTACCGAAAATAATGCTATTTTTATGGGTACTAGCGTTGATGCCGAATTTGATAGCTATCAATTTCCACTAAGTGATGATGAAACAGACGGTAATAATGATGATGATGGTGTTGCTTTTGTCACAGGTATTGAAGTCGGTAATTCAGCAGTACTGCAGCTGTTAGCTTCCTCGTCAGCTTTTGTTAATGCATGGATAGATTTTGACGGCAATGGTGTTTTTGGCTCTGACGAAAAAATTCTTGATGCTAAACCAGTAGTGTCAGGTAATAACACGATCTCTTACAACGTGCCTGAATGGGCGGATCCGGGTAGTACCTGGGCTCGTTTTAGGATCAGTAGCCTTAGCGAGATAGGTCCAACTGGCGGTGTAAATGATGGTGAAGTTGAAGATTATATTGTGGATATAACAGAAGCTAACGTTAGCATAGAGTATTACCCAAGTGCTTCTGGCTGGGCTACTATTGCCTTTGAAGATAATTGGCCAATAGTAGGCGATTATGACTTCAATGACTTAGTGATGAACTATCGTATTAGTGAATATATACTTGATGGTGAAGTTATTCGAGTGAAACTTGAAGGACAAATTGCCGCTGTTGGCGGGTCTTATCACAACGGATTTGCTTTTCAATTGCCTGGTATTAGCAGAGAAAAAATTAACGAAGATGCTATCCGCTATACCATTAACAACGTGCCTCAGCTCAGCTCACCTTTAGAGCAGGGGCGTGATAAAGCCATCGCAATAATTACCAACGACATATGGGACTATGTAAGTGCGGGTGAAAACTGTAAGTATTACAGAAGTGAACCAGGTTGTGGTTCTAAAATTCAAATGCATTTTTCAATGACACTGCCAATGACTCATGCAATTCCTAGTGAAGAAATGCCTGCGTTCCCTTATGACCCATTTTTATTCGCTACTGAAAGCTATGAACATGGTTATGTATTCGGACAGGCTCCTGGTAGAGCATACGAAATACATTTGCCCAATAAAGCCCCTACCGAAGCTTTTAGAACAGACTTTTTTAACAGAGGTGAAGATAAGAGCGAACCTGATAATGAGCGTTACTTTGTTAATGAGAATGGTATGCCTTGGGCGATCAATGTCGGTACACAATGGCAATATCCTCTTGAATACATGGATGTAATTTACGCTTACCCCTTGTTTTCTAGCTTTATTATCAATGAAGGTCGTATTGATGATGACTGGTTTATAGAAAATAATGCCAATATAAATAATACATTTTTAGATTAAAGGAGTGACATATGAATAAGCTATATATTAGTGTTCTATTAAGTGCTTTATTAACAGCATGTGGCGGCGGTGGTTCGGCCGGAGAAACAGTATCAGTTACGCCACAACCGGTAGTAGAAGAACAGCCAGAGATTATTGTACCCGACCCAATTGTAACCCAACCTGTGGTAACTGAGTTTATCTTAGCAGAAACTAGTCCCCTAGAAGCAGGAGACGTGTTAGAAAGTAGTGCACAAACCAGTGGTGATATATTAGTACCTGATGGCTTTTCATTAAATAGTGAGCGTTCATTTAATTTAACAATAATCAGGTCTGATGATGATGATCAAGCTGCCTATTTATCACTGTGCAGTGATTATCAAGAAAATAGCGATGGGAGCTATAACATTAATTATAATAGCTGCTTACTAAGAACATCATTGAATGAAGCGGTTTTTGAAACTGTAATTACCGTCACTAATGATACCGAGGGTTTAGTTGCAGCATTATGGTTTCTCGATGGGAGTAGGAATCCAATCATCAAGGATTGGCGCTTCTAATAACGGTATTGCAACGATGAGTAGATTGACTTGGATAGCCTTTAGTTTTTCTACTCGATAACGGCTTTAAGTATTGAAGATTATCCCCCTTACCGGCGTTATAAACTTGAGGTTTATTTAGACTTTTAAACAAAGGCTAAAAATTTATCACAACAGCGCTTGAGCGCTATCTATATATTGCCTACAATAGCGCAATTTTTTTATCATAGGTCACAAACATGAACGATACTACATCGCTACCCGCTTTACCCGATCGCCTATCAGGTAATCCCCGAAGCCCACATCATGTAGAAGAAATTTTTCAACACGAGATAGGTATTCGACTTAATGGCAAAGAACGTTTCGATGTTGAAGAGTATTGCATCAGCGAAGGTTGGGTAAAAGTCACCATGAACAAAGCGTTAGACCGTCGTGGTCAGCCACTTTTAATGACGGCTAAAGGCACAGTTGAAGCGTTTTACCGTTAAGCCTTATCAATAAAAAATAATAAGCTAATATGCCTTCTCCAAGGCATATTAAATATGGGTCAGCAAAGCGTTATCTACCTCGCTGCCTGACCCTACTTAACAATACAACGACGATCCAAATTTCTAGACTGTTTGAAATTTTCATCTCCCCTCTTCTACTGCGCTAAATTATCTAAATATTCTTATATATTAATTTATATATATTCACTAGACTCAGCAGATAAATATGTGATTTAGAAATTATCAGAGGTACTGAGTGGCGAATGTATTAATCGTGGGTAGAAGAGGTCGATGTTATCGAGCCGCATTAAAGCTGGGCCATAACGTTTTTCTCTGGAGTGATGGTCCCCTTCACGAAAGTCGAAAAGAAAAATTGTCGGGCTGTATTGAAACATCATTTGAAAGCGCAGAAAAAATGCTTTTAAAAGCTGAAATAGCAGCAATTCGTGAATTTAATATTGAATATGTTATCGCAGCCACTGAATCAAGTGTCGATATTGCTGCTATGGTTCGTCAAGAATTCAAACTGACAGGCACGCCACTTAACATTACCCGTATCTTACATAATAAAAACGAGATGAAGCTCAAAGCTTTAGAGCACAACATTCCTATTACAAAATTCCATCTCATCAATGACAACGATACGCCACAAGAATTAGTTGATAAGTTAGGCCTGCCACTTGTTGTTAAACCTGTAGCCGAATCAGGTGCAAGAGGTGTTATGGTGCTAAAAAGCTTAGCGGAAGTAGCATTGCATTCAAAGCCCGGCCTACTGGCTGAAGCTTTTGTTGAAGGAAGTGAAGTTAGCGTAGAAACGTTGATCCATAATGGCGTGCCTATTTTTCATAATATAACCGACTATCTTCATCAATGGAAAAAATCAATATTACCGGCAAATTTAACCCTAGCATTGCAAGAAAAAATCATCGCGATAAATGATCAAGTCATCAAAGGATTTGGCGTTAAAAATGGTATGACTCATGCTGAATTCTATCTGACTAAAACGGGGCCAGTATTTGGCGAAATGGCCGTTCGCCCACCAGGTGGATACTATATGGAACTCATTCAATATGCCTATGGTTTCAACCCATGGAAAACCTATGTAGAGTTAGAAACTGGAGCGACTCCAACCCCGTTACCTGTCAAAGCTAATAAATTTGCTTGCGTACTCATGATCCATCCTGGTCCAGGAACTATTGATGAGATTTCCGGTATCGAGCAATGCAAAGCACTCAAAGAAATAGACCAATTTAAACTTAATATTGCAGCTGGAGATGAAGTTTACGCACACGACAGTACCAGCAGCGAGGTTGGTCATGTATTTATGTCAGGTGATTCACAAGAGATATTACTTGAGCAATTAAAGTTTATCGAAGATAACCTGATCATTAAGATAAAAACATAGCGAGCTCTGCATAGTCTCTTTACAAGCGTTCACTTAATCTAAAAAAGCTCGATAGACTTTTATCGCGCTTTTTCTTAAATTATTATCATTTCATTTATTATTTAACTAGGAGCACTTAGTGCCAACATCATCATTTATATCAGCGGCGTCAGACAAAAAAATTATAGCACCAATAGCTACAAAAATTCCTCATACGATGGAAAAACACAATCACCAACGCATCGATAATTATTATTGGATGCGTGATGACCTGCGCAGTGATGAAAAAGTTTTAGCACACCTTAATGATGAAAATAATTATGCTGATGCCATGTTGGCCAAGCAAAGACCTTTACAAGCATTACTTTTTAATGAACTTAAAGACAGGATTGTAAAGGACGATAATACCGTTCCAGCAAAAGATGGAAAATATTGGTATCACAGCGAAATTAATGGCGAGCAAGAGTTTTCCAACTACTACCGAGCAACAAGTTTTACAGGTGCAAATAAAACACTCTTATTAGATGTTAATGAGCGCGCACAAGATCATGAGTTTTATGATTTAGGGGACTTATCAATAAGTCAAAATGACCAAATCATGTCAATATCTGAAGATACCGACAGTCGTCGTATCTATACCATTCATTTTAAAGATTTAACTAAGACATCTGATGGGCCAGATGCTTATTTAGCCGATATTCTTGTTGAAACTGAAGGACAAGTTGTTTGGTCGAACGACAATAAAACCCTTTTCTATGTAAAGAAAGATTTAGAAACTTTGCTTGGCACACAAGTATATCGCCATACATTAGGAACACCACAAGCTGATGATGTGCTTGTTTATCAAGAAGACGACCACCGTTTTTATATCAGCTTAGATAAGAGCAGAGATGACTCTCAGCTTTATATTTGTTTACATGCCACTGAATCTACACATTATTTAGTACTCAGTGCCGATGAGCCCAATGGGCAGTTTACCGAATTATTACCTTATCAAGAACAACATGAATATCACGCCGATAAAATGGGTGAATTTTTTTATATTGTGACTAACTATCAAGCTAAAAACTTCAGGTTAATGAAAGCCACGGCTGCACTAATTGATGATATCAATAACTGGCAAGAAATTATTCCCCACAGAGAAAATGTACTGGTTGAAGGCATTGAATTATTTCACCGTTTCATTGTAATAACCGAAAGAGAAAATGGTCAAATTCGTTTTATCGTGCACACAACTCAGGGAGAAAATGCCGGTCATCACTATCCACTATCTTTTGATGACCCCTGTTATTTTGCTTGTCTTGACGAAAATCCGGAGCCAAACAGTACCATCGCAAGATTATATTATTCTAGCTTAACAACACCCGATTCTTTATTTGAATTTGACTTAGCAACAGGTGAGCGAAAGTTACTGAAACAGCAACAAGTCTTAGGTGGCTTTAACCAAGACGATTATCAAGCAGAACGTCTATTTATTAACGCTCGTGATGGTGCAGCAGTACCAGTGTCAATTGTTTATCGTCGCAATAGTTTTAAAAAAGATGGTACCAACCCACTTCTTCAATACGGTTACGGTGCTTATGGCTTAACCATAGATCCTGATTTTTCGAGTCAAACGTTAAGTTTACTTGATAGAGGATTTGTTTATGTTATTGCCCATGTTCGTGGCTCAGAAATGTTAGGCAGGCACTGGTATGAAACCGGAAAAAAAGCGCTTAAACAAAATACCTTTAATGACTTTATTGATGTTACTAAGGCATTAGTTGCCCAAGGATATGGCGCTAAAGATAAAATATTTGCTTCTGGCGGTAGCGCTGGCGGCTTATTAATGGGCGCTGTGGTCAATCAAGCACCGGAACTATACTTAGGCATTGGCGCTCATGTGCCCTTTTTAGATGTGTTAACAACGATGCTCGATGAAAGCATACCGCTAACCACCAATGAATATGACGAATGGGGTGATCCAAACGAAGCACAAGCCTACCAAGATATTTTATCTTATTCACCAATGGATAATATCACTGCTCAACACTACCCAAATATACTGGTGACCACCGGATTACATGACTCACAGGTTCAGTACTTTGAACCAATGAAGTGGGTAGCTAAAATGAGAGAGCTTAAAACAGATGATAATTTGTTGTTATTTAAGACAGATATGGACGCTGGCCATGGCGGTGCATCAGGACGATTTAAAAGTTTAAAAGAAAAAGCTTTAGAAATGAGCTTTTTTATCTCGCTATTAAACGAATAACGTTAACTGATAAAATCGTTTAACTTGTTACTCACAAGGATAATCTTTGTCTCTTGTGAGTAACCACAGCACCTATAAAGAATGTTCTTTACGACACTTATAATGTGTTTGTCATCGGTAAATTTTCAGTTAGCCATTGTCTGAACTGTGCTTTGGGTAAGGCGCCGGACATTCAGCAATTTCTCTGCCGTGATGAAATATCATTAAAGTAGGAATAGAACGGATATTATGCCCTCCTGCGGTATTTTGATTGCTTTCAGTGTCTAACTTCACAAAACAAGCTTGTGTAAACATATCGGCAGCAACCTGTTCAAAAGTGGGTGCAAATTGTTTACAAGGCCCGCACCACGGTGCCCAAAAGTCGACAACAACAGGTAAACCGTTGTCGGTAATATAACGGTTAAAGTTTTTATCGCTACCAACAACAGGGTTAATAGAAAGCACAGCTTTACCACACTTACCGCATAGAGGCTGGTCATTGAGCTTAGCCTTAGCTAGACGATTTTTCGTACCGCAACTTGCGCAAACTATTTGAATAGGTGAATCAGTCATAGTAAATCTCACTAAAAAGTATTTTAAAATTCGTTTAATATAAAAAGTAAATATGGGTCTGTACGGGCTTTAATTCAAGCATCTAAATTAAGACCGTTAATTGCAACCCCATATAACTAGTTACTTATTGAAATATATATCTATTTATAAAGAATAAAAACCGCCACAATTAAACTTTACCCTTATCAGTTTTCGCATTAGCCGATCAGCACTTAACGTGTGCTTTGATATTTAAATTTTTTAACTGATTCATTAGCTCGATTAATATCTTTAAAAGATTAGCTTTGTTTAAGGTTATTTTTAATTAAATATTTTTTCAATAATACCGGTAATGTTGTGATGTCGGTAACCAGAGCAACTATCATCGCCACACTGGTCAGTAAACCAAATAATATGCTTGGCACAAAATTAGAAAATATTAAGGTGCCAAAACCGATAACAATAACGGTAGTCGTATATATTAAGGCATAGCCAATCGATAAATTTGTCCGCTTAATCCAATCATCGCTATTTGCTTGGCCAAGTTCCATTTCTTCTATATAGCGGTGAATATAATGAATAGTATCGTCCATTGAAATTCCCATAGCTACGGCGGCTATAGTAATAGTCATTAAATCTAGCGGAATCGAAAATATCCCTAAGACGCCCATAATCACTACGGTAGTAATAAAATTAGGCACCAAAGCAATCCAGGCAACTTTGAACGATGAAAATATAATCATCAGTGTTATCGCCATCGCACCATAAACAATGAGTATCGTCAGCACTTGCGAATCGAGCAAGCGTGACAGTACATCTTGATAAAGGATGAACAAACCAGTTAATGTATACTGCTGCTCTTTAATGCCCATTGCAGATAATTCTTTATGAATATCTGCCAACAAATCGGCTCTATTTAGATCTTTAGTACTGTCTTGAACCCGCATAGAAATTCGTATTTGGTTATTTTTTTCTGAAAAGTAAGCGCCAAAAAGTTTCTGCTGTAACTCAATATCTAAACTTTTGTAGAGTGCGGTAAGTTCATATTCTGTCAGGGGTTTACCATAGACAACTTGAGCAATTTTAGTGAAGTCAGCAATTGAGGTAATCGCACCAATGGCTTGCTCTTTTGCTAACATATTTTGAATATCTGTTACCGTCTGCACTGCACTGGCTGAGATAACTAATCCTGATTTTATTTGCTCATTTGGAATATTCAATAACAGGTCAAATGGCGTCGATCCACCAAACTCTTGATCGATAAAGGTCAGCTCTTTTCGAACATTGGTTGATTCACTAAAGTAATTTAAAAAACTATTCTCTGCCGTTAACTTTAGGCAACCCAAGGCACCAACAAGGGTGATCAAAGTAGATATAATAATAATCTTTTTTGGCTGATTTATAACAAAAGTTGCTGCGCCTTTCATTCCCCTTTCAATCTGATGATGCTGCTTAACAAAACCTTGTTTATTAAAAATGACTAAGAGTAATGCGGGGAAAAAAGCCAAGCTAACAATGAAGCTGACCAGCATAGCAACAACCATCATCCAACCGAAACTTATAACCGGCTGAACACCACTAAATATAAGCGAACCAAAACCAATAGAGGTCGTTAAACCTGCATAAAAGCAGGGTTTTATTTTTTGTTTAATGGTTGCCAGTACAAGTGTTTGATGATCCCAGTCGATGTGTTTTAACACCAACTCTTGGTAATGTACAATAAGGTGAATTATCATCGCTAAAGACAAAATAATTTGCAGGGCAAATACATTCGCTGAAATAACAGTAACTTTAAAATCCAGTGCCGCGAGTAAACCTATCGTCATAACAACACTTGTTGCACAGCAAACTATGGGTAAAACTACCCAACTTACTTGTCTAAACAAAAACCACAACAACACAATAACCACCAGAATAATTAAAGCACCAAAAAGAACTAAATCATTCTGGATAATTTGAATTAACTCATATGACAATAAATTATTACCGCCTAAATAAAAGGCCCCGTCTTTTTTATAGGGCAATAGAAGCGCGCGAATATTTTCAATTTCATCAATACGAGTTTGCTCGAGTTGCTTATTAAGTTTCTGCTGTTGTTGCTTTAACGCTTCAAGTGCATCTTGTTCTTTATCGGTGAGTTCTCGGGTTAATAAGTGACGTTTAATGTCAATAATATCGTCATTTACCTGTTCAACTTTTTTATTTGTCTTAAAAACCACTTGCAACGACAATGCCGTTTGATCTTTGTTAATAAGCAAGCCCTCATACAAAGGGTGTTTTTTTAAACTTAGCGAGAACGTTTGCTCATCAAACTTTCTATTTTCCCAAGTTAACTCTTCAACATCCGCAGAGACTGTTTTAGCAGAAGAAAAAATAGGCACATTAACAATACTATTGACCTGTTTAACACGAGATACTTTCTCTATTTTTCTGCCAAGCTCAGATAAGATATCAAGATTAATTGTCGAAAATAACTGTCTGTTACTAGGTTTAAATGCAATCAGTATAAATTCTTCAGAGCCATAACGTTGATTGGCTAGCTGGGTTAGAATGTAATGTTTATTGTTATCGACTAACAAAGTATCTGCAGATGCATCAATCTCAAAGTTTTTCGCTTGCCAGGCTAATGTAGCCGTGAGTATGCAAAAAATAATACAGCTGGTATAAGCCCAAAAGGTTGCACTCGCTTTAAACATATTTATTCCACTTTTGGGTTAGAAGTACTAACAAAAGGCGTTATTGTTGCTTTTGCTTTTCGGTTTTAAAAACTTCATTACGACGTGCTTGACCATCACGTTGGATACTTTGCATATATAAATTACGTGTAAACTCATAAGGGTTTTCAACATCAGTTAATACCTGGGGATACTTAGCTAAAATAGGCGTTTGTGCTTGAATACCATCAACCAATAATAATTGTTGAGCTGCCCTCTTATCATTAATAAAATTAAGAGGATGTGCTAGGTAGTTGAACGATAATGATGCCGTATCACGTAAGTCTGAAGGCCCAAGTAAAGGTAAAACAAGATAAACACCATGTCCGACGCCATAAGAAGCAAGAGTTTCTCCGAAAGTTGTTTTATCACGTTCCAGTTCCATCATGCTGTTGGCTGGGTCAAATAAACCAAACAAACCTATGGTACTATTTACCAACACTCGAGCAAGACTGTTACCCGATTTAGAGAGCTCTCCTTGAAATAAATGATTTAACGCGTAAAGCGGTTCACGTAAATTGTAAAAAAAGTTTCGAATACTTTGATCAACAGGCAAAGGAACAACTTTTTGATAACCTACTGCGAAGGGGCTAAGTACGTAGCGATATACTTTATCATTAAATTTAAAAATGGGCTCATTGATAAATCTTAATGAATCTTCTGGCTCTTCATAGCTGATGACGCTCGGGATATTTTCTTCAGCCGCTATTTCATAGGGGCCTTTCAGCGGGGATTCACTTATTATAGCTTTTTCAACAATGGCCTCATCGTTTAAAGATGAGCACCCTACTACCTGTGTCAAAAATAATAAGAATAAAGTACTTTGTGCTAGGTTTTTAATAAACCTCGATAAATTAAATTTTTTAGTATTATTGATACTTGTCATTCTAAATCCCTGGAATTTGAACAAACTATGAATAACTCATAGTGTTAAATATGACATACCTCTAATGACTTGTGGTTGTTTATTTTAAGATAAATCGTTTATTTAACACATCACTAATCACTTGCTTTTTTGTACCTTAGTCCAAGGTTCTGTACAAAAAAGCAATAATGTTGTTTGCTTGCGCTAACAATTGACTAATCCTTTTGTTATTAATTGTTCTTTTGTAATGGATTAAATTAAGAAGCGTAACGTTTTCATATTTTACTGGCGTTGCTATATATGGGTAAATATTTGATAAAAATTTTCTCCACTTATAGCATTCCTTAAAGAGACAAAAGATGAATATTGTCTCTTTCATAAAATAGTGCCTAAAAAACACTTAATCTAGATAGGAGAGCTAAATTATTAAGCCATTAAAACTTTAATACCCATAAATTTAACTGAGATTAATATCAACGTCTTCAACTGGAGAAATATAGCCTTGATAACCCTCTGCTTTTAATGAATTAAAATCTGCTAATTGCGCTTGGTCTTCAATTCCGGTAATAATAACCGAGATATTCAGTCCTTTCGCCACATTGACTAGCGCACGGCAAAGTTCTTTATTGTGATTTAACTTCTCATAATAAGCGAAAGATAAGTCTAATTTTATATAATTAGGTAAGAGTTTTTGTAAATATTCTAAAGAGCCAATTTGACGACCACACTGGTCAATACCTATCTTAGCACCCGCTGCTCTTACAATTTCTGCTAGCTGATAACATTGCTCAAACGAGGTTATGGCTGCTGATTCGGGTATTTCAAAAGAAATACGTTCGGCATAGGCGGATTGCTTAAGGTATTGCGCTAACCAATGAATAAATTGTGGATCTTTTAAACTATCATGCGTTAAATTAATCGCGATGCCCTCATCTGCAAGGGCCAAAATATTCTGCTGTTCGATTGACTGCAATAAACATCTGTCTAGCTGAGCACCTAACGATAACAACTCTATAAATGGCATAAACTCAGATGCGGTGACAATTTGTTTGTCTATGTATAAACGACAATATATTTCGCGCTGAATAACTTGTTGAGTCGTCATAGCTAAAATTGGCTGCCATTGAAAACTAAAATGGTTGTTATTAATAGAATCAACCAATTTACTGCGCCATTGTTCACGGCTATATTTTTGTGGTTGATCCGCATCTATCCAATGACTTATTTTATGCTCGCGTTGTGCTTGTTGTAGTGCATTATCAGATTGAGATAACAAGTCAGCCGAATTCATGTTATCAATGCGTTGACTAACACCTAAGGCAAAACGAGTATTAGGTGTGCAACCTGCTTTTGCTATCTCTTGATTAATGATCCTAATTAATGACTGCAAGTAGACTTTTATGACGCTTTTTTCTGCTTTAGTGATCAAAAATGCAAATTCGGTGTTGGCAATTCGTGCAATAATACATTCGCTGATTTCTGGCAACTCGGCTTGCATTCGTTTTGACACAACCTTAATAATTTCATCTCGGCCTTGATAGCCATACTTACTATGAACATCTTCAAGCCAATCAAACTTAGCTAAAATAAGTCCGCCAAATCCAGGCTCATTTAACCAATTATTGATTTGTGCAGACAAATATTGTCGATTAGGCAATTGAGAAACCTGATCGATAAATTTATCTTCTTTTAATTCATTAACCTCTTCATCCAAGGTCGAAAATATTTGTTTTAACTGTCCTGACATCGAATTAATCGCGCCAACGACATCTTGTAACTCTATAGTTTTCGGTAACTCAAGGTCTTGACCAAACTTACGTTGTGAAATGTTTTTCGCGTGTATAGCTACATTATGTAATGGTTTTAAAATTCGATTCAATTTGAACCTTAAAACAATAATAGAAAGAATAAAAAGCAAAGATAAAATCATCAAAGTGTCATTCATCACCCGCCATAACTCTTGATAACCTAACGCGGGGTGACCTTCAATTTCAATTGTTGCTAGTTGCAACCAACCTGAGGTAATTAAACTTTCTTTTTTTTGTATGGCAAATAAATCTAGATTTATAAACCATTGTGGAACCCCTTCAATAACAATTGGATTTTCCCAAATTTGCTCTTTGCCATCAACCAGCCATTTAAGCGTCACCTTGCGATAGAAGCCGCCTTCAAAAATGACATTAACCAAGGTTTCTGCTGTGGCTACATCTCCAGTTTCAATATGAGGCCTCAACATTAAACCTAACGAAGTTATAGTGTTGTTTAAATCAGAATCCATCTGCTGATTCATAAAGTCGCGGGTTTGTGTAAATTGAAAATAAACTAAACTGGTCATAACTAGTAAAAAAAGTGCGAACAGTAATGAGTTTATTTCTCTAAATAGGGTCATGGTCTTAAAACTCCATTTTAATTTTGGGTTGTTTAAGTTTTGAAGTAGTTATACGCTGTCTTAAGTCTCGCCAAAGTTTAAGCTTTGATGATTTTCCACTAAGAATTCCTTGCCCCTTTGCTTTGTTCAACCATAATTGACTGGCATTAAAACTATATATAGGGATCAGATCGTTGCGCTGATTTGCGGGTTTTATAACACCGTCTAGATTATCTAAAATTAATGGTACGGCACTAGGCGTTTCGTAGTAAGCGAGTACCATATGGTATTGATTAAGATTGACGGCTTTTACCATAGTGATCCTCATTTTTTCATCCGCAATACCCATTTCTAATAAGGTAAAATATTTAGCAATTGAATAGTCTTCGCAATCGCCACCATTAACACCGATAAATTCGATAGGTGTCGCCCAATAATTGCTCACCCCCCAAAGTTTACTATCATCAATAAACCTAAACATATTAAAGAATTGATTAACTTCTTGTAATGTTTCTAAGGGTGAATGTTGAACTTTTGGTTGCATTAATTTAAACCAGGCTTTGCCTCTTTTACCTGCTCTTTCTCCATAACTTTTTTCTAATGATGAGACAATTTCTTTTTCATTAAGGGGCTGTGTAGATTGAGCAAATATAGCCGCTAAACATATTGTGGTGATGAGAAGCATTTGGATGGGCTTGATGACCATCCATTTAAAAAAAGAACTTCTTCTAATGCTACTCATTAATAATTAATTAGCTTGGTTCACTGTATAAATGGTCCATTTGAGATCATCAATTTTTTCTATATGAGATATCTCGGCCATTATACGACGATTTTCAGCATGCGCTTGTTCAGTATCTGCTAAGTTTTCTAAGCGTTCAAAGCCATAACCAATTGAAGAGATACGCTCTTCATTAATTTTAAAATCATTGATTAGTACCAAAGCAACCGCTTTAGCGCGATTATTTGACAGCACTTGATTTAATTTTGCCACGCCAACTTTACTGCTATGCCCTTCAATCACTACATTGATTTGCGGATTCATTTTAAGAAGTTCTGCTAACTTACTGATGTCTTCATTTGCTTGGTCTGACAGTTGATAAGAATTGTTAACAAATTTAACATCAATTTTAAAAGGCATTATTTTAGACGTTTGAGTACCACAACCATAATTGTCAATCGCAGCACCAATAGAAGTCCCATCACATTTTTCACGCGCTTTTACTACACCATCACTGTCATAATCAGTTAAATCATAAAGCTGCTGTACCGAGTCTTCTAATGTAACTACAGGAGTATCAGCACAAGCACTAATAAATAATACTGCAAAAGCGACCACTAAATATTTTGCCGTAACTTCTATTGGCTTAATTGATAACTTATTCATTGTAAGCTCCTTGTTCGTATTCGTGTTCACCTTTCCATTTTGATGATCTTGTTACTCTCAATGAATCAAGTAGCAGGCCTGTTGCATTTAACAAACGATACTGAGCGCTTAATTCATTAAAGTCTGCATCAAGGTAATCCTTACGAGCTTGAAACAATTCATTTTCGGTATCAAGCAGATCGAGAAGATTTCGCTGCCCAATATCGAACTGCTGTTTGTAGGCTGCCTGTGTATCTTTAGATGTAATAACATGTTGCTTTAGATATGTTTTTTGTAAAGCTAACATTTCAAAAGCATTCCACGAAAGACCAAAACTTTCAGTAACTTGACGGTGAGCGTTATAATTAATTTCCTGCGCTTCTGAAATTTTATAGGCTGCACTTCGTTCGGTAGCAATGTCTTTTCCACCCGAGTAAAAGTTGTAGCGTAAGCGCAGCATTGCTGTTGCATCATTTCGATGACCACCTACGTCAGCGCCAAATCGATTAATACCACTTTCACCACCAATATCATTGTCAGAATTTACACCGAGCTCTAAAGATAAGGTTGGGTAATACCTAGCGTTTATTGAGCTTTTAAATGAACGAGCCGCATTAATATCTTGCTGAGCAGCTTTAATTACCGGATGACGTTTTATTGCTAGAGTTAACCCCGTTGCTTTATTTTTAGGTAACATATCAGCATCAGGTACTGGTAGCACAAGGTTACTCGGTTGTGTATTCGTTAAACGAATAAATTGTGACCTAGCGTCAAGGTTATTATTACGCGCCGAAATCATGTTAGCTTGCGCGCGGGCTAGCCGCCCTGTAACTTGAGACAAGTCGGCAATATTACCCAGTCCTGAATCAGTACGTTCTTTTATTTGATCATAAATGACTTGGTGTGAGGCAATGTTTATTGCTGATAATTTAACAAGCTCATCTGTTTTTATAAAATTTAAATAGGCTTTAGCCACTTGTAAAGCAAGATCTTCCGCATTGGCAATTAATGTCCATTGCTCAGCGCTCGCTTCGAATTTAGTTCTATCTATTTCATTACTCGTGTACATGCCATCAAAAAGAATTTGTTTAATACTAACACCAAATTCACCACGGGCTAATTCAGTTTCACCGTCATCGCCGATGGTAGCATTTCGTCTATTTCCGGGAGTATCTGTATATTCATAACCATAACCAGCAGTTAAATCAATAGTTGGAAAATAGCCTGCTGAGGCACGATTAACATCTTCTTCTTTAGATTTAAATCGTGCAAATGTCTGACGAATATCAGGATGTGTATCAAGTGCGTTTGCAACGGCTGCCTCTAAACTTTGGGCATAGCTATTAGCGGAATATAATCCCGATAAGCCTAAACACCAAACCATAGTTACTTTATTTAATTTAAACATAATGTTATTTATAAATACTCCATATTCTTATTATTGTTAATTGCTAGTAGACAAGCCTTACCGTTCCCTTAGTGCAGCCTCATTCGCCCGTAATATGGGGTTTAAAATATATTCTAAAATTGTTCGTTTACCCGTAATAACATCAACATCTGTTAGCATACCTGGAATAATTGGCATTTCTTTGCCATTTTTATTCTTAATGCTTGAAGCATCTGTACGTACTCTAATAAGATAAAAACTGTTTCCCTCTTCATCCTGTGTTGTATCGGCACTTATGTGCTCTACTTTACCCGTTAACCCGCCATATCTTGTAAAGTCATAGGCAGTGATCTTAACAACAGCTGGCAATCCAGGATAAATAAACGCAATATCTCTGGGCTTAATTTTTGCTTCAACCATCAATTTATCTTCGGTGGGCACAATTTCAGCTATGGTTTCACCCGGCTTAACTACTCCACCTAAGGTATTAATGTGTATGGTTTTAATAGTACCAATAACCGGCGATAAAATTAATGCTTTCGTTACTTTATCTTGAGCACCAACCTGTGATTCATTAATTCGAGATAGTTTATTCTCTAATTCATTAAGCTCTGATCTCGCTTCTGTTCTATAAGCAAGTGCTGTTTCTCGACGATTTAAAATTGACTCTTGTATGGCAGACTTTAATTTTGGTGCTAACAAACGAACCGCACTTAATTCACCTTTAAGCTCATTCACGCTACGTTCTAACTTATAGAGTTCGATTTTTGAAACAATGTTTTTTTCTGCAAGCGGTCGTGTTAAGTCGAGTTCTTTACTGGCTATCTCATAACTTATTTTTAAGGTATTAATTTTCGAAACTAATTCAGCAACTTCTTGTTCCCTTTGTTGTATCTGCTGGGCTTGAATTGCTAATTGATTGATTAAATTGTCTATTCTTCCAGAATACTCTTCTTGTTGTCTTTCAACCATAAACTTAGCGTTTTGTTGTAAATCGTCTGGGTAAACGGGTACTTTTATATTTATTTCTATTTGTCGTTGCCAACTTTCGCTAACACCAATCAATATACTTGAAAGCTCGGCTCTAAGGCGAATGACATTCGCTCTTAGGCTACTCACCTCCTGTTTTTGTTCTGCAAAGTCAGATCTAAAGCGAGTATCATCAATACTTGCAATCGGCTGCCCTTTAATTACTTGCATACCTTCTTGAACAAAGAGTTTTTGTAATACACCACCATCTAAACTTTGTATAATTTGTACTTGAGTTGATGGTATTACCTTGCCCATTCCTGAAGTAACTTGTTGAAGTTCGGAAAAATATGACCAAATAAGAAAACAAAAAAGTAATCCAGCCATTGCCCATATAGTTAACCGATGTAAACTTGGCACTTCCGTTAGCATTGCACCATATACATCATCAGCCATTTCTAGGTCTTGCTGGCTAACCTTCATAAGTTCGCCTCTTGATTTAAATTTTCGCCTTTGAGTTGCGCTAATACTTTATCTTTTGGACCGTCAATAATCAATTTACCTTTATCTAAAACAAGAATGCGGTCAACCAATTTTAATAAATCCATTTTATGGGTAATTAATAACATAGTGCGATCTTTTGCCGTTGCATTGATTGCTTCAATAAACTTCTTTTCAGCACGAGCATCAAGACTCGCGGTTGGCTCATCTAACAGTAATATTTGAGGTGAATTTAATATCGCTCTGGCTAAAACAATTGACTGTCTCTGGCCACGTGATAATGCACTACCACTTTCCCCCACTTGTTGGTCAAGGCCTTGACTATTATGATCGGTAAAAGCACTGACACCAGACAATTGAACCGCTCTAATAAGTTGATACTCAGTAACTTGACGAGTACCAAAGAGGATATTGTCGCGGATGGTACCATGAAATAAGACAATATCTTGTGGTAAATAGCCAATGTTTTTTCGTAAGTCACTAGGGTGAATTTGCCGGTGATTTAAACCATCAAATTGAATGCTACCCTTGCTTGGCTGATAAAGACCTAATAGTAATTTAGCTAGCGTTGTTTTACCCGAACCATTATGGCCAACAATGGCGATTCTTTCTCCTTGATTAATTTTTACTGACATTGGCTGCAAAGAGTCACTTTCTGCATTAGGGTACTTAAAACTGATATTTTCAGCATTTATATTGCCGCTGAGTTTTGTTCGACTAACCAAATGAGCTTTGTCTTCAAATTCGCCTTCTTGCTCCATTAAAGTATCAAGTTGTTTCAAAGCACTTAAGGTTTGATTAGAGCGCGTCATTAGGCCAGCAAGCTTAGCAATAGGAGATATAGCACGACCGGTTAACATAACAGCCGCTATAATTCCCCCCATCGAGATTAAGTTTTCTGATACCCGATAGACACCTAACACTACAACGGCGACTACTGATATTTGTACAATAAAACTCGCAAAATTTAAGACCGAATTAGTGATCATTTTAGATTTAAGTAACCAGGTCGAGGTATGACCAACCATTTGCTGCCAAGCTCTTTGCACAACACCTTCTGCGCCATTAGCTTTAATAGATTCTAAAGCGCTTAAACACTCAATCAGATGTCCATGGCGTAAACCCGAAAACTTATTACTTTCTTCTATCGCTTTACGCAGTTTAGATTGATTTAATAATGTGTAGCCAATGATAAGTATTGAGGCAATAATTGGAAACATCACTAAGTCTCCTGCAACAAGCCAAATACAAAACATAAAAAGCACAGCAAAAGGTAAGTCAACTAAGGCACTTATTGTCGCAGAAGACAAAAACTCTCTAACACTGTCAAATTCACTCAGCTGCTTTGCCATTCCACCGACACTTGGCGAGCGTTTTTCAAGCGGTATACCAATCACTTTAGCAAATAATTTTGAAGAAACTTCAATATCAATTTTCTTGCCTGCAACATCAATTAGATAACCACGAAGTTGTTTTAAAATAAAATCAAAAATATAAGCGACACCGGCACCAATGGCGAGTACCCAAAGCGATTCAAAAGCGAGATTAGGTATGACTTTGTCATAAATGTTCATCACAAAAAGTGGTGATACCAGAGCAAAAACATTGATCATTACTGACGCAATAATTACATCTCGGTATATCGATGAAGTATTCTTAATTTTCTGCCATAACCAATGTTCTTTTGAACTATTAAGATGAACATCGAAATTTCTATCACCGCGATATTGCTGCTTTATTAAAAATAAATAGCCAACAAAACTCGATTCTAATTCCTCTATTGTTAACTGTTCTTCACCGCCAGTTTCAGGTAAAGAAACTGTTGCTATATTTTTTTCAATATCGAGTTCTTGTAATACTAAGGCTTTTTTATCTTTTAGCATCAAAATACAAGGTAACAACATTGAGGGTAATTCATTCAAGCCTTTACGCACTAATTTTGCACTTAACCCTGCGCGAGATGCTGCTTGAGGTAATAGCTCTGGTGTAAGATTAGCACCAGTAAGTGGTAAACCAGCCGCAAGCGCTTCAGGAGAGCACGGGTTACCATAATGCTCTGTTATAAGCACTAAACTGTCTAACAGAGGATCTGAACTTAACTTTTGTGAAGCGTTAATTGTCCATTGAGTTGACTGTTGCACTGTTGATTGCACCTAGTATGTTATCCCTTAAAAAAGCGAATAAGCTAATGATGTTGGAAAATACATCTCATCATTAGCTCATTGTACTTGTTATGTTTTGCTAATTAATTTACTCGACTTAATCATATCTGGTCTGAAGTGTCGAGTTCAATGGGCAATGGCACAATTTCTGATGACGCATCACTGTTCAATGTTACACCTTTATTTAAGAAATTATTGGTGATGATTGTTTCAGTATTTGAAAGCGCGTCGACCTGATCAATATTTTCTAAGGTCAAGTTTTCGTCTGCATAGATAACTGTAACTTCACTTTCTTGATCTGTATTTAAGTCACTTTGCGAAAATTCATCAAACATAAAAGTTTCACTCTGGCTTTGCACCAAAAGATCACTTAAATCATAATCAGTTGCAATATTTGAACCTTGATTGCCTAGACTTTGGCTGGTAGCAGATTCACTAAAAGACAAGTCGATAAGTTCGCCGTTAGATAAAGCAGAGCTCTCATCATTAGTATCGTTGGCGTTGTTAGCATCATTAGCATTTGTAAATGTTATGGTTAAGGTTGCATCATCTGTTTCAGCATTAACAGTATCACCATCTTGGACGGTGTAGACGATTTCAATCGATGAAGGGATGATACTAGCGTCCGTTCCAAATGGTAAGCTAAAACTATATTGCCCGGTATTATCCATAACAAAAACACCAAAACCGGTGTCTATTGTGTAGGAAGTGTTACTAGCATCAAATACGTATACTTGTCCGTCGTATACAAATTGAACTAAGGTTACAGTGCCGTCATCTGATGTATCCTGGTTATCACCGCTGCTTCCATCATTGATAATATTCCCACCGATACCATAACGGGTAGTAACCCCTCTTCTCTCGGTAAATACAACGTTATTATAATCATCAACCGCATCAGGCGCTGAGTCATTAATACTGATAGTTACCGTTGCTGTATCGGTATCGGTGCCATCACTTAAGCTGTATTCAAAACTTGGTGGAGTGGCGCCTAAAACATAGCCCTCACTATTTTGATAAGTAAAGTCGCCACTAGCATTAATACTTAAAATCCCCCCTTCGACATTAATAATAGCAAAGCCATCTGTTCCAAAGCTTAGTTCGACGCCATTAATATGAGTAATCACTAATGTTGAACCGTCACCACCATCAGTATCGATAACACCATCACCATCGTGATGAAGTATAATATTGCCTGAAACGCTTTCCCCTTCATCAATATTAAAGCCGTCATCTTCTGCAACCGGTGGATCGTTCACTGGTGTTACTGCGATTGTCACAGTACCGGTATCAACATCCGTACCATCACTTAAAGTATAATTAAAGCTTGGTGGTGCACCTACCAGATCGTTACCATTGTGGGTGTAAGTGAAACTGCCATCAGCCTTGATTAAGATAAAACCATCTTTGATATCTACACGGGCTTCACCCGTTAATGGATCAAAGACTAAATCAACGCCATTGACTTGAGTCACGCTCAGGCTAGCACCATCGCCGCCATCGTTATCACTCACGCCATCGCCGTCGTCATGGCTGATCACATTGCCACTGACGATTTCGCCTTCGTTAACACTAAAATTATCATCAGCCGCAACTGGTGGATCGTTCACCGGCGTGACCGCAATCGTTAAGGTCGACACATCGGTATCACCAGCACCATCAGTAACGGTGTAGCTGATCACTGGCACGGTACCGTTGAAATTGTCATTGGGTGTAAAAGTGTAGCTACCGTCTGCATTTAAGGTGAGCTCACCTTCCGTAAGAATAACGGTATCACCTGCATTATACGTATTACCGTTAACCATAAAGCTGGTGACAGTTAATGGTCCATCTGCTGTTTCTGCATTATCTAACACATTGCCTGTTGCTGTTGTGTCTTCAGCTGTTGTAACAGATTCATTGTCATCAGTAAGATCTGATAAAGGTGTTACTGAAATTGTTAAAGTAGAAATTTCTGTATCACCAGCACCATCAGTAACGGTGTAGCTGATCACAGGCACAGCACCATTGAAATTGTCATTTGGTGTGAAGGTATAGCTACCGTCTGCATTTAAGGTGAGTTGACCTTCAGTGAGAGTAACTGTATCACCTGCATTATACGTATTCCCATCAACAGTAAAACTAGTTACGGTTAACGGTCCATCTGCAGTTGCTGCATTATCAAGCACATTGCCTGTCGCGATTGTATCTTCTGCAACAGTGACGTTCTCATTATCATCGCT
>NZ_JACGVP010000143.1:0-238 GCF_014077275.1 Colwellia sp. BRX8-7 | reverse complement strand
GACGCTAGAGGTACTGTCCTGTTGGCATAAGTTGTTTAAAGGCACCCTGTTGACCCGTCAATATCAACAGGAGCAATCATTAGCTACATTAACTCCATTCGAAATGGAAATGGTTGAAGAAACAGCACAGGTCTATAAACAGCGTTTAATCGATATCAGTTGGTTTATGCGGGCATTAAACGAGCCTATTGCTCGACAAGCCAATAAAGAAGATAAATGCACAGGGCACTTTTGGGAA
>NZ_JACGVP010000050.1:0-3135 GCF_014077275.1 Colwellia sp. BRX8-7 | reverse complement strand
CGAAGACGCCCTACAACGAATCAAAATATTTAGAAGCATTAAAACGAAGAGGATCGCCACTGTTAAAATTTGCAATAAATAGCTAAATTTTACTAGTTGTCCACCTCAGGGCGTGTTGTTAGGTGAACAATTCTGTAAATACAAAAACTTAAACCAAACTATCAAAAGAATATAACATTCGCCACTTTAAAAACACAAGGGCTGGATTTTGAGCCACAACACCTAAATTTCATAAGCAAATGCGCAAGGACTTTTTGTTTTTTGTAAAAGCCCGCAGACGCTATTTGCGGAGGTGACGTAGTATTTGGCGAAACACGCTAAACCACTTTAATTTAATACAAACTCTCAATTCAAATTGGCAAAAACTTTAAACAATAAAATGAAGTGGCGATTCAACCTAACGCCACATTAAGCGGCAAAAATTAGTTGGCTAAAATGTTGAACGAAGTGAAAACAGCCAACTGTTTTTTGTCTGTTTGAATGCCTTGTTATGCGATTTTTACATTACCATAAACCGCACAATTTATATAAATATTAGCGACATAAAATGCACATTAAAAAACTCACAGCATTGCGACACAATAAACCGCGAATTTTGAGCCACTAATCAAAAGTGAATTTACCACTTACCTGCTTCGGCGAAAAACTATTTAACCAAAAACTGAAATAGATTTAATTACGCGTAAATAACCAAGATAAAGAGAAGGCAATTACCACAATTACATTTAATCGAATTCGCAATGCCGCATAACGCCCCACTAAGAGGCAAATAATAGTTGGTTATAATAGAGAGCGAAGCGAACAAAACCAACTGTTATTTGTCCTGCTTGAGTGGCTTGTTATATGCCCGTTTGTACAATGCTTTAACTTTTAACGCAGGCTTGGACTTGTACAAAAGATAGATTGATATAAACAAACTTGGAATAAACAAAAACAAAAAAGCACCAGCGGATGCATTTTTAGCTTCAGGTGTGATTGCAACAATACATAAAGAACCACTAACAAGAAATGTTGAAATAAAAAACCTTTTCAAGAACCCTTGAACGCTTTTAAAGATATTATAACTTTGATAGAAAAGGAAGCCTCCAATAAGTGCAGCAAGCGTAAAAACCAAAAGCTTTTCAATCCTCTGATTTGAAACCAAAAGAAAAGCGACTCCGGGATACATCATTAAAATTGATAATGTAAAAGTTAATTTATAATCCAGTAGTTTAGAGTTCACCGAAGATCCTATAGGGCTTATAACGCCTTACTAAGCGGCGCGAAATTGTTGGCTAAAATGTACGAGGAACGAGTGCTAGCCAACTGTTTAGCGTCCGTTTGAGTAACTTGTTATATTGTATTTACACTAAAACCTTGATAATTAATAACCCACCCATTGTTCAAAGGGATATTACAATTAAACTGTTGAGATGTATAAATTAAATAAGGTGTGCAAAAATCTTTTTTGTAATCACCTTTAATAAAAGCAATATCATATTGTTTTTTAAACCGTTTAAGAGAGCCCATAAAATAAAGTCGAGAACCATCTTTAGTTTTAAATATTGGAGCAAGCTTTCGGTTTTTATATTCCCACGTTTTATCGTCACTTTCAGTGAAAGCGATATCCATGGTATTTAGCTCACTTGAGTGAGTTAAATAATAATAAGTAGCTTGAGCAGTATACGGAGGAAATGAATAAAAAATTCCAATTATTAATGCTAAAGCTAGTGATATTTTCCAATACATATTCATACAATATAACGCCACATTAAGCGGCAAAAATTAGTTGGCTAGAATGTTGAACGGAGTGAAAACAGCCAACTGTTTTTTGTCCGTTTGAATGCCTTGTTATGCGATTTTTACATTACCACAAACCGCACAATTTATATAAATATTAGCGACATAAAATATACATTTAAAAAAATCACAGCATTGCGACACACCAAACTGTGAATTTTGAGCCACTAATAAAAAGTGAATTTACCACTTACCTGCTTTGGCGAAAAACTATTTAACCAAAAACTGAAATAGATTTAATTACGCGTAAATAACCAAGATAAAGAAAAGGTAAATACCACAATTACATTTAATTGAATTCGCAATGCCGCATAACGCCCCACTAAGAGGCAAATGATAGTTGGTTATAATAGAGAGCGAAGCGAACAAAACCAACTGTTATTTGTCCTACTTGAGTGGCTTGTTATAAGTATTTTACTCTGACTCTGTTTTAGGTTTGATTAACAGTTTTAACAATATTTTTTCGATAGAATAAAAACATAAGGCCAAAACTGTATATAACCCTGTGCTTATTGCACCCCAAATAAAACCAGAATCGCTACTTGTATAAGGTAAACCTAACTCAGCATGACGTTCAATACTTGAATTAATTAAGTACCAATTTGCAAAAACAGCAAGTAAAAGAAATCCCGCTAAAATTTTGATAGATTTAAATTTATACTCTTTAATTATTAATTTGATCTCATCCGGTGACATATACACTCCCTTTTTGAATACTTATAACGCCACGTTAAGCGGCAAAAAATTGTTGGCTATAATGTGAACGAAGTGAAACAGCCAACTGTTTTTTGTCCGTTTGAACGCCTTGTTAGTTGTTGATAGTTAAACACATTTAACTCACCAACAACACATAAATTTAATTAGTGGAAGTGAGAGTTAAAAAACACCCACCGCAACTTTGCCACCCAACGTGAATTTGAGCCGTTTACACCTTTGCTAATTATTTAATCCTGCAAATTTAGGCGAAAACTGATAGCCAAAAACACAAAGCTACTTTATAAAACTTATAATTGAAACAACAAAGGAAGGAAACAAACACCAATCCTTTGATGTGAAATGCCACTGATTGAAAATAAATAATTCTCGAACTAGTTGCGGCAACTAACGCCCTATTAAGGGGCAAATGATAGTTGGCTAAAATGTGAAGCGGAGCGGAACTAGCCAACTGTTATTTGTCCCACTTGAATAGCTTGTTAGCAGAAACGTTAATTAAGAACATTTAAACCAACAAACACATAAATAGTTAATTGATGGAAGTGAGAAACAATAAACACCGCACCACTTCGCCACCAAACTTTAATTGATAAACAATAACAAAAAATGATTACCGATCAACTAAATACAAAAGATTACCAA
>NZ_JACGVP010000039.1:0-5102 GCF_014077275.1 Colwellia sp. BRX8-7 | reverse complement strand
AAAGTGAAAGTGAAAGTGAAAGTGAATTTTCAGAATTTAAAATAGATAAAACCGAACCTAAACCCTTAGTAAATAAAAATAGAATAATTAACGAACTTAAAAAACTTAACTCTGCTTGTAAAGTCTTTATCAACCCTATTATGGGGATGACCGCGCAAGGGAAAAAAGAGGTAGGTATTACGGCTAACATTGAGAAGATGAATAATCAAAAAGTTGTTATCCAGACCTCTCACGAAATAGCAGGTGTTATAGCAAATAAAGTGTACCTGTGGCTATATGACCATCATACCGAAATAGATTTCACTGAAGAGCTTGAACTCGGATTTGTTATTATTGATAGTCAAAAATCTTCTGCAAATAAGTTTGAATACTTATTGAAATTTTCAAGTCCATTAACAGATCAGCAAATGCGGGTTTTGTTTGCTCATTACCTAAGACAAAAAAAATTGGCTATTATTGGTCCTACAGAACGATTTATCACCCCTTTGTTTGATTCTGTTACCTCTAAAGGTTACGAGCAACTGTATCTAAATAAAACTCACGACATTCCGTTACTATGTTATAAAAATAATAATGCATGGCGTGCGAAAGTTGCGATGAAAACATCGGGTAATGATGAGTTTTGGCGGTTTTTTAGTGATACAGATGAAAATTTTCACTTACCCGTACTACTGGGTAACGAAGAAATACAAAAGGCGTTAAATGAGAGGAATACGGTTGATAAATATGCTTTTATATTAAAATCTAAATATAAAGATACCTTCATTTATTCCCTTATTTGGTATGACGATTTTGTTAATAATAGAAGCGTCAAAGCTGTTTTTAATAATTATTTCAAAAATAGCCTTTTTAGAGTAGTCAAAATATCCTCATCGTTTATTAATTCTGTAGAAGATGCTTATGTTCCGTCTGCCTTGCCTTGTCATGTTCATCCTAAGATGGCTGTGTTAAATAGGGCTATCCCGAAAGCGGCGCTAGATATGATCAGTAATTGCGATCATATGATCACCTTATCAGATATTACTAGCTTGTATGAAACAATACATCGGCCGGTCAGCGAAGACATCATTGAATTAGAAAATTTATTACCAAAACGTTTTCAACTGAGTCCAGTTGACTCACTTGATGAAACCGAAATTGTAACGGCAGAAAATGATGATTCTAGAGGTGAAGACCGCTTTGTATTATCTTTTAAAATGGCAATTACACGCAGTAATAATGTTGTTACTCATATCCCCGGTATAACTAAAAATATCTCTATACAAGGTTTGTTAGTTAGCCTAGTAAAAGAAACTAAATTTAAAGCCGGTGAAGAAATTGAAATTGAATTAACCGTACCTTTTTCTGAACAAGATAGAACACTACAAAAACAGAAATATATTGTTTTAGGTTATGACAGCCATGGGGCTGTTCGATTATTAATGAATACAATTGAAAGTAAACATTTAGCTTGCAGGGCGATAAGAAAATATATTTATCAACATGTTGATACCCTTGAAGCCTGCGGAAAACGCGGTAGTCGTATTTATGGTCTGCAGAAAGCGATGAGGAATATATATGCACACAATCATTTCTCTATTCCATTCTACTTAAAAGCAACTAAGCACCAACAATATATTAATGCGGCGAGCTTTAGTGGTAACTCTGCACTTAAGCACCTTGTCTATAAAAATGAAAATAGTGAAGAAATTATTCTTAATCTATTAAGCAATCAAAAGTTTAGAGATTCTTGCTTATCAATTATTGCGGTACTTGCTTATAAAGAATTACCTGCTCGTGCATTTTATATTCTTGTTTTACCTAAAGATAAAAATGATAAAGAAGAGTATTCCTTTTGGTATCGTGATTTATCAGTATTGAAAAAATCTGCCCAATTGAAAGAATATACCCAGAAAGTATCTAATCACGGTAAACCGGCAATTTTAAAAGTTGAATTGAAAAGAAGTGATAAAGTGCAAAACATGTATTACCGTGACGAAATCAGTTATTTAAAAAGTCTAGATAAAGACTTAGCGGATGATCTGGAAACTCAGTTAGAAAGTACTATCGGCATCGGAGAAGTGACCGATTTAACTGATATTGCTATTAAGATGATTGCTAATGCCACATAAATGACAACAGACCCATTAACTTTTGTCGAATGGCCGACAGAAAAAATATTAATACAACACTTTTGAGTTCACCTAACTGATAAGTTGAACTTACTAATGGTTAATTTTATCGATTGTTTAGACTTGCAGAGCTGGTTCACTCGGGTGTAAGTTTGACGTTATGTCACTTAAAAGGTTATGGTCTCTGCATAGCGAATAACATGCTGTAATATTTAACGAATGTGTCTTTAAATATGGGCACCTAATTAAGCCTCTGAGGTAGAAAAGTGAATATAGAAAAATTAAATATCCCAACTAAATCAATAATAACAGTGGCGATTGCTGTTACCCTATTTTTCAGCTCTGTTTACACCGTCAATGAAGGGCATATCGGCATTGTCAAACGCTTCAGTGAAGCCAAAGAGCAGGTTAACCCTGGTTTACACTTTAAAGTGCCTTTTATTGATAGCGTTGAAGAGATAGAAGTCAGAACACGAAAAAATGAAGAAAAAATGGCATCAAGTACTAAAGAGCAAATGCCAGTAACTGTTATTGTTTCAGTTAACTGGACGGTAGACAAGACAGCTGCGCTTGAACTTTTTCGTCAATACGGTGGTTTAAAGCAATTTGAAAATAGAATTCTTGATCCTCGTTTTAGATCTGCCACTAAAGATGTTATCCCACAGTATGATGCAGAAAAATTAATACAAGATAGAGCAAGTGCCATTCAAGCGATTGAAGCAAGCTTTATCGAAGAAATGAAAGACTTTCCTGTTACTGTTGATAACATTCAAATTGAAAACATTCAATTACCGGCTAAGTACTTAACTTCTATTGAGACTAAGCAAACAGAAAAAAATCTAGCTGATGCGGAGAAACATAAACTCGCACGTCAAAATTTAGAAGCGCAACGTGACGTAAATACGGCAAAAGCAAAAGCAGATGGTATTAAGCTCGTTGCTATAGCAGAAGCTGAATCTATTCGAATTAAAGGCTTAGCTGAAGCTGAAGCGATTACGGCTAAAGCTAAAGCACTGGGTAACAACCCTTTAATTGTTAAGCTAACAGAAGCTCAAAACTGGGATGGTAAGCTTCCAGCAACAATTTTAGGTAGTAGTAATATGCCAATATTAGATATGAGAGCAAAATAAGTCTACTGCATCATAATATAAGCCGCTTAATTGCGGTTTTTTTATCTAGGAATAATGAAACTTTGATCGCCGAACAAGATGTTAATCATTACCTTAGTTATTCTATCTCTGTCATGAGTATATTATATGAGTTCAATGCCATAGAAAGTTTATGTCATGTCAACGCTCTATGAACAACAAGCTTCTTGTTAAAATTGTCAGTAAACTGAATGAATATAGTTTATTAACCATTGAAACAGTATGAAAAACCAAAGAAAATTTGCTGTCTCAATTGATCTAGAATTGTAGATAAAGGCGTATTAGAATAATAATTGTTAAATCGGCAAGGTCATTATGGATTCATTAACACAAGCTGTCTTGGGCGGCGCGGTCGGCTATGCGGTATTAGGTAATAAAGTTGGTCCTAAAGCAGCTATTTATGGTGCCGTTTTAGGTACATTGCCTGACTTAGATGTATTCTTACCCTATAGCGGTGATGTTGAAGCTTTTACTTACCATCGAGGATTTAGCCACTCGTTATTAGTACAGTTGCTTATTAGCCCTTTAATTGCCTGGTTAATAACCAAATGTCATCAAGCTACAGCCATTTATAAGAAACACTGGTTTGTGTTGGTATTTTTGTGCTTGTCTACTCATGGGGTTTTGGACAGCTTCACTGTTTACGGTACGCAATTGCTGTGGCCTATTACTGAATATCCGTTTGCGGTCTCTAATTTGTTTATCATTGACCCCATGTATACCTTACCGCTATTGTTTGCGTTTATTGTTATTTTTCTGCCCAGAGTTAAACCGGCAAGTGCTTTAAAAATCAATAATTTTGCATTAGCGATAAGCACACTTTATATCTGTTGGTCTTTGATGGCAAAGCTTTACATAGACGATAAAGTCACAACAGCGTTAAACGATCGACAGATAAAAACACATCATTATTTGAGTACACCTGCGCCTTTTTCTACGCTACTTTGGCGGGTATTGGTTATGTCTGATGGTCAATATTACGAGGGCTATGTCTCTGTGTTTGACTCAGTATCTGAGGTAAGTCTAGAAGCATATCAATCGTCAGACTCTCTGCTTACTAATATTAAAGATGAATGGGATGTGCAACGACTACAATGGTTCACGAAAGGCTTTTATTCAGTAAAACAAGCAGAGCAGTATATTGTTTTATCCGATTTACGCATGGGTGTGGAGTGTAGTTATGTGTTTAATTTTATTGTTGGCGAGCAAACGAGTATGGGGATTGTTAAGAGTCATACTGAAAAGGTAAGTGCTAGGCCTGATTTTAGTATGCTTGGAGGTGTTTGGCAGCGAATATGGGATCCATCAGTTTCTTTGTCGCCTCTTAAAGAAAACGGTGTTTGTGTTAACAGTAAAAATTTATTTTCTAAGAAAGTTTAATAAGATGAGTACACTTCATGTGTATGGTTAGCTGGTTACTTATCCCAGGCGTTAGCTTATTAGCGGTTATCTCTAATTAAAGCGAATAATGAAGAATATTATTAAATTTTAAAAGGATAGACAGCAAATAATGTTAAATTTAATATGATGATTTTTTTGTACTAAATAAATATGTATTAGAAAATATTTTAGTTATAGAGTGACTAAATATTATTTAACAATGAAATTTTGATTTTGTATCGGAGAATGTTTTTAAATAAGGAAGTGACGACTTTCAGTACAGACACTCTTTATACTTGAGTTAAAGTTTGTTGTGAGAGCCCATATCTTTCGAAAGTGAACTGACGACCTGATTTTATACTTATATCTTAAGTTGGTTGCGGGAGCCAGATTTGAACTGACGACCTTCGGGTTATGAGCCCGACGAGCTACCAGACTGCTCCATCCCGCGTCCGAATGTCCT
>NZ_JACGVP010000119.1:0-303 GCF_014077275.1 Colwellia sp. BRX8-7 | reverse complement strand
AGATTTGAACTGACGACCTTCGGGTTATGAGCCCGACGAGCTACCAGACTGCTCCATCCCGCGTCCGAATGTCCTAATACCTTCTTAGGAAAGCCAAGTTGTTTTAATTCAAACTTAAGAATTTGCTTTTTATACTTAAGCGTAAGTTGGTTATCGGAGCCCATATCTAATTGAAAGGGAACTGACGACCTGATTTTATACTTATATCTTAAGTTGGTTGCGGGAGCCAGATTTGAACTGACGACCTTCGGGTTATGAGCCCGACGAGCTACCAGACTGCTCCATCCCGCGTCCGAATGTCCT
>NZ_JACGVP010000028.1:0-23802 GCF_014077275.1 Colwellia sp. BRX8-7 | reverse complement strand
ATTCGCGCTAAAAAACCGGGGCCCACTATTTTTTTGAGTGCGGCGGTACATGGCGACGAATTAAATGGTATTGAAATTATTCGACGCTTGATCCACGAAAAGAAACTTAAAATAACGCGAGGCACGGTTATTGCTGTTCCTATGGTTAATGTTTATGGCGTAGTCAATCAAAGTCGCTATATGCCTGACCGTCGTGATCTAAATCGCTGTTTTCCCGGCTCTGCGAAAGGCTCTTTAGCAGGACGCGTTGCTTATATATTTCTCAACGAAATCGTTAAGCATTGTGATTACGGTATCGATTTACATACTGGGGCAATTCATCGTTCAAACCTGCCACAAATTAGGGCGGATATGTCTGATCCCGATACCAAAGCCTTGGCGGAAGTGTTTGGCGTGCCGGTTGTGTTGAATTCTACTTTAGTTGACGGCTCGTTAAGAGAATCAGCCGTTAAAAGCGAAACGAAAATACTCTTATATGAAGCGGGTGAAGCGCTGCGTTTTGATGAGTTTTCAATTCGAGCGGGCATGAAAGGTATCTTAAATGTATTACAGCATTTAGGTATGACCAGAAAAGTTGTCCGCACCAAGAAGAAAAAACGTATGCCGTTTATTGCTAATGGCAGCCAATGGGTACGCGCTAACGCTAGTGGTATTGTTCATAATATTGTAAATTTGGGCGATCAGATCACTAAAGGTCAAGTGTTAGCCGAAATTGGTAGTCCATACGGTGCAATATTTGATTCGGTTAAAGCAACACGCTCAGGCATTTTAATTGGTAAGCAAAACATACCTTTAGTTCAAGAAGGTGAAGCCATGTTTCATGTCGCTTATTTCAGTGAAAATGATGAAGAAATTGCAGGTCATATTGAAAATGTGCAAGAGCAGCTTTTACCTGAAAATGACGACAGTTAGGAAACCGTATGAAAAAAGCGAATAAAGTTGTTATCGGGCGTTTAGAGTCAATAGCTTTGCCAGACTTAGCTATTGATGACTTACAAGTGCGAGTTGATACCGGCGCAAAAACGTCGTCGTTACATGTTGATAATATTAAAAAATTAATTATTGATGGCGTACATAGTGTGACGTTTGATCTACACCCTGATATGCATAATGTGGATGCCATGCAGAAATGTACGGCGCCCATTAGCGATATGCGTAAAGTTAAATCGTCAAATGGCACTACAGAGCAACGCTACGTTATAGAAACCCCCATCGTACTTGGCGAAGACAGGTGGTCAATTGAAATAACCTTAACAGATCGCTCTGATATGAGTTATTTAATGCTGTTAGGAAGAGAAGCACTGGGTAAACGCTTTCTTGTTGACCCATCAAAAGTCTTTTTAGGATCAAAATAAAAAGTCGTTAAATTAAGGGATTTTATGAACTTTACACAAATAAAAGAAATCTTATCTACTAAGGTTATTACTATTGCTGATCAACCAGTAACATTGGGTGGGTTACTGTTAATTCCGCTAATTATTTACCTTGGGTTGTTACTCACTAAGTGGGGCGTAAGGTTTATAACCAAGCGTTTAACGACCAAAAAAACTGATCCAAATATTATACACTTATTACAGCGTGTTTTTTATGTGATTGCGATAGTTATATTGTTGATCACCACCTTAGATTTGATTAATGTGCCGATCACCGCTTTTGCCTTTTTATCGGGTGCAATCGCGATTGGTTTTGGTTTTGGCGCACAAAACATTATTAACAACTTTATCAGTGGTTGGATTTTAATGTGGGAACGACCTATTAAAATTGGTGACTTTTTAGAAGTTGAAAATGCCAAAGGTGTCGTAGAAGAAATTAACACCCGTTCAACCCGTATTAGACGTGTTGATGGTGTTCATCTGCTTATTCCTAACAGTAAACTACTTGAAAATACGGTAGTGAATTGGACGCTTCGAGATAGTTTAGTGAGAACAAGTGTTTCTGTTGGGGTTGCTTATGGTACTCGGGCTAGAAAAGTAGCGGATCTTATTTTAGAAGCGACACTGGCACAAAAAGAAGTATTGACCACGCCAATGCCCGTCGTTGTTTTTGAAGACTTTGGTGATAATTCATTAGTGTTTTATGTAAATTTTTGGATAAACTCAACTGGAGAAACGGCTTTAAGAGTGACTAGAAGTAATATTCGATTTCGATTAGAGGAATTGTTTGAAGAGAATAATATTGTTGTTGCTTTTCCGCAACGCGATGTGCACCTCGATGGCACGCTTACTTTATTGAATAACGATAAAAAATAATTTAATTTATCAAAATGTTAGCGTCTAAAAAGTCACTCAGTCAAGAAGTAAATCGTGATTGAGTGACTTGATAATTAGTGATATTACATTAGTTTGATAAAGTTGACGAAACCATTTTTTGCTTAAACCACAATGTCATAAAATCAGCAGTTAACTTCTGCTCTATTTCTAATGCTATCTCTGTTGGGCAAAATATAGTAAAAAATATTTGCGTATCACCAACCTCAGAAGTTGCTACTTGAATATGTGGCTCAGGGCCTGTGATGTTGACCTCTAAACGGTTTTCAATCAGTTGGTTATAGCGGATTGCAACTTCTTTAAAGTCACTACAATATAAACTTGCTCTAGTATACAACTCATCAATAAACTCGAAGGGATTAACACTGTCATCTCTGACAATGGTAAAATGATGCATTGCATATCGTTTTAAAAAGTTAAGGTTTTTAATAACCGAAGTAATTAGCTGGCTATTGGGTAGGTATAGCGTTTTACCTGTGTATTGATAATCATCTACATTTACCTCTAACAGTGTTAGTTTTGCCCAGTCTGTTGAATGCACTTCGCCGTAATGATTGCCAACTTGTACCCAGTCACCAATACGAAATGGTCGACTTGACAGGATATAAACAAAACCAATAAAACATTGAATAAACTCTCTGGTTGCTAAGACAATTGCTACAATAAAGCAGCAATCGAAAAAGCAAATTTTTGAATTTCTTCAGACCAAATATTAAAAACCATCACGATTATTAATACCGTAAATATATTATTGACTACATTGATTTGTAATCTTTTATCTTGTTTTGATTTTCGTTTTATTCTTCTTACAATGAGATATTTAATCATATAAAAAATAGAAATAAACAATAGCGCAATAACAAATTTATTATTAGCGAGTACTGCTGAAAGTGCTTTGAAATTATTCGTATGATTAAGCCATTCCATTAGAACGATTGTACCTACCTTGATTTTTATAAAGAAGTGAGGCTTCTTTGATTAATACTTTTTAGATGTAACAGTGTACCTTCGACACCTAACTTACTGAAACTTGAATTTATTTCTTTTTGCTTTGCATCTAATAAACTAATGCCTTCAATGATGATATCAAAGAACTGCCAAGTGCCTTCTTTTGATATCAGTAACTTTACTACCGCTTTGTTGACTTTACTTTCACCGGTAATCGTTATGTTGACCATCGACATTTTACCACTTTTTGATAATGACCCTGTACCGATGGTCATTGACTCACCACTATATTTACTTAATAAGTTGGTATAAGTATTTATTAATTGATTTGATAACTCAGTCACAAACTCAGTCCTAAGTTCGGCAGATAGTTTGGGCAAATTTTGATTAATAACTTTATAACTGAAATATTGAATATCTACCTCAGGCAGAAGATATTGGGTTAATACACTTCTGATATTGCTTTTAGTGAATTGATTGTTACTTTTTAAAATTAATAAAGCCGATTCTATTTGACCAAAAACTGCCTTAGTCTTCATCTCTGGGGTATCTGTTTTCGCTACCGCTAAATAGGAAATACAAAGACTTAATAACAAAAAAATGACAAGATATATATTTACGTTTTTTTTGTATGATTTTTTCATTTTTATTGTGGTTAGTTATATAATAATTATGCGGATTATAGACTTACGAGAGAAACAATCAAGCGTAATAAATGACAACCTTTAATCAAAATAAGTGATTAAACTTAGAATTTTAAATAATATAATCTCATTGTAGGAAAGTTATGGTGAACATTGAACATTGAATATGAGGCAGTGGCGGTTTTGTCGACCAATAAGATGGGCATTCATTAAGTAATATTATTAAAAAAGTAACAATAATTCATCATTGCTCTGGGCTATTAAAATAGAGACTGTTTACTCAGAGGCATTCACTGTATAATAATTTTTTAAGCAGGCTAGTTATACTGACTTGCTTCTCCTGTAAAATGATAGCCTGTTGGCATTATCAGATAATATTATAAGAGCTAAATAATTTAATGAAACCATATTCAGATATTGCCGAATTAATAGAAATGTTAGGATCGGAAATAACATTACTTACCAATACTATTGCTACTTTAAAGCAAGAACCACAAAGTTTTAATGAACAAATTATTTTTAAGTATATTGATACGGGTAGTACAGGTAAAACAAAAGATTTTGTAAGATCATTAGGCGTAAAAGCTGAACGTGGCTCATTCTTTTCATCCGGTGATGTGAGTAAACTAATAAAAGATGGTGCTGAAGATGTTTCACCTGAATTACTTGATATAGCTCGAAAAGTAGTCAATATGAAAAAGAAAGGTGGCGCGCACCGTTAATTATAAATACAGTCTATAATGTTAAATATAGTTTGTATTAATAAGATTCAAATCCTGACTTGTAATGGTGATAGCAAGTTAGGTTTATATTTTTCACCAATGATAAAGAGAGTGTTATGAGTAAAGGTATAGTTAAGTGGTTTAATGCGGATAAAGGTTTCGGATTTATTACTCCAGAAGACGGCAGTAAAGATTTGTTTGTTCATCATTCAGAAATCCAATCTGGCGGTGAATACGCTACATTGGCTGACGGCCAAGCTGTTGAGTTTGAAGTTGGACAAGGACAAAAAGGTCCATGTGCAAATAAAGTTGTTGCTATCTAAGCAATAATATATAACAAATGGGTAAGATGGGAGGGCTATGTTCACCCACTTACCTATGCGTTATAGATATTTTTCTATGCGTTATCCCCATGTAAAATGATACATCTACCCAGCCTTCTTTGATCTTTGCCACTACCAAGGGTTAAGTCATCCAGCCTCTATATTTAGTACTTAAAACTCCTATATTAATAATAAGCGCCCTTAGGTGATTTTCCAGTATAACTTTGTGATATAACATCTGAGCATTTAAGTGAAAATAGCTTGAAATTTAACCTGTCTCTCAAACAATTAAGAGCAAAATAACAATGAATATAGACATACTATCAGCCTTAACTATTTTTGCCTTTGTGTCTTCAATAACACCAGGGCCAAATAACTTGATGTTAATGAATTCTGGTGCAAATTATGGTTTCAAAAAAACAACCCCTCACTTATTAGGAGTTGGCATTGGATTTACACTGATGATTGCTTTAGTTGGGCTAGGTGTTATTCAATTATTTGATCGTTTCCCGGTGAGTTATCAAATACTAAAAGTGGTCAGTATTGTTTATTTACTCTACTTAGCATTCAAAATAGCTAGCTCTACCAGTCATGTCGAACAACAAACGTCAAATCATAAACCTTTTAGCTTTATTCAAGCTGTTTTATTTCAATGGGTTAACCCTAAAGCTTGGACAATGGCGCTAACGTCAATAAGCCTTTATGCTCCATCTAAGAGTTTTACCTCGGTGTTGTTAGTGGCGATTGTCTTTGGGCTAATCAATTTACCCTGCATCAGTTCTTGGGTTGTTTTAGGGCAGAAAATACAAGTGTTGTTAACTAACCAAAAACGCTTGAGAGTTTTTAATATTACCATGGCACTTTTATTGGTTATTTCATTGTATCCTGCGTTATAAAAACAGGAGGAGTAAGGAAGATCCGTTACTCCTTTTTTTTAGGATAAAGTGAAGCCACTGTTACTGATGAGTTTGCTAAAAAACAGTCTACTGTAGATTATAAATAGTGTGTTAAGCGAGTTTAGCAAGCTTACCTAACGGAGAATCTAGCGAGTCTGGGGGAATAGTAAACCACTGTGGGCCTTTATCGGTCATGTAAATACAGTCTTCAAGTCTTACACCAAATTCGCCAGGTATATAAATGCCAGGCTCATTAGAAAAACACATACCAGCTGTTAACTTTTCTTGTTCACCATGAACAAAATTAACGCTTTCATGACCTTCCATACCTATGCCATGACCAGTTCTGTGCGACAAACCTGGTAATTTATAATCAGGACCGAATCCTTGTGCTTGATAGTATTTTCGTACCGCATCGTCAACAGTACCCGCAGCATTACCTATTTGCGCTTGCTCAAAGGCTATTTTTTGGCCGGTACGTACCGTTTGCCAAACATCACGTTGACGCTTTGTTGGCTCACCCATCACAAAGGTTCGGCTAATGTCTGACTGATAACCATGGACATTACAGCCACAGTCCATTAATACAATAGAACCTTCTTTAATTAGATGCTTCTTTTTACTGCCATGAGGGAAAGCACTTGCTTGATCTATTAAGGCCATATTCCACGCGCCTTTTCCCCCTAACGTAGCTTGTGCATTACTCATCAAGCTTTTAACCTGTGCAGAAGTCATACCCACTTCTAACTTTGAATATACCTCGCTATAGGCTAATAGTGTTACCTCATTAGCTTTATGCATCAGTTGCAATTCATGGTGACTTTTAATAATGCGACAACCACGCGTAACGGGTTCTGCGCTGACATGTTGAAGAGTTGATAATAAACTCATTACACCGTGTTGAACAAAATAACGTACCGAGTTTTCAAAACCAATCGTCCCTTTGGTAAGGCTAATACCTCGGTCTGCTAGTATTTGTTTGATACGCTCGAACGGGCTTTCATGCTCTTGCCAAACACGAATGTCGCCATCAATAGCTAAACTTTCTTGAATACTAGGCTCTTCAAAAAAGGGACAAACTACCGCCACTTTACCTTGTTGAGGGATCACTAAAGCTGTTAAGCGTTCGCTGCGCCACCATTGAATACCAGAGAAATAATCCATGGCGGCACCGGGCTCAATAATAAGCGCAGAAATATTCATTTGCTGCATTAATTGCTGAGCTTTTACTATCCGAGCTTCACGCTCTGCAGAAGTAATGCCAGCAACATCTTTGGTGATGTCTTTTAGTACTTGGCTATTTGACTGACTTTCTTTCGTTGATGAGGCAAATGCTGAAGCTGATACGGATAACGCAGCAATGCTTGCACCACCCGCTTTTAAAAAAGATCTTTTATTCATGTTCATAACTATCTTCCTGAAATTTTATGGTGATCACGCTAACGGTTTTTGACTTACTCAACAAGGAATAGGCGCTAAAGTGTGCTTTATATCAGCTAGACTTAACGGAGAAATACTTTTACGCGCTAAATTACTTTTCTTTTGCTGATAGCTCATTGCGCTGTTGCGCTAAAACCTGCAACTGTTTTGATTGCTGATGAAGACTACAACGTACTAATATTTCACGGTCTTCTTCTCTAATATGATGATAAATAACTTTGTAGCTAGTGAGTTCATCGCTTGTAGTTGTTGCTGAAATTATTTCCCCACAACAGTAAATTGCACAATTATCATCAAGGAGAAATATTTTCAAGGTAATAAATTGGCCGGTATCAAAAAGATTTTTACTGGTAAAAATAACGCCGCCACCACCAAAATGAGTGCCTTGGTAACGTTGCATTTCGTTGTCTTGCTCGCTCAAAATATAACTAACCAGTAAGTCTATTTTTTTAGCTTGATGATGTAAATAATCAACTAATTGTCCCGCAACGCTACCAAGGGTTTGCAGTGGGCGCAATGCAGCTTGGTCAAGGGTGACTATTTCAGAGGCCATTTTAAACGGCATCGGCATGGTGTTCATAAAACATTGATAACTTGGCGCTGTATCGGTTTCAATGATAGTTGCATTGACATTGAAAGGATAACTAATAGAAAAAAACTGGTCAAACTGAGCGGTTTTATTGTTATTGTCTTCAGACATGCCTAACCCTTATTATAATTTTTGTTGGTGAATAAAAACCTTGACGACACATTCACACATTTCATCAATATGGCTGGTATCAAGGTAAATTCCATCAATTAGTAAACGCACAATACCGTGCAATGTACCCCAAGTTACCTGTGCTAAACGTAAGCTATTTTCGTCTTCAATCAATAAGCCTTGTTGCTGCCAAGTTTTGGTCATTTCTAGTTGGTAATTAAAACTAGGATAAGCGATATCACGCAAAGCTTGATCGCTATTGTTTTTTTTCCAAATTGTTTTACCAAACATTAATTCGTAAATTGAAGCATTTTCGGTAGCAAATGTTATGTACTGATGAACAAACTGACGAAATTTTTCTTCTCCTGAAAGCTCTTTATCGTCAAATATAGCATTAGAAATACTTGTCCATTGAATAAACCCCAGTGCAGCTATCGCACAAAGTAAATCATTTTTATTTTTGAAGTGGTGATAGGTTGCTGTACGAGAAACACCAATACGCTCAGCAAGTTTACGTAATGACAGTCCTTCAATTCCTGCCTCTTCAATCATCTCGGCGCCCGTTTCAACGAGAGAACTGCGTAAGTCGCCATGGTGATATGCTGTCTTTTTGTTAACTGGTTTCATTAGCGTACTTTATTACAACGTTTTACGAGAAGGTAAGGCAACATTTGAAAAAACAAGGCCAGCGACAAGCGACATAAAAATTAGGAAGGCTTCAGAACCAATATTATTAGTATTTAACATATTCACTCCGGATACCGCACTGTTTAAGCCGATATAAACTTTACTTCCAGGCACCAGCACGACTAAACCTAATAGCTTAACAATGCTTGAAGGTAATCTCATAATACGTGAGAATAAATTAGCATACATACCTAAAACAAAGGCACCAACGAAAGCGCCAAGCGCGGGGCCTAAGTAAGCGGCACCAATAATGCTAGCACCAAATGCAACATAGCCAGAAATAATTCCCCATGGAGCGTCTTTTTTACGGACGCGAAATAATATAACTAAGCTTATAGATAAAGTGGTCACTGCCGCCCATGCTGTCCAAACAGGCATGCTGGCGGGGGTAACATATAACACTTCGCCCCAAAATAACTTTCCTAACGCCATGCCTAATACCGCGCCAAAATAAAGCTTAAATAGCATCATTACCGCGTCCATAATACGCGCAGTACCCGACATTAGATGTCGAGCGGCTAACTCAGCTAAGCCTAGTGTTAATGCTAAGCCGGGTATAAAAGCAATGATGGCTGAAAGAATAACCAAGGGCATATTAATACTTGGGTCAATTAGCGTAATGGCCGAGGCTAGTAGGGCGGTGGTAATGGCTGCAATTGGTTCTAAAGTTTCGGTAACTCGGCGTGAGTATTCGGCCCAAAAGGTAAATAAGCAAACAACAAAGCCTAATAATACCGACCAAAATACATCGTTCCAGCTGGTGTGCATTAGCATCGAAAAAGCACCACTTGAAGCACCAAACGCTAAAAAGGTAAGAAAACGACCGTAAGGGTTGGGTTTATTAGCGATATCATCAAGTCGTTCAATGGCCTCAGATAACGTGCGTTGACCCGAACTTAATTCATCAACTAGTTCATCTGTTCGTGCCAGTGAACCTAAATCAAGATCACCTGGCTTTACTCGAATAACATGATTATATTGTTGGTTCTCTTCATCTTCAGATAAGACAAAAGTCAGAGCCGTGGGTGTGATGATAAAACATGCTTTTAATTCGAGAAATGTCGAAACATCTTGAAGATGTGCTTCAAGACGATAAGCAGGCGTGCCAAACTTATGCAAAGCTTTGCCTAATCTTATAATAAAGCGTCGCTTCTCAGCAAAGTTATCAGGTGCAGTCATATTGTTGTTTACATATTTTTGCTTGTTATCTTGCTATGGTAATTGAATAATTAGCTAATGCAATGTGCAATTGGTTTAGAGATTAATAATAGGAGAAATAATGACTTTAATCATGATTTTATTAGCTGTTTTTGCCGGTATTGCCTTAATGGTTATTTTAGGTGAGCGTTTTGGCAAACCTATGGGTGAAGAAGAGCAAGCTAAGTATTCAAAAATCATTCCTATTTTGGTGTTTGTTTTACTCATTGGTAGTTTAATTAAGATGTTTATTTAATTGATACCAATTTGCTTAACTTAGCTGATTTTTATCTAGCCTTTAATTGTAATTTATTACACTAGCGGTTTGATTTGTATTATCGATGATTTAAAATTATAGAATAATAATTCTTTAAAGGACTTTAATGTTAACTATCCCACAGATTAACTTAAAAAATAAAGTGTCAGCACAAGAGTGGCAAACACGCATCGATTTAGCGGCTTGTTATCGTCTTATCGCTATGCATGGCTGGGATGATTTAATTTATACTCATATCTCAGCACGCATACCTGATTCTGAGCATTTACTCATTAATGCTTTCGGTTTAGCTTTTGATGAAATTACCGCATCGAATCTGGTTAAAATAGATATAGCAGGTAATATTATTGACCCAGCATGTCCTTTTGAAATTAACCCTGCAGGTTTTACTATTCATAGCGCTGTCCATGAAGCTCGCCATGACGCGCAATGTGTCTTGCATTTACACACTAATGAAACCATTGCGGTGGCAAGTTTACAAGAAGGTTTGTTGCCGTTAAGTCAATACGCTATGTTCGCACTGGCTTCTCTTAGCTATCATGATTACGAAGGTTTAGCGGTAAATGCTGACGAAAAACTTCGCTTACAAAATAACTTGGGCTCGGCAAACTTTATGCTATTAAGAAACCATGGTGGTTTAACTTTAGGTGAAACCATTGGCGATGCTTTTATGCATATGTATGATTTAACACGTGCTTGTCAAGTACAACTACAAGTAATGGCAACCGGTATGGCAACCATTTTAGTCGATCAAAGCATTGTTGATGGTATAAAATCGCAAGCAAATATCGTTCATACGGGCAGTACCGGCGGTCAAAAGGCTTGGCCGGCGATGGTCAGGAAAGTCTATCGCGCTGATCCTAGCTTTGCGACCTAATAATAAAGTTGTCTTTACACCTCGTTATGCCGCTATTGAAATAAGTTCTCTGCGACAAACACTCACATATTTAGAGAAGATAAAATGAAAGTCACTCACGTAGAAATTTTTGATATTGAATGTCCAGCTCGCGCCGGTTGGAACCCTGTTTTTATTCGTGTTCATACCGATGAAGGTATCTCGGGGGTTGGTGAAGCAGGTCTTGCTTACGATTGGGGGCATAGTGCTGCAGCGGCGATGATTAAAGAAATTACCGAAGCAGTTTTAATTGGTTTTGACCCTTTTAGAACCGAATTGTTATGGTCTCGAATGCTGCGCGAAAGTTTCTGGGGATTAGGTGGTGGGCCGGTGCTTTATTCTGCAATGAGTGCTATTGATACCGCACTTTGGGATATTAAAGGTAAGGCATTAGGTGTGCCTGTCTATCAACTGCTTGGCGGCAAAGTTAATGATAAATTACGTACCTACGCTAGCCAATTACAGTTTGATTGGGACGTTGAAGTTAAGAAGTTATTTTTACCAGAAGAATATGCTGAAGCTGCATTAAAAGCGGTAGCTGAAGGCTACGACGCGGTAAAAGTAGATCCTATTGTTTATAATGCCGATGGCACATCATCGTTCGATCGCACTAAATTATTTACCAAGCCGCAGATGCGTTTATTTGGAGACCGATTACGCGCTATTCGTGATGCCGTCGGTGAAGATGTTGATATTATTTTCGAATCACATTCATTAATGGGCGCTGCTTCTGCGATTCAAATGGGTGAAATTGTTGAAGAAGTTGGCTGTATGATGTACGAAGAGCCGGTTAATTATTTAAACGCGAAAGTGCATAAAAAAGTGGCTGAACGGGTTAATGTCCCCATTGCCGGTGGTGAACGTTTATATCATCGTTGGGATGTACGCCAATATTTTGAAGATCAAAGTATTGATGTGCTTCAGCCCGATGTGGGTTTATGTGGTGGTTTTACCGAGTCTAAAAAAGTCTGTGACTATGCTGATGTCTACGATATTCGTATTCAAGCCCATGTTTGTGGCGGCCCAGTAGCAACAGCAGCGTCTTTGCATTTAGAAACGGCAATTCCTAACTTTTTAATCCATGAGCATCATACTTATGCGACTAAGCATTGGAATCGTGAATTGTGTTTGCAAGACCCACAACCGATAAATGGCTTTTTCCAAGTGACAGAAGTACCAGGTTTAGGCATTGAATTAAATGATGAAGTCGTGAAACGCTCACCGCATGTTACGGTTAATTCATTAAAGTAATCAGCTTCAATGTCTGAAGGTAAAAAGGATGGCTAATCGCCATCCTTTTTTATCACGCGTTAGATATAATCAACGGGTAGTGCGGTCGTATATTTAATTTCTTCCATGGCAAAGCTTGAGCTAATATCGGCAAAGCTGGCTTGGCCGATGAGTTTTTTATAAAAAGCATCGTAGGCTTTCATATCAGAAACAACGACACGTAGTAAATAGTCTACTTCGCCACTCATTCGATAAAACTCGGTAATTTCTGGAAACTCTTTTGAATTGATACTGAAATCATCAAGCCAATCAGAATTATGCTGGTTGGTTTTAATCATCACAAAAACGGTTAAGCCAACATTTAACTTTTCAGGATCGGCCAAGGCAACCCGCCCTTTTATAACACCATTTTTCTCCATAGTTTGAATACGTCGCCAGCATGGGGTTGTTGAAAGCCCCACTTGAGCGGCAACCTCACTGACTGGCTGCGTACAGTCATTTTGTAAGATTTTAAGAATTTTTCTGTCGAAGTTATCCATTAATTCACCATAAAAGTGCGAGGTAATGAAATAGTATTTTATCTAAGGTCTTATGGGTAGATTTTTCTTCTTAATTTATGGCTTAAATAGGGATTTTGTAGATGCGCAAGGCATTTTTATAACATAATAATTCAAGCTCAGTTGTTGATAATGGTTGGTTTTCGAAATGGAACATCCAGTTTTTTTGATAACTACTTTTAAATAAACACAAAGGAAAATTACTGGCTAGCATGGTTTTATCTAAACCAAAGGTAGCTAAACAATGTTTGATGACATGCTGTTGCCACGGGTCACTATATTGGCGATTAACCATTTCAAACCCCGAGCATTTAATGGCAACATTTTCATAACCACTTAGTGCTTGTATGCCACTTTGCCAATTTTGCCATTGTTTACTGTCAATATCTTCGGGTGGCCAACCTGCATGATTAATGACTAATTTTAATGCCGGCAGTTCATTGATAACCGCTATTAATTGCTCGGTCGCTACCACATCAGTTAACGCCATTTGGCATTCAAAAATCAACTGCTGCTGGGAAAGTCGGGCTAAGTTTTCCTTAACGTGCGGATTTGATAAATATGCGCAGGCATTTTCATCTAGAATGTCACGAACACCGACTACGGACTCAAATTTATCAAGCTTATCTAGTATTTGTTGAAACTCGCTTGTTGGTAAAAGTAAATTAACGCCAGCAATAGCTCTAAAGGGTAGGGAACAGCTATCTTCTAACCAAGCAATTTCTCGCCAAGGCTGTTGATTATCAAATCCGGCTTCGATGTGAACAAAACCCGCAAGTTGCAGAGGAACAGATAAAGCTAAGTCCTTTTCTGTGAAACTTTGTCTAATGGTTTTTTTATCTGACCAGTAAGGTGGACTATCAGTTTTTAACCACTGATAGTGGCCTTGTTCAAGGTTAAATAAATGCAAGTGAGGATCAATTATTTTCATATTACCCTATGTTCATTAAGGCCTGAACTGAAATGTATCATTGAAAACATCCTGTTGAATTTTCCTTCAGAGAAGTTGCCACTTAGTTGTTATTACCAACAAAAAAAAGGGTATCGCAATTTCTAGTATTCTCTTTTAACTGTCGTTAAACGCTAGCTGTTGTTATAACTACCAAGTGAATTATTGCGCAGTATAACCACCATCAATCACTTGTAAACTACCAGTGATAAACTTAGCTTTATCTGATGCTAAAAAATAAACTAACTCAGCGACTTCTTCGGGTTGACCTAAACGACCTAACGGCTGTAAAGCCGCTTCTTCAGCGTGAACCTCTGCTTTGTTAGCGCCAGAGCGTTGACAATAATGATCAATCGCTTGATGATACAAAGGGGTCTCTATTGTGCCGGGGCACACAGCATTGGCACGAATGTTAAAGCTAGCGTAATCAAGCGCGGTGGTTTTTGCTATCGAAGCGAGCGCGACTTTACTAATGTTATAGGCAAATGAATTTTGCTTGGCAATTAATGCTTGGTCAGATGCCATTAAGATAATAGCGCCATTTTTATTGGCTTTCATATGGGGTAGTACCGCTTTTATCGCGGCATACGCGCCCTTAACATTAATGTTAAGGACTTTATCTAAATCAGCGGCTGACGTGTTCTCAATATTTCCTGAAAAGTGAATGCCAGCATTTGAGACTAAAGCATCAATAGTCGCTGTTTTAGCTATATTACTGATAATACTTTGTACTTGCTCAACATTACTGATGTCACAGTTAATATCAGCACCGCGCAGTGTGGCAAGGTTGCTTGGTTGTAAGTCTAAATTAAAAACCTGATAGCCTTTATCCGTAAATAATTTCACTATGCTTAGACCAATACCTGAACTTCCTCCGGTAACAATACATGTTTTTTTCATAACCTCTCCTGTTCTTTAGTACTGCACTACTCGTTACTGTGTTTTGGCTGCAGCCATTTCAACTAAAGCGGCGGTATACATTTTTAAATTTAAAACGAACTGTTTCATGGTAATAAATTCATGCTCAGAATGGCCGGTATAATTAGCATTTGGCATTGATGGCCCAAAGCTTACTGCATTTGGAAATAAGCGTGAATTTGTGCCGCCACCGATAGCAATAGGCTTAGCGTCCTTTATACCGGTAAAGTGTGAAAATACAGCCAGTAATGTGTCAATATGTGGTGCATCGTTTTGAATAAAAGGGTCACCAATATAATGTTCAAGCTCGGTAATGTCAGCCATATTTGTTAGCTTCCAAGTCGCGATGACGTGATTAATTTCTTCCGTTAGCTGTTGCGCTGATTTACCACGCGGACGACGAATATTAATATTCAATTCAATATTATTTTTCAATTGCTTAATAACCGTGGGTGAAACCGTCATAGGTCCCATAAAGTCATCACTGTAGGCTATGTTACCAAACTTTTTCCCTTCTAAACCTAAACCAATATTATCATTAATAAAGTTAACTAATGTACCTGCACCATTGCTAGGCCAGCGAGTTTGCGATAATAAACCCGCTAAAAATGGAATGGCATTTAGGCCTTCTTCTGGCTTCGATGAGTGAGCTGATTTTCCTAATGCAGTAATCGTTAAGGTGCTTCCTTTTAATTCTAAATCAAAACTAACACCTTGATATTCTCTTGCCTTATCCATTAGTTGTTGCAGTAAACTAAGGTCAGCATTTTCAATCACCACTTTAGCATCTTCAGGTATTTGACTACCAAAAAAACCACCACTAAATTCACTGAGGTAAGCATCTAAACCGGTATATTTATTTTTATTAAAGGCTATTTTTATTGTCCCGTAGCCTTTTTCAGCGGTGACAACAGGGTATTCAGCGTCAATGGTAATATTGATTTGTGGCAATGTATGGGTCTTAATATAAGCTTCTAATGGACCCCAGTCTGATTCCTCTGCCATGTAAACATACAATTCAATACGCTTGTCGAGCGTTATATTTTTGTCTTTAATGGCTTTCATTGCAAAGAGCGCGGTTGATATTGGCCCTTTATCATCTTCGGTACCGCGAGCGATAAGTTTGCCGGGCTCTGAAGTTGTATCAAGTTCAAACGGAGATTTTTGCCATTTTTTGGGGTTTACTGGTTGTACGTCACCGTGGGTAATTATTCCTAAGCGCTCTGTGCTTTCGCCTAAGCCAATAACAACAACATAACCGTCGTCGGTATAATCAAAGCCTAAATCTTCAGCTTGTTTTTTTAATTCGGCTTTAAAAGCTATATGTTCAGGGTTGTCATTAGCCGAAACACCATCAATTGCTAAGGTATTGTATTTTACTAACTCGGCTAAGCTAGCAACCATAGATTTTTGATAGGTTTGCACGGCGTAATCGGCGGTTAACTTTGCTGTCGAGCTGACCTCTGCTGAAAATACCGGTAAAGTGATAAAGGTGAATAAGGCGAGTGAAGCTATTTTATTGAACACAGACTTTCCTTTTTTAATGGCGATAACTCATTTGTTATATTGTATCGATAAAGTGATTTACTAAACAGAGACAAACTTTAAAAAGTTTACCAGAAGTGTTTAATTATCTTTTAATCTCTTACTTAGAGCTAATTTTTGATATTAGTTCAACCTTGTTGTTTATTTATGTGACATTGCAGGGCAGGTGTTTAAATATCTTGGTACTGGTATGCTATGGAAAAAATTAATGAAGAAAATAAGGAAGTAAAATGTCTGAGATAACGATACGTGAAGCAAGCATAGATGATGCCGAACTTTTATTCACTTTTATTAAAGAACTCGCTATTTATGAAAAAGCTGAACATGAAGTGTACGCAACAGTTGAAACCATAAAAGACAGTATGTTTAGTACAAATACACAAGTACACGGCTTAATTTGTGAACTCGATGGTGTGGCTATTGGCATGGCGATTTATTTTTATAATTATTCAACGTGGTTAGCAAAGTCAGGTTTATACCTTGAAGATTTATACGTAACGCCAGAGCATAGAGGGAAAGGTGCGGGTTTAAAATTATTAAAAAACATGGCAAAAACCGCTATTGATAATGATTGTGCACGTTTTGAATGGAGCTGTTTAGATTGGAATAAGCCCTCACGTGATTTTTATCAAGCGATAGGTGCTGTGTCTCAAGATGAATGGGTAGGTTACCGTATGACTGGCAAAACCTTGGTTGATTTTGCCCAATCATAACGGATTAAATTATGCAGAGTTTGGAGTAATGTCTACTTACTCCAAACGCTAATGATTAAGACGAGTAATCTTGTAAATCATGAAGCTCTTGGCGTAATCGTTTTCTATCTTTATACGTTTCAATTTCTCGCCACTTTCTTTTTCGTGAGCGCGATTCTTTTTGATCCGTGAGTAAACCGTCGAAAAGGCTAAATATTTCATCATATTCATCAAAGTTATTATGTTCCATGAGTATCCCTTATTGAGCTTTATTTAGTTAACGTGAGGCACTTTACAAGTTGAATATGACTTTTTTCTTACTAAATTGTGACAATTAAAATACCTTTAGCTTTATCGATGTTGAGCAAAAAAATAAAGCTTGGCTATACTTGTTTTTATAGTGTTTTTTTAAAGAGTTAGCGATGACAAAAAGTAGTGATATAGAAATAATTTCTCAAGCAGAATTAGACAACCTATTACGTATTAATGAGTTTATAGAGCAAGTCGATGAGAATTCGTTAGTCAGTGAACTAAAACTCGCCATATTAGACTCGGGTAAATTAGAATTAACGCAATGGGAAAGCTTGCGGGATCATATTCGAGAAATAGAGGAGCTTATTCCTCATATCGACTTGATTATTAAACTCAAGAAAGAACGCCCATCTAGTTGATTTTAAAAACTTATCGTCAATTGATATTTAACAAGTAAGAAAGTGAATCAAAACCGACTATTGTTAAATAATCGGTTTTTTTAATTTTATCTTCAACCAGTATATCGATGAACTCTTATCGATAAACTATGGTAACCATCGCGAATGACTAGCGTTGTGCTTACAAAGTATATTGTGCGAGCTATAAATATGTTTTCAAAAAGTGTCGTTTTTTTATTTTTAATGGCTCTTGGTCTGCTCTTTATGATGCAAGAAATAGCGTTATGGGTGCTAGTGAGTTACTTGATCTTAAGTTTACTAACATTTGTACTTTATGGCATCGACAAAAGAAATGCGATAAAAGAGCTATGGCGCATCTCAGAAAAAACACTACAGGTCTTTGCGCTACTTGGCGGATGGCCAGGAGCGCTATTAGCTCAACAAGCTTTTCGACATAAAACCCAAAAACGGTCTTTTATTTTTGTGCTCTGGCTCGCTATTTTTATTAATGTTGTGGCTTTGGGGTATTCTCGGTATCTGGGGTTGTAAAAAGAGTAGCACAAGTAAGACTTATGCTACTCTTTACGCTGTTTAAATTATAAATATCAATTGATTATAATGCTTTGAAACGAATCGCAGCACCGCCACTTGTCGCCAAGGGTAAGACTAATTGGTCGTTAGCGGTGACTTGCCTGTTTTCAATGATCATTTCATAGGGATTGTTAATCCACTCTGCGTTTTTACCATCGCGATAAATTTGTGCTTGATAGCGCTTATTCTTATCAAGAAAATTTAACGGCAATGTTAACGTGCGTGCTTGCTCATCGGTTAATGCGCCAATAAACCAATCATCACCCCCCCTTTCTTGACGAGCAAAAGCAACATATTCACCGACCTCACCAGCAATCGCTATACTCTCATGCCAATCGGTTGGTACATCTTTAATAAATTGAAATGCGGCTAAATTTGCTTGATAGTTTTTAGGTAAATCAGCCGCCATTTGAATAGGGCTATAAAGCACCACGTATAATGCTAATTGTTTTGCTAGCGTAGTTTGTGGGCGATTACTTTTATCACCCAAGCCATTAAAACTCATATCGAAGATGCCTGGTGTAAAATCCATTGGTCCAGCTAACATGCGAGTAAAGGGTAAAATGGTGGTATGCTCAGGCGGGTTTGGTGGTGTGCCCCAAGCATTAAATTCTTGGCCGCGAGCGCCTTCTCTTGAAATCCAGTTAGGGTAGGTTCTGCGCAAACCGGTATCTTTAATCGGTTCATGGGTGTTAATACTAATTTTGTATTTCGCTGCTTCAGTAATACTGTGTAAATACTCACTCACCATGAACTGGCCGTCATGCCATTCTTTGTGAACTATGCCTTTTTCATCAATGCGTTTAATATCGCCACCGTCAGCAACATAACCTGTTTTTACTTGTCTTACGCCGTACTTTTCATAAAGTGCATAAGCATCACTCATTTGATTACGATAATTAGTCACATTACCTGAGGTTTCATGGTGGCCAATTAATTGAACCCCTTTCTTTTCACCGTAAGCTGATACGGCAGCAATATCAAAATCATCATAAGCTTTACTGAAATTAAACACGTCGCCGTTGAAAAACCAGTCGCCATCCCAGCCTAGGTTCCAGCCTTCAACCAAAACCCCAGAAAAACCATGTTCAGCGGCAAAGTCGATATAACGCATGGTTTCACTGGTGGTTGCACCGTGTTTGTCGCCACTGCCCCAGGTGTTGGCGTTAATGTGCATTCCCCACCAAATCCCCAAATATTTAGCCGGTTCAACCCAAGATACATCACCTAATTTATTCGGTTCATTAAGGTTTAATATCAGGTCAGAATTGAGTAAGCCAACCGCATCTTTACTGACTTGAATAGTACGCCATGGACTTTTGAAATTGGTTTTTGTTTTAACTAAGGTGCCGTCTGACCAAGGTGTTAAATCGGCTTTTAAGACACCAGGACGCTTTTGGTTAATCGTCATAGCAGCATAATCAACTAATGCCGCTTCATGAATACTAAGGTGAATGCCCGAGTCTAGTTTAAAAGTAAAAGGTGTATGGGCGCGGTCAACCGAAGCTAGCTTGGTGGTATTATAAATGTATTCATAACGATTCCAGCCACGTGCTGGAATCCACCATGCGGTCGCTTTATCCGCGTCGTTTACAACAAATTCGGTGAATTCATTAATGATTTCAACGTGATCAATATCTTGTTGTTTTGGCACTTCGTAACGAAAACCAATGCCGTCATTAAACAATCGAAAACGTACCTTGAATTCTTTAGTGTGTTTTTTATTATTTCTTGAAAAAGTCACTAATAATTCATTGTGTTCATCAGTCACATTTTTACGTTCACCCCAAGGTAATTGCCATACCTCTTTGGCTGATTGGGTTTCACTCGATGAAATAGTAAAACCGTCACTAAAAGCGATAGTATCTTTGAATGCTAGGCCTAAGCGGGAGGGTTTTATAATGCTTTCACCTAAAAAGCTCATTTCGTAATTAGGTTTTCCTTGGTCACTAACACTGAGAATTATTTTTCCGTCGGGTGACGCTAACTTAAGGGTTTGTGCAAATAAACTGTGAGATGAAATCAGTAAAGCAAGGCTGAGTATAATTTTTTTCATAGATATTCCTGATGTTTTTTTATTACATCAAGCATAAAGGACTGACACCAATTTACAGCTAAGCTACATACGTATTCATAAGTTTATCGCTAATTAATCACTCATTAGTGTAGAAGCCAAATAAAGATCGAAACAAAAAAAACAAGCAAGCCGACTTATACCGTTGAGCAAAAATGGGCTTTTCTGAATAAAGATAGAAAAAATGTGGCAGTAAGTTTTATTTATTAAAAAAGTACCCGAAACACTCCAAATAAAGTTGGAACCTGACGTCTCGTATAAGTGAACCTTAATAATCATTCGAAACACATCATTAAATAACTGTGTTAACGTGTTCTGCGAGCGCATTGCGGAATAAGATCAGTCAAAATATCAAACGTCAACTTTCAGATCTTAAAGCTGACATAAATTTTAATTCTATGGCTATAGGGGGCGTTTTCGCCATAGAACTAATACTCTATTTCATCTGAATTTTAGAAAAGGTGAGTGACTGCAATGTAGATTTTACGACTTTCTGATTTGATTACAACTTGGAAATATACATTAGTTACTCAAGTTTTAGCTGTGTGCAACTTAATCGAATTGGTTCAACTAGGCAACACTTTCAGCCGTTAGGTTTTTTAACCAAAGCTTCGTTCTCATTCTGAAAACAAACATAAATGCTTTAGTTATTTCTTCAGAGTAAGAGATGAGAACTACCCAATATAGTGGTAACTTAAAGTAAAATGCCGCCGCCAACGTTAATGGAATGCTTAAAATCCACATGCCTGATATATCAATTAACATGCAATATTTGTTATCACCACCTGCGCGTAATATCCCCATAGACATAGTTAAGTTAAATACTTTCAAGCAAGTGCCAAAGGTGATCAATACAAAAACATCATGGGACAGTGCCATTGTTTCTGGAGACAAATTGCTATAAGGCATAAAGACTAAAGACTCACATTGAAGTAAAATCAAGGCTAATAAAAAGGTAACAATTGGCGCACTAATGGCGTAATGTTTTGCTAAAATCCATGCCGTTATAAATTCGTTTCTACCTAAGCGCTGCCCAACTAAAATAGCGCAAGCAGAAGCAAAACCAAAAAAGAATGAAACCAATAATCCTTCCATTGGCGCTAATAGACTCATTACAGCAAGTTCTTGTGTTCCAATACGTCCATATATCAGTTGATATACAAAAGTGCCTAGTGACCACACGCCAAAACTTAGCATCATAGGCCAAACTAAGGTGAGTAATTTAGTCCACTCTTGTTTGTTATAAAAACTAGCACAAAAGAAGGTTGTTGGAAAAATACTGTGCTTAACCTTTGCTAAGTAGACCAGTATTAATAAAGCATGAAGTGCTCGCGCAATTAGTGTTGCTAGCGCAGCGCCAATAACACCCATTGGCTCTATACCTAAGCCACCTTTGATTAACCAATAGTTTAAAAGAATATTGGTAATAATAGCGATGGTACTAATTAACATGGGGAAGACTACTTGCCCAAGACCCCTTAACGCGTTTTCAAATATCATCACAATGACAACAAAAATTAAGCTAGGCATGGTCAGCCAAAGGTAGTTTGTTCCTGCTTTTATAACGCTGGGATCTGTTGTGGCAATCCCCATGATATTGTCAGAAAACAAGAAAGTAATGAGTAATATAGGCAGTAAAATCCCTGCTGCAATAACAAGTGTTTTAACAATGACTTGTCTAATCACACCAATTTGACCCGCGCCAAAGTGTTGCGCAGATAAAGTACCAACACCTGAAGCGAGTCCCGCTAAAATGATTAAAAAAACAAATTGAATTCTGTTACCCAGCCCAACAGAAGCAACGGCCGTATCGCCTAAATGCCCAACCATCATTATGTCACTCATGCCTAGCATGGTGACCAATATGCTTTGTAAAGAGATAGGCCAAGCTAATTTAATGCTTTGCTTTAATGATGAAGGTTCGATGTTACGCATTGGTTTTAGTCATTAGGGGTTACTATAATATTGCATAGAATTATAAAATATAGTGATAAAAAAAACATAATTGAAATTGTCATGTATCATGTTTAAAACTATCATTTTGGTAATTCTATGTGGCAAGATATTTTAAATATTCATCCTGATTGTATTGAGGACTTTATTAATTTTGATAAATTACCAGGGCAAGCTGATAGTTTCATAGCCTTTGCGGGGTTGTCGTATTTACAAACTGAATATCAAATAGGCAAAATAGGTAAAGGAGAAGTTTGTTTAGGTAATGAAAACAGCAATAGGCATGTTCATTACTTAATTTCTACTCATGCAGGGGAGGGAAAGATCAAGTTTGGTAACAACGAATATTTAGTTAAACCCGGCAGTGTGCTTTTACTGCCAGCAGGAACCCCTTTTTTGTATGAACTTTCGGGGAAATATTGGGATATGTGTTGGCTATTACTGCATGACTGTTCTGAATATAAGTTTGTTCATCAACTTCAACCTTCCGTTTATTCCAGTGCGAATGCAGAGAAACTTTATCAAACGATGTCACTTATTAGAGAATTCAAACACGGCGAGAGTATGTATCAATCAGATATTGTACTGCGCTTAGTCGAAGTTTTAATTTATCAAATTGCGCAAACACTGAACATGGGGCAGCAACTAACAAAGCAACAACAAAAATTTCACTCTCTAATACGTCGTGTAAATAAGCAATTGCAACTGCCGTGGACTGTTAAGCAATTAGCTGCAGAAATGCATATGTCTGAGCCGCATTTCTTTCGTTTATGTAAGAAAGAAATGGGGATGACACCAATCAAACTATTAACTCACACTCGCCTAGAATACGCTTGCTACTTACTTCGTTATACACAATATAATCTTGATCAAATAGCTGACACCGTAGGCTATGGCGATAGTGCAAGCTTTGCTCACCGTTTTAAGAAAGACTATGGTTTAAGCCCTGGTCGCTGGCGTAAAGAACAGAAAAATACTTTTCAACATAATGCCATTGAAAATGATGAGCAAAGATAATATTTAGGTCTGAAATTACTATGCCACCCATGATAATTCTAGCAATAAGAAATTACTATGCCACCCATAATAATTCTAGCAATAATAATGCTCTGAAATAAATTACTATGCCACCCATGATAAAAAAAATTACTATGCCACCCATAATAATGCTACGCAATGATAATGCTCTAAAACACGCTATCCATTGGTCAACAACAATGCATGTATTTCATCTTGTAAGCCTTTGCATATCGATTTTTATAGATGTTGATTAAATGAGTGAATTTCAGGCAAGTTTACTTCTCCCCAAGGTAGCCGTGTTTTCTTGTGGTCTTAGTGCTGTTTTTGCATGTAGTTAAGTTTACGCGCTATTCAAACAAGCTTGTGCATTTGCTTTACCGTGTGCTCGCTTTAACCCTACGTGCTCAGTAAATTCACACAAATGCTCTGCGGTGCCGACTGCGCCCGTGAATATACCTTCAAAGTTTGTGGTGAGTTTGAGCCAACTGTCATCGCTGATGTGAAGTCTTGACAGAATATTTGCGATTTTAGTCTCGATAGCGCCTCGTTTGTCTGCTCTTATTACGCGACCTGTTTCATCTACAAGGGTTAAATAGTCCTTCAAACTAAAGCGGATACCGGAGGTTT